>JABXJW010000076.1 GCA_013375395.1 Desulfobacterales bacterium
AAAAACGCATTAAGAGAGGATTCCAACATTAACATAGCGTTTGTATTCGGGTCCATTGCCCGCCATGAAGAAACGGCTGGAAGTGATGTGGATCTAATGGTCATCGGCAAACTGGGTCTGAGGCAACTCACCGGAATGTTGTCAGGGGTTTCCGAACAGATTGGCAGAGAAATCAACCCGCACGTTCTAAGTGTGGATGAATTTATCAAACGAAGGGCAAACAGGGAACACTTCATCACCCAAGTACTTGAAGCGCTCAAAAATTTCATAATAGGGAACGCAAATGACCTTGAAGCAATGGGTGGATAATGGCTGGTTGCGCCCTCACAAAACCAGTGCGGAAGGAAAAACCGAAGGGTCAGGTCTCAACATTGCACATTTGTGTTGAAAGTTGAGACCTGACCCTTCTGTTTTCTTCTGTTTTGCTACCCATTTTTGGCTTTGTAGCGGCAAAAAAAATGAAAGCAGATTTTGCCAAGAAGAGATTAGCAGAGGTAAGATTAAGTGAGCGAAATCGTAAAACAGTCGAGATGTTTAATGCCGCAAGCGGAACTAAGAAAGTTGTGGATTTCGGAACTGGAGATGGGGAATTTTTGAATGCTTATCAAGAAAAACATCCAGAAGAGGTCATTATTGGATTTGACCCATTCTCTTATACAGCCGAAGCGTTGTCTAGCATTCCCGAAGGCGTAGTAGTTTGTGATGCGGCAGAAACAGGGATATATCCTGATTCCGTTGATATGGTAACTGTCAATATGCCTGATCCATTCCAGGCGCGTAAGTTAGTGCCTCGATTTATTAAGGAGGCCTGGAGGATACTAAAACCAGGTGGGGTTATATTTATTGTGTTTGAGTGTCCTGATTTCATTTTCCCAGTAACTAGATTTACTATTCATTCGAGCACAACAGACATTGTTTCAAGTTTGAGGGGGCAAGGTTTTCAACTTGAACATGAGGGTGTTCCATTGCAGGAAATCGATTCTCATTACCCAAAAACTAAGACGATGAAACTATGCGATGCCCGGTACGGTGGATGCACTTTGTTTAAAGGTCGTAAATGAACCCTAATGTCGCATAAACAACAGGGCTAGCAGGGGGTCAAGTCTACTCTTGACTCATGTTAGTGTGAAATCCGAGATACCTGTGGAATGTTGGCATTTTTGGGGTGGTACTGGGTGGAGGTTCTGGTGCAACTTATATGGGGTTTTTGTCAGTGGGAATTGATTCATGAAACTGGTGTCATAAACTCAGGAGTCAAATCACGGGTGCAATAGGAGATCGAACTTAGCTCCGCATTTGGTCGAGTGGTCGAGTAGTTGAGGGATTGAAGGGCCTTACGACTCGTAACCTCCGAGCTGTAAGCCTCATTGGAACGAAAAAAAAGAAAAGGGGGAAAGGGTCAACAAAAGAACCAGGTTTGCTCTTGAGTCTTGGGAGAACCTTACAACGAGATGCCAAAACAGAAGAAGGGAAAGATGTGAAAATGAGCAGCCGTGCACCATCATTGAACGACTGGCAAAAATTGTATGAGTCCGCAAGAGATTTCAAGCAGATCAAGCCCTGGACCTGGATGTCGGATGCCGATCTTTTCGGGGTTCAAAACCCCCAAAACGGAGACATCGGCTACTGCTGCATCATGGGCCAACTGGGGGAGGTATTCGCGCTTGCCGTCTACCTTGGGTCAGAAGGGCTGAAGGGCTACTTAAGGATTCAATCAGGAGAAATTGGCGAAGGCGATCCTGACGCCATGCATGTTCAGGAGTGCCTGATGGCTTCATTTGAAGACAGGGGCGCCCTTGCAAAAGAGGATCTGCAAACGATAAAGAAGCTTGGCCTGAAGTTCAGGGGCCGCAACGCATGGCCTCGGTTTCGAAGCTACCGGCCTGGATATGTTCCGTGGTTCTTGACAAAAGATGAGGCCGGATTTTTGACGATAGCGTTGCAGCAGGCAATCGATGTAGCCTTGCGTTTCAAGAAAGATAGGGATCTCCTCACTCCCAAGAAAGAAGGGCCGGTGATGATGGTCAGAGTGCCTAAGTCAAGAGACGCAGATGGGGACTGGAAAGATGTGTGGATGGTGCCGCCGGCTCCGGAAAAGGCACATCTTACTGTGGGCGCCACGGATGAAATCCGCCTTCGGAGGCTAAAAAAGGAGATTTCCTCCAGGGAAGGAATCTGGGAGATTGATACCTTTTACTTCCCCGGCGCCGTTCAAGAGGGGGCCAGGCCGTTTTTCCCCCGAACGCTGGTTGTCTTAGACCATTCAAGCGGCATGGCGCTGCATAACTGGTTGGCTCCACCGTGGGAGTCCTTGTCTGAATTCCAGGAGAGCCTATTGGATTTTGTCCAAAAAATCGGAATATTACCTGAACGGATATTGGTCAGTAAGCATGATAACCTGAAGATGTTGGAACCGATCGCTTCTACGTTGAAAATTGATCTCAACATGGTTGAAATACTTGAAGCAGTGGAAGAATTTAGAGAAGAAATGTACACTCACTTTCTTGGCGCTCCAGCAGGTCCATTCGCTTGATTATTTCGACGCCGCGTCGGGGCCTCCTGTTATCTACTTTTTTTGGATGAATGATACTGCCGTTTCTCTCTGATGCCGTAGGGAAGGTGCTTCATGGGAAAGAAAAAGAAAGGAAACAATTTGCGTGATAGGGCATGCACTCATTTTCGTGTACATTCCGGGAAGGGGAAGGGCAGGCCAGCATAGGAAGGAAGAACAGTGTTAAGTGTTAAATGTCGCATACTTAAGGGCAACCCCTCAAGTGTTCCTTTAGAAAATCACTATATCCGCTTTGTTTTTTGAAATCCATTCGTCAAACTTTTTCCGCAGCCACCGTTTGAACCAATACCTCGTCTTCGGCGCCAGGAGCCCGACACCTGCCAGATCAGTGACAAATCCCGGGGTCAGCAGGACAATGCCTGCCACAAATATCAACATGGCATCCAGCATTTCCTCTGCAGGCAGCTCACCACGATTCAGACTATCTCTGACCCTGATCATAGTTTTAATCCCCTCGTACTTGGCCAGCGAAGCCCCGAGAACGCCTGTCAAGATCACAATAAGAACCGTGTTGAAGGCGCCAACATAGGTTCCGATCTTTATCAGAAGATAGATTTCGACAAAGGGGATGAGGGTAAAGGCGAGGAAAAGCTTGAAAAACATTTTTGCGAACTCTCCGTTCTTTTTTTACAAGCATAGGCCCGCATGGTTTCCTGTGTCAAGCCCGTTTGGGGAGTTTCTTCGTTGACGGTGCAAGAGGTAATTGATATTTGGATAAGAATGACGGCTTCGTAAAAAGTCCAACTTCTGCGTTGCGCTGCATCCTTCGTCACTGCGGCGTACCATGAGTACGCCTCATTCCTCAGGATTTGCGCGCCTTGAATTTGGAGCTTTTTACTTTGCCGTCTAATTTGGACTTTTTGCGAGATCACCAAGAATGAAAAGAGGCGCCCTGTCATACGAAGCGATCATCGGTAAATTGGCCGAGGCCCATGGCATCGAACCGGAATACATCGACAATTGGGGCCGTGTCCAGTCTACAACTATGGAAACCAAAAAGAAGATCCTCGACTCCTTGGGGGTGACGGTTGATACCCCTGCGCAGGCCGAGGAGGCATGGCTCGCCAGACTGGAACAAGGCTCATCCCATCTTGCAGAACCTGCCATTGTCGCAACTCTTTCCGACCTTCCAAAGGAACTTGCTTTTCAACTGCCCCTCGAAGCGCAAGGGGCAGCGCCCGACGGGCTGAAGGTCTTTTTAGCCGTTACAGATGAACAAGGCGTAAAGAACACTTTTTCCTGCACCCAAAAGGACGTGTCCTACTCCGGAGCCATTCAACCGGGAAACACAACTTTCCACCGCTTTGGCATACCTTTTCCACAACTTCAGGCCATCGGCCACTACCGGTTTCATCTTTCGGTCTCCATGGGCGATGAGCACAAGTCCCAAGACATATTTGTTGCCGTATGCCCTGATAAAGCATACATGCCTCCTGCGTTGCAGGGAGATGGACGCACTGCCGGCATTGCCGTAAGTCTTTACGGGCTCCGTTCCGATAGAAATTGGGGCATCGGCGACTTCGGCGATCTCAAAGATTTGGCGGATTGGGTGGTAGATGAGCTTCGCGGGGGCATTATCGCTTTAAATCCGCTCCATGCCATCTCTAACCGCCGGCCTTTTAACACGAGCCCATATCTGCCCCTAAGCCGATTTTACCGTAATTTTATATACCTGCATATTCCTGCAATTCAGGATTATCAAGATTCATCAGAGGCGCAGGCCCTGGTCGAGGCGCCGGAAACCCAGAAGTTGCTGTCCGAACTCAGGTCTTCAAAAACGGTGGAATATGAAAAGGTTGCCGTGCTGAAGGAAAAGGTTTTGATGCAAATCTTTCACATCTTTCTCAAGAATCATTGGAACAAGTCGGGCATAAGATCGACCAGGCGCAGCGAACTGGAAGACTATATCGAAAAAGAGGGGGATCTGCTGGACAAATTTGCCACATTCTGCGCTCTGGATTCAGCCATGCGCTCCAGCAACCAGGAGATGTGGACCTGGCTGCAATGGCCCCCGGAATACCACAAACCTGATGCTGAGGCAGTACAAGAATTTCGACAGGAACACCGGATGGAGATCCTTTTTTACAAGTACGTACAATGGCAGCTGGAAAAGCAGCTTTGTCAAGTGCAGGAGCATGCAAAAAGGCGGGGAATGTGTATTGGGCTGTACCATGATTTGGCCCTTGCCATCGACCGGTTCAGCGCTGATTTTTGGGCCTATCAGGACTTTTTCATTCCTCAGGCCCGGGTAGGGGCACCTCCGGATGCGTTTTCACAGAACGGTCAGGACTGGGGTTTCCCCCCGCCCAACATTGAAAGACTCCGGCAGACCGGTTATGAGTTGTTTGTCAGAGAGATTCGCAAAAACTGTGCCTTCGGGGGCGCCTTGCGGATCGATCACGCCATGAGGTTTTTTCACCTCTATTGCATCCCGGAGGGTGAGCTGCCAACAAAAGGGGCATACATATCACAGCCCTTTGAAGATCTGCTCAAGATTCTCGCACTGGAGAGTGTTCGAAACCGAGTGGTCATCATCGGAGAAGACCTCGGCACTGTGCCGGCATATATACGGGAGGCATTGAGTGAGGCCAACATCTTTTCATACAGGCTCCTTTATTTTGAAAGGGACGATCGACAAGACTTTATTCGTCCACAGGACTATCCTGAATTGGCGCTTGTGACGGTTACAACCCACGATCTGCCCACATTGGCCGGATACTGGACGCACAGGGATATCGAAATTCGCAAGGAGGCTGGCATGTTTGACAGCCACCAGGCTATGATCGAAGCTGCGGCCGAAAGAGAGGCTGACAAGAAGAAGTTGTTGAAGATCATGCATGACCTGGGCCTGCTTCCAGCAGGCTGCGCCAAAGACCCAAATGCTTATCCTGAACTCACGGCGGAGATTCACAATGCCGTGGTGGGCTTTCTTGCCATGACACAAGCCAAACTGTTTGTTTTGAGCCAGGAAGACCTGTTCAAGACACTTGAGCAGCAAAACCTACCGGGAACCACCGGAGAATATCCAAACTGGTCCCTAAAGATGAAATATAGCCTGGAACAACTTCGTGCCGGCCCCGATGCAAGAGCTTTTTGCAATATGTTTCGGACCTGGATCGAAAAATCAGGACGTTCGTGATTGTCTTTTAGTTCCTTAGTTGTGAAGTTCGTGTTTTTTCTGGCAGAAAATTATGGCCATGTTCGACAAAAAAGTGAGCTAAAGTGCCTGGAGTGTCTAAAGTGAGCTAAAGTTAATGTGCACGCCTTTGGCGTGGTCAGTTTTAAAAACAGGTTGCGCTGAAAGCGCATTCCTTAACTTTAGGCACTTTCAACTTTAGTTCACTTTAGGCACTTGTTCGAGTTAGATTTGATTTTATTTTCCAAGTCTTAAACCAATCCTTGGCTGCTTCCGGCTTGTCCGGGTTAGGATTTTTACCAGAAAAAACACGAAATTCTGCAACTGAGGGACTACGCCTAATGACAAGAATCAAAGTTCAAATCTACGAGATACAAGATCCCAGCGAGGCTGAAGAGGTTATCGAGCTGGGTGTCGACCGCATCGGAAGCGTAATACTGTCTGAAGAGAATTGGAAGGTTCCGGCCGTAAGGGAGGCAATCCTTGTTTCAAGGGAAGCCCGGGTAAAGCATAGCTTAATCCCGCTATTCAATGCCAAAGGGGTCTTGTTTCAGGCCATTGAGTATTATCAGCCGGATATCATACATTTTTGCGAAAGTTTCACCTGCGACGACGGTCGCATGATCGACTGCGAGCCTTCTGTTGAGCTCCAGATCTGCGTAAAAGAGCGATTCCCGGAAATCGAAATTATGCGCTCTGTTCCCATTGCCACGCCAGAAAGCAGACAAAGGGTTCCAACGTTTGAAATTGCCGGGCGTTTTGAGGCAGTAAGTGATTATTTTCTGACCGACACATGGCTCGGCAGCGAGCCGGTGGAAGGTTACATCGGCATCACCGGACGCACGTGCGACTGGACCGAAGCAGAAAGACTTGTAGGGTCAAGTTCAATTCCTGTCATTCTAGCCGGAGGGCTGTCACCGGCAAATGTCTACGAGGCTGTGACGGCCGTGAAACCTTTTGGTGCGGACAGTTGCACAGGAACCAATGCGTTGGACGGCAGCCAAAGACCTGTGCGGTTCAAAAAGGACTGCCGGAAGGTAAGGGCCTTTGTAAAAGAGGTGCGTCGGGCCGAAAAGGATCTTTCCAACGCAAGCGGACAGTGCATTAAAAATCATAAATGACGGCTTCGTAAAAAGTCCAACTTCTGCGTTGCGCTGCATCCTTCGTCACTGCGGCGTACCATAAGTACGCCTCATTCCTCAGGATTTGCGCGCCTTGAATTTGGAGCTTTTTACTTTGCCGTCTAATTTGGAGCTTTTTACGAGACCATCATAAATAAGAAGCGCGAGACAGGCTGTTTTGGCACGCAGCTTGCTTTTATCTCCTAAAGCGCGGTCTGTCCCGGCAATAGCGGAGAGACCTTTGAATAATTGCTTTTACGTCATTGCTAGGAGTCCGCCTTTGGCGGACGACGTGGCAATCTTTTTAGAATGTCAAATCGTTAGAGATTGCCTTACTTACGCTCTCAATGACAATATGGACGTTATGCAAAGGTCTCGCGGAAGCTGCTGCTGTGAAGCTGAGCCATGCTTTTCCACGGATGCGTGTTACAATATTTTCAATGCTTACAAGGGGTTATAAATGAGCGCGAAAAACTTCAGTAGAAGACGGGACAAGCACGGCACGTACTGCCTTCGCGGGGAACTCTCCATTCACGAACTGGAAGATCTCAGAGTTTTTCTGGAGAAGACTCTCAAACCCGGTCAGGAGCATACCATTTCGCTTGCCGGTGTCAGATTTATTGACACTGCAGCCCTCCAGTTGCTTATCGCCTTCAAGAAACATTTGGAGCCTGAAGGGAAGTTGCGGATTTCAGCAATCTCTGATGAGTTGGAACACATCCTGTCCCTTAGCGGTTTCAAAACAACATTAATGTGACATGACAGACGCCAAGATGGAAAAACACATTTTGTTTGTAGATGATTCGGCCACAGTTAGGTCTTCGGTTTCTTTTTGCCTGCGCAATGCGGGATACAAGGTAACAGAAGCCATGGATGGTAAAGATGCCCTAAAGAAACTGAAATCCATGAAAAACAAGGATAAGTCTTTATCTCTGATCATAACCGACGTTAATATGCCGAAAATGGATGGGATTACTTTTATATCCAAAGTAAAAGAGACCGAATTCAAGTTTGTTCCCATCTTGGTCCTGACAACCGAATCCGAGGAATCTGTGATAGAAAAGGGACGGACTGCAGGGGCATCGGGATGGCTGTTGAAGCCTTTTCAAGCCGAACAGCTCCTGTGGGCTGTAAAAAAAGTCGTGTGGCCTAAATGAGCGAACAAGACGAGACCCTACAGATTTTCTTCTCCGAGACGGACGAGCTGCTCAAATTGGCGGAAGAAAGCCTTCTGGCGCTTGAATCGACACCGAAATCCACATCGGACATAGAACAACTTTTCAGGTCGGTTCATACCGTAAAGAGCAGTGCGGCCATGGTGGGATTTATTTGTATTTCAGACTATGCCCACCTTCTTGAGACCCTGCTGGAACGTATTAGAAGCGGCAAGCTGGCAGTTACCAAGAACCTTATCACCCTTCTTTTGGGCTCAATCGACTTTATTCGATCCATGGCAGACAGGGTATCTCAAGGTGAGGCCGAAGCAGACCCCGAGGTTCTGGGCGAGAAAAAAGATCAGGTAAAGCGCTACCTGGGGGTAGAGGCCATAAGCACAGCCGAAGAGGAACCTCATCCACCGGTCACAGAAGCTCCCAGGGGAGCCGCACAATTCAGTTTTTACAAGATCGATCTCAAGTTCCGAAGGGACCTTTTCTATTCCGGCCAGGACCCGCTCCTCCTCCTGTTGGGCCTTTCGGAATTGGGTGAGTTTGTCCAGGTGGCAGCAGATCTTTCCGAACTTCCAGATTTTGAAGACTTCTCCATGTACGATCTTTATGTATCGTGGCATATCATTATCAAGACCAATCGGTCTTATGAGGAGCTTGAAGACGTCTTTATGTTCGTCAAGGATGATAACGAGATCAGTATCGAAGACATTACCAAGCGCTACCGGGAAGGTGTCGATACGGAACTTGCCGGCAGGAAACTCGGTGAGGTCCTCTTGGAAAAGGGCCGGATCACACAAGAGGTATTGACCGATGCGCTGGAGAAACAGAAGATGCTGGGCGCGATCCTGGTAGAGGATGGAAAAATTCAGTCTGAAGAGCTCGACCAAGCCGTGGCCTTGCAGGAGGAAAGCCGTGCGGTTTATCGCAAAACAACCATTCGTGTTGATGTGGAAAAGATCAATAGCTTGGTAAACCTGGGTGAAGAGATGGGGATCGGAATCTCAAAGGTCCATACGTTGTTGGAGAAATATACCGGCCACGGACAGACGGAACTCATGGAAGAAATGCAAAATCTCCTTAAAGTGAATCGAGAATTCCAGGAACGAGTCACACGGGTTAGAATGTTTCCTTTGGAAGGAACCTTCCGGAGATTCCAACGTATTGCTAGGGATCTTGCTTTTCAACAAAACAAACAGATCAATATAATCTCAACCGGACTGGATACCGAATTGGACAAAGAAGTTATTGAACATATTACAGACCCCTTGAAACATCTTGTCCGAAATTGTGTTGATCATGGCATAGAAACTCCGGAAGAAAGGCAAGCAAAGGGAAAACCGCCCGCGGGGATCATAGAATTCAAGGCGTATCAGAGAGGAGGAAAAATCTTTGTTGAGATCCGCGACGACGGCAGAGGGATCGATTTGGCATCCGTTCAGCGGAGGGGACTTGAGGAGGGCTGGATTAAGCCGGATCAGGTTCTGAGCAAGGAGGCATTGCTCGCCTTTATCTTTAAGTCCGGATTTTCCACGAGATCAAGAGTTACGGAACTCTCCGGCAGAGGGGTTGGGATGGATGTGGTCAAGACCCAGCTCGATCAAATCGGGGGCATTATAAAGATTCATACGGAAAAGGACAGAGGGGCTTCCTTTACTTTATGCCTGCCACTGAGATATTCCCTCATGGAGGTTTTGCGCGTAATGATGCAAGGCATCTCATACCTGGTGCCATTGCAGGCTATTGTTGGAACGGAAAAATTCGACAAGGGACTCGTCAAGAGCTTTGGGGCCCAGGAAAAGATGTACCCATTTCGGGACGATTATCTTCCCCTTGTAGATATAACAAAGATCCTCGACACAGGTATGCCTGCCGCAAACGGCCATGTCGCCGCGTTGGTCTTTCTGGATACAGGGGCAAGGGCATTCGGCATACCTGTAGACGAAGTCCTGGAACCGCAACAGATTATTGTCAAGACCCTGGAGACAAACTACCGTAGCGTCAAGGGAATTGCCGGCGCCACCATCTTGGGTGATGGCTCGGTCTCACTTGTATTGGATCTTTTAGGACTGGAGGAAATGTTTTTCGAGAATTCCTTCAAGGGTGTACAACTTGATGAAGGTGAAGAAAAGGCCAACCCATGAGCCTTTTCTATACAGGCCGATGCTGTGTGGGGCGACCGTTGACTGCTGGAGGTGAGGTTCATGACAGACTGGATAGATAAACTGCTGAAAAAGACCGGGCTTCGCGTCAAGATACTGGTGGCGACAATCCTGGTGATCGGGGCGTTTACCGGGATATCCCTTTATCAGACCTTGTCTTTTCATACCAAGAGCTCCTTGAACCTGGTTGCAGAATCGAGCCAGGGAATGCTCGAAAATACTTACAGTGCCATCAAGTATCCCATGTCGGTTGGAGACAGCAAGACGGTTGAGGAGCAACTGAAGCAGATCAAAAAAAATATGGAAGGCGTCGAGGTCTATATATCAGATTTCCGGCAGAAGCTCATCTATGCCTCGGAAGAAGACCGCATTCATACCGGCATCACGCAATATTTGTGGGAAAGAGAGACCCAAAAGGCCCTTGCGGATGCATTACGCTCGGGACAGTCGCCCAAAAAATCGTTTATGGAAACCAGGGACGGGGATGCTTTCCTGGTAACAATAAAGCCACTCTTGAATGAAAGCGCCTGTCACCACTGCCATGGTGAGAGTCAAAAAGTCCTGGGCGCCATGGTTGTCAAACACCCTGTAGGAGAGATTTATTCGTCGCTTGCTGCAGCCGGAAATTTCCTAATTGCAGCTTCCTGTATAGAGATTGTCGGGGTAATACTTCTAATAAACTTTCTATTCAACCGATTGGTAACCCGGCGCATTCAAGGCTTGGCAGAAAAGACGGGTCAGGTTTCAGCCGGAGATATTACAGCCAAAGTCCATGATGATTCTCAGGACTCCATTGGAAGGTTGGCACGGAATTTCAACCAGATGATTAAAAACATACGTGACCGTATAGAATATGCCAACAGCCTCAAGCTGGGCATCTCAGACCCTTTTGTTATGGTAGATCCTGACATGAAGGCAACCTATATCAATGATCCTGCCGCCAAACTCGCCGGTGTCCGCGCCGATGATGTTTGCGGCAAGAAGACCTGCGAAGAGGTATTCAGGAGCGATGTGTGCCGTACGGAGTGCCCGGCGAAAAAGGCCATGAAAACCGGAGAGGCCATCGTTGGTTTCAGGGCCGCCATGAAAAACGCCGATGGAAATGAAGTTCCTGTTATGACAAGTGCAGCTCCCCTGAAGGACTCTGCAGACAAGATCCTGGGTGCGTTCGAAATTATGCGCGACATCTCCAAGGAAGTTGAAGCAGAATCCGTGCTAAGAGATTCTTATCTGAAGGAGGAGGAATCAAAAAGGAACTTGCAGCAAAGAGTCGAAGGCCTTTCGGATATCCTGGGAAGGGTTGCCCGGGGGGACCTCACGGCGAAGGCCCAAATTAGTGGTGAAGATGATGCAATGGATCAGTTGGTTCAAAGAACCAACGACACGTGCGGCCACATGAAGGAACTTGTCGGCCAGACGAAAAAAGCCGCCATTACAGTGGTCAGGGGAGTCCAGCACATCTCTGAAGGAAACCAGGAGCTTTCCCAGCGCACCCAGCAACAGGCGGCCACCGTGGAAGAGACAAGCGCAACCGTGCAACAACTTGTATCCAATATCAGCCAAAACGCCGCTAATACCCAGCGGGCCGATGGCCTTTCAAAAGAGGCGGTGGCAGTGGCAGTGGAGGGTGGAGGAACAGTTGAAAAGACGGCTCAGGCCATGAACGATATATCGGACGGCAGCCGCAAGATAGTTGAGATGATGGATTTGATCAATGAAATAACCTTTCAAACAAACCTCCTTTCGATCAATGCCGCGGTGGAAGCAGCACGAGCCGGAGAACATGGCCGCGGGTTCGCTGTTGTGGCCAACGAAGTGCGCAGCCTTGCCAAGAGAAGCTCGGAGGCGTCCAAGGACATTCAAGGCCTTGTTCGGGATATCATGGAAAGAGTCAGCACCGGCAAAGAGTGGGTCGGGCAACTGGAGAACGGATTCAACAAGATTGTCAAAACGATTAAGCAGGTTTCCGATTCTCTCGGCGAGGTCTCCGTGGCCACCCAGGACAGCTCAAGAGGAGTTGAGCAGATCGGGCGGGCGGTTGATGAGATGGGTAATGTACTTGACCATAATGTCACATTGGTCGATGAACTGGCGAATGCTGCAGAACAGCTTAACGAAAAAGCAGGCGTGCTGCAAGCTATGACCGACAAATTCATATTGGGCGACCTGGAAGACATTAAGGATGAAGGCCTCGGTTTAGACATGAGCATCCCGGTTTTTAAGGGAGACAGGCGAGGGACCACGCCCCCCGTCACAAAGCCCTTGCGTGAAGACTTGGCTACACAGCACCCTCTTGAAGACAAATCGGAAGACTTGATAGAAAAAGAGCTGGATGAGGGATTCGAGGAATTTTGATGTCCGAAATCAAACAATATGTCATCTTTTCACTAGATGAAGAAATGTATGGCATTGAAATCCTCAAGATAAAAGAGGTCGTGAGTTATCAAAAGATCACACCTATTCCCAATACAAAAGGCTTTGTCAGGGGAATAATTAATCTGAGGGGGGTTATTGTACCCGTGTTTGATCTGAGGGAAAAGTTTAATCTTCCGCAAACCACCTATAACCGTTTCTACATAATCATTGTAATGGAGATATCGGGAAGAGTCATGGGGGTTATTGTAGATGAGATTTCGGACGTGATGGAACTCTTTCCCGAAGAAGTTCAAGATGCCTCCAATCTCCCTCCCGGCATAAGGGCTGAGTATATCAAAGCAATTGGGAAAAAAGAAGATGGTCTTACCATCCTGTTGGATGTAGATCGACTCATGAGTCTTGAAGAACTTGAAATCCTGGACGGTACATGATCGGAACGGAGGCGTCTATTGTACCGATTTTACAGCCACAAGCTGAAGAAAACCGTCATAGTGCTCAGGGCAGGTGAATATTTTGCCACTAAAAATGGGGAGGTGCTTCACACCATTGTCGGCTCGTGTATCGCCGCCTGCATCTACGACAAGAAAAGAAAAGCGGCAGGGATGAATCATTTCTTGCTTCCGGGAATGGTACATCCTGATGAACTGCTGTCTTCTGAAGTTGGCCGATACGGCATATTTGCCATGGAGTTGTTGATCGGCGAACTTATTAAATTAGGAGCACGGAGAGAAGAGCTTCAGGCCAAGTTGTTTGGGGGCGGCAATGTGCTGAAATTTAGAAAGAATGACGGGGATGTAACCGGCTCCAATATTCGTTTTGCAAAAAAATTCTTGGAGCTGGAGGGTATCCCCACAGTGAAGGAGGACCTTGGGGGGGACACAGGCAGAAAGATCTTGTTTTTTAGCGATAATCATCGAGTCCTCTTGAAAAGATTTGATATGAAAGAAGACCGACAATCTCTTCAAGACGAAGAGGCATACAAGAGAAGGGTTTTCCAAAAACGACTGGAAAAATCACGGGTAATCCTATTTTAAGACAGAAACCGATCCGCGTGCTCATTGTTGACGATTCACCCACCGTGCAATCGGTGCTGACGAGTATCCTCTCGGGAAAGGCTGATATTGAGGTAGTGGGCGCCGCCTCAGAACCCTTTGAGGCAAAGGATATGATCGTGGAAAAAAAGCCTGATGTGATCACACTCGACATTGAGATGCCTCGAATGGATGGGATTACCTTTCTAAAACGCCTTGTGAGCTTCCTTCCCCTCCCCGTGATCATGATCAGTTCGTATACTCACGAAAACAGCATGCGCACCATGGAAGCCCTGGATGCCGGGGCTTTTGATTTTGTTGCCAAACCTACGCTGGATCCCGGCAGCGGTCTTTGGAAATTGGAACATGAGATTGTCGCCAAGATAAGGGCGGCAGCCGGGTCCAAAATCAAGCCGTCCGTCATGCTTGGCAAGCCCAAAGGACCTTTGCCCTCGGCGCAAACCAGAGGCTTAGACAAGATCATCGCCATTGGGGCCTCTACCGGCGGCACCAGGGCCATACAGACAGTGCTTGGATCCTTGCCTTTCGATATAGATGGAGTTGTCATAGTCCAGCATATGCCGGCCCGCTATACAAAGACCTTTGCCGATCATTTGAACGTATTGTTCCCTATGGACATAAGTGAGGCTGAGGACGGGGATCGCCTTGACAGAGGCAAAGTGCTTATGGCGCCGGGAGGGTGGCACATCACGCTGGACAAGGACCATAAGGGATATTTCGTGCGGCTGCAAAACAGCCGACAGGTCAAACACCAGCGGCCTTCGGTAGATGTCTTGTTCCACTCGGTCGCAAAGACTGCGGCGGGCAATGCCATAGGAGTCCTGCTGACAGGCATGGGAGATGACGGGGCCGACGGCCTGCTGGCTATGAAGAAGGCAGGCGCCTTTACGATTGCACAGGATGAAGCCACCTCTGTGGTATTCGGCATGCCTGGCGCGGCTGTCGAACGTGGTGCGACTGATGTTGTGGCTGCATTGGAAGATATAGCAGGTATTGTTATTTCAAGGCTCTGAAATTGCAATGACTGCCAACAACGGACAACTGACATTGTCCGGATTTCGATCTATAGTCGCAAGGATTGTTCTATGGCCAAGATACTAATTATAGATGACAGTCGATTGATTGTGCATGTGGCAAAAACTATATTGACCAAGCGGGGGCATGAGGTCATCCTGTCTCAGGATGGCGTGGCCGGCCTGGAGGCAGCCAAATCTGAAAAGCCGGACGTCATCCTGTTGGATCTGGTCATGCCTGTCATGGATGGCTACCAGGTGTGCGAACAGTTGAAAGAAGTGGAAAGCACAAAGGAGATACCAATCATTATGCTTACATCAAAGTCCGAGCCCGCAGACAAGGTGAAGGGTCTTGAGATGGGGGCTTTGGACTACGTGACAAAACCGTTTGATGAGGGCGAATTGGCGGCCCGGGTGAATATACAGTTGCAACTGAAGGAGCTCCGCGAAGCCCTTGAGGAGAAAAATCGGCAGCTCCAGGAACTGGCCAACCGAGACGGACTGACCGGCCTGTACAACCACCGATATTTCCACGAGCAACTGAAGAAGGATTTTTTGCGCGCCAAACGGTATCACGAGTTTTTATCGTGCGTTTTGCTGGACATAGACTACTTTAAGAAATTCAACGATACTCACGGCCATCAGACGGGTGATATCATACTGAGCACTCTGGGAGGCCTAATCGAAGACGCGGCAAGGGAAAGCGATTTTGCGGCCAGATACGGCGGAGAAGAGTTTGCAGTCCTTTTGTATTACACAGAAGCATCGGATGCATTTCAGATAACCGAAAGGCTCCGGCAGAAGGTGGAAGGCCATAAGATCCAGCATAAAGGCAAAGCGCTGCAGAT
>JABXJW010000396.1 GCA_013375395.1 Desulfobacterales bacterium
ATTATGAAGAAGGGCATACGGCTAGAGCAGTCCAAAAAAGCCGTTGCGTGGTGCAAACGAATAGGCATGGAAGTGAGAGCCTACTTTATGGTGAACAATATCGGAGAAACCAAACAGACGATTAGAGAAACCATAGATTTCGCCAAGAGTCTCGACCCCGACTACGTTGATTTTGAAATCGTGCATCCCTACCCTGGAAGCGAGTTAAGATGTATCGTTGAAAACCACCCACGTTGCCACATTGTACCCAAAAAATGGAACGACTGGAACGCGCAGACGGGCAACGAAATCGTTTTTTGGCAAGATGGTTTATCGGTTGAGGACATAGCGAAGGGTTGGGAGACGGCTGTGAAAGAGTTTTATGTGCGACCAAAACAATTTTTGAGGTTTGCCAAGAAAATGAACAGTTTCCAAAACTTCAAGGACATAATTAGAAGCGGGTTGAACGTGGTTTTCGCAAGAGCAAGATGAGCGGAGAATGGAACCGCCTTTGGCAACAAAAATTGAATCCTTTCGGGTTGAAATTACTTGAGGACGCTGAGAAGACGGCCTTGCGCATGATGGTTCGCAACTTAGACGATAACGCTTCAATTTTGGATGTTGGCTGTGGAACTGGAAGGTCGCTTGCCAAGATTTTTGGGCTATTCAAGGATGCGAAGGGGGTAGACTATTCGGATGTTAGCGTGCAGTTGTGCAAGGAGAAAGGGTTGAATGTTAGCCTTGAGGACGCGAGGAACCTTCCGTTGAAAGACGATTCGGTGGATTTGGTTTTTAGCGAGGGCTTGCTTGAGCATTACGGCGACATGGAACCGTTAGTCAAAGAAATGTGCCGAGTCAGCAAGAAATACGTGCTGTTGGTTCAACCTAACTTGGACTCTAAAGCCCGAAAGGTCCGAGACTTGTATTGGCGTGTGACTGGGAGGCTTTACGCGGAGGAGCTGCCCTACAAAGTTGTGGATTACGTGGCGATGTTCCGTAAGTTCGGTTTCGACGTTGCGGAGGCAGACAACACAATCCTATTCCATGTTTTACTTTTTAAAGTACGGGTTTAGGTGGCGCAAGCCAATCTTGATGTTTCGGCTCGTCAAACACATTTTGCTAGTTAAGAGATGGATTGTCGTCAACTCTGCTTTCGCAATTGGTTTTATTCTGGTTTGGGTTTGGATTCTACCGAGTTTACCAAAAGTTCATATTGAAAGTGAGAAAATGGTCGGCGACATTCCCCTTTTCTTCGGTCAGATTGTCGGTGGTTACGGAATAATTTGGTTCTTAACTGCGGTTTTGGTCAAAAATAAGCCTCGTCTCAAATATGTGGATGTGGCTTTCAACTACCTTTGCAACCTTTCATGTCCGTTTTGCTTCGCCAAAGTCTTGAAGAGTCATAGCCACCAAAAAATGACTTTAGACGGTCACGAACGGTTCTGCGAACAAGCCATGAAACTCGGCGCGTACCACTTCGACTTTCAAGGAGGCGAACCATTATTAAACTACGAAGAGTTGAAGGTCTTGATTAAAGCGTACAAGCCCAAGAGAAACTACATTTCCGTAACGACTAATGGACTCTTGCTTACCGCCAAAAAAATAGTTGAACTAAAAAAGCTTGGCGTGGATCTCTTCATATTGAGTGTCAACAGCGAAAGCGACTTAGCCAAAGCCGTTTTACTCTTGGTACAAGGTGTTCGCCCCGTGTTGAACTTCATTGTTTCCCATTATAGCGTGAGAACGAAGCTATTCGTGGATTTGGCTACATTCGCTAAGGAAGAAGGCGTTTTGGTAAACTGCTTATGGGCGGTTTCGGTTGGAGGTTGGCGAAACACTGAAGAAGCCATGTTGAACGAAGAAGATAAGCAACTGTTCTACAACATGCAAAAACGGTTTCCTCTCCGGCGAGACTTAGAAGCAAACTTTGGCGGTTACGGTTGCGGAGCCGTGAAAGAAGCCGTTTACCTCACGCCTTGGGGAGACGTTTACGCTTGCCCGTTCATCCACAAGAGCCTTGGAAACGTTAAACAAGAACCGCTAGAAACGATAAGGGAGAGGGGTTTGGAAATTCCGTGTTTTAGCCAGTACCATCCTAAATGTTTGGTTGCTGAAGATAGGGAAATTTTGAAAGATGCGAGTCTACTTACTTAATCCGCCTTTCGTGGAGGGTTTCTGCCGTGACGCTCGCTGGCAAGCAAGAGGTAGGGCTGGAACCCTCTATTATCCAGTGTGG
>JABXJW010000077.1:0-1474 GCA_013375395.1 Desulfobacterales bacterium
ACTCCCCACACCCCACCTCTTTCAACTGCTGCGCAAGAAACCGCTGCATCTCCTCTTTCTTTGGTAGTTCGAGCTGGTATTTGGAGACGAAGAGCTGGTTGTCCGTACCGGCCAGGGCATATTCTACTAACGGCTGGTCTTTCTGCGTACAGAGTAGGATGCCAACAGGAGGGTTGTCTCCGTCGGTCATAATGTTCTTTTTGTACCAGCTTATATAGGTGTTGAGCTGACCAAGATGCTGGTGGCTAAACTCGTCCACTTTGAGTTCAATCAGAACATGGCACTTGAGAATGCGGTGATAGAAGACCAGGTCCACAAATCCGTGAGTATCACCGATGAGGATACGCTTCTGGCGGGCCTCAAAGCAGAACCCATGCCCGAGTTCCAGAAGAAACTCCTGTAGTTTGTCCAGAAGCTGGTCTTCGAGATCGGATTCACTCATCACCTCGTTCGGGAGGGATCTGCAATTCGGGGGACGCTGACCCCCGAATTGTCGGCGTGGCCACTGCGGTAGATTCGGAAATCACTGATTTCCGAATGGCGTCGGGAACAATGAGGTCGAATTTGGGGGACAGCGTCCCCCGAATCTGAGGATAAGCGGTATAGAACTCGCGGCACCTGCGCAACTCGCGAGGATGATACACGACAGAAGCGCTCTTCTTGAGCCGCTGGCTCAACTTCGCGAAGAGATTTTCGCCGTACTTTGCCCGGTCCGCACCGTTTTGCTCATATTCCCGGATATAGCACCCGATCACCCAATTCCTCAGCGTCAGGCTTATATTGACGGCCCGCCCTGCCTGAGCTGCGAGTTGATCATGCACCTGCCGGATGGAAGAAATCAGTTGTTCAAATGTTAGCGACATGTCCTTCTGCTTGTTCATAAAAACACCGCCTTCAACTCAGTTCCGCAAACTGGACAACGGAAGGTCTCTTCATATAGTTCTTCAAAACGCAGACCGCAGTCGTCCGGATCTTCGCTGTTTCGATGATATGTCATCAGACGTCCGTCGAAGGTGACACTTTCGGCAAGATCGCATCCTGTGCACTCAAGGAGTTCGCGGTCGTTGGTAAATAGCCCCAGCGCTTCGGCTTGCTTTTTGATTCGGGCAAGTTCCCTTACCAAAGGACGGATAGCCGACACAAGCTCAGAGGAACTGTCTTTATCTGAATTCACTCCCCAAACCCCAATAGCTCCAGATTCTTTTTAATCACCTCATCCAGTTCTCCACTTTCCCGCATCTTTCTCCACCCGCCATGCATGATATGTTCCGGCAATCCTGTCAATCTCCTCATCGATTGGCGCCATTATTTGTTTCTTTCTTCAAATTTGGTTTCTTTTTCCTGGCCATAAGTATCTCCGTACAGTGTCGTGCTCTACTCCGTGCAAAAAAGGATCAAAAGGTTTAGGTTCAGGCTTCATCTTCGAAAAGGGATGCGGATTGTCCAACCGCAAACAAATATTATCAGCCACGAC
>JABXJW010000077.1:1484-15412 GCA_013375395.1 Desulfobacterales bacterium
GTTGCCCGCGAGTTATCTGGTCCGCAAGTTTTTGCTGTGATACCAGGCCCGCATATCATCCCACGTTCGTCCGTCTAATACCCTGCCTGCTTTTTTCCTGTTTAACCCTCCCCATTACCTAACCCGGACAAGCCGGATAAGCTCAGATATCCCGCACCTTTTTCCAAAAGCATTTCCCTGGGCCGATCCCCTTCGGGCCAATCCTTAATATGAAGACTATTTTTTCCTTTATCTGTCTTTTCCATTTCTCACCAATTTATCCCTTTGCCAACTCCGCTTCAATTTCTTCAATTGTGGGCACCGGTTACCTTCCGTTCTTTTCACGCATTGAACCATGAGGCTGATCTTGATCCGATTTAAAAATGTTGCTGCTGTCATACTCAGCTTGAATTAGAAAGATCATAGGGTCATGAAAGATCATAGAGGGACAAAAGGGGGTCATAAAAATATAACTTTCCCTATCCAAATTCATAATGTGCTGGCCGTCCCTCCTGCTCCATCCTCAACACTTCAGATCACTGTTCCTGTCAAACCATCTAACCGAGGCAATTACACAACAATCCCTTCATATCAAGCCCCACGGCCTTCCATATTTGTGGCTGCTCTTTACACAAAGCTATCTCGACATCAGCTCCACGCTTTTTTATCGCTTCGATGATTGTTCTGAACATTTTGATCCTTTGGGCTTTAGGGTACCTGAGCTTTCTGCCTTCCCTGACCAGAGTTTTGTTGACGCGCAATAAAGGAGAGTCGGGGAACCGCGAACTGATATGGCTGGCAAGCCCGTTGGAAGGTCGATATTCACCTATTGTTATCCGGGCCGGGCGAACAAATTGAAATATTTTGTCAACCAGCGAGGTGTAGTCCTTCTCCCAGGTAGAATAGAAAATGACGGGATCAATTCTTAAGCGCACTTCGTAGCCTGCCTTCTGGACTTTTGCCGCGGCTGCCAAACGAGATTCAGGAGAAGGTGTCCTGTGCTCTAACTGTTGAAAGACCTTATCGGTGTTCACGCTGAATGAGATAATTGACTGCCCTCCGTGGTCAAGCGCAAGGATCTCATCCACGCAGCCACTTTTGGTTAGGAAAAGCAGCCGAGTCCGCGGTGCGTGTTTGGACATGAAGGGAATGACGTGTTTTGCAAAGCCGGTAATGTAGTCTACTGCCAGAGGGTCGCCAAGTTCACCAAGATTTAGAACTCGTAAGGATTTTGGAATGCGGGACCTGTCAAATCTTTCGATTTCGTCATACATTTTCTCATAGTTTATGAAATGGGTGGAAACGGGCTTGGTTCTGAAGGTTAAATAGAGATAACAATACTCGCACCAGAAGTTACAATTATTGTATGCTGTTAATTTATAAAATTTGGCACACCGCCCTATGGGATGCTGGAACTGTTCAATAAAGGGGCTGGTTCTATCGCGCAATAAAAGCACACTTCTTTCAGCTCGCAGCTTTTCTGTGCCACTTTCGCCGTTAATAGCCGGCATCTTTTCTAACCAAGTCAAAGGTAACTTGGATTGACTGGCTACTTGTTTAACCCTTACCTCGTTGGCCTTACCACGGACAGCCCATAATTCAGTGACAAGAAGCTTTTTTATTTCTGGCTGAGAGTATGCCAAGCTTTCTTCCTGAGTCCGATTTGCGACTTCCATCTCCTCAGCTCGGCACTCCTTTATAATAGCCATTACAAGCATTTCCTCCGAGAATCTAGAGAATCCAGCCATGAAATTATGACTTTCCCTGTGCAAATAATGGAGAAAGAAACGGGGTCTGCCCTTGACTTTGGAGAGAATTGCCCTTGACCTCTTCAACCCTCTCTTTCAACGACTTGTCCTTTCTTGCTCTTGCCGAGAATCCCCAGAGAATCGTCTTGCCGGCTCCACAGACCAACCTGGTCTGCGTGCGCGTATGCACAGGCAGGTTACTTCTTGACCCCCCACCAAAGGGTAACTTTAAGCTGCCGGTTCCGCACTGTAAATGATTTCCCCGGTTTTCAAAATCTCCTCCAGAAAACCGCTTTTGTCATTTGATTCTTCCAACAAGACGGGTTCTATTCTCGCATCGATTTCTCTTCTTAAACGAAAAAGTTTTGCTTCAACCATCAAGAAATCCTCATCAACAGAGTCCAGTACAACAGCAACATCGATATCGCTGTCTTTTCGCGCAGCATCTCTTGAATAGGAACCGTACAGTATTATTTTTTTGACGTTGAAATTCTCTGCTCCCTCCATTTAATTTGGATTAACGGAGCGTGGGGAAATCTTAATCTTGATCTTGATCTTGGTTATCAGCAACCTGCTGTTTTGTCAAGGATTTCCAGGAGCGATGACCTGATTCTCGTCATCGACATCAGGAGTGAACGCTAAAGTAAAGCTTAAAGCCCGGCTTAGAGGTGGCGCCTGTGGGTTAAGAGGTGGCCGAAAGGGTGCGGGAATACCTGCGGAATGGCAAGGAAAAACTCATTTAAAACTTGAAGGAATGCGTGAAACACGTTTAGAAATGTAGTTTTTTGAAATCAAAAATATCTGTTGATTGTCTCGGCAAATACGGCATAAGTAGGTGTGAAAATTATAAGTTAGCCCCGCCCCGCCTGTTTACACTGCTCCCATATGGCGTCCATCTCTTCAAGGGATGCAGAGTCCAAAGTGCGGCCCTGTTCTCTTAAGGTTTTTTCAATAATTTCAAACCGTTCTATAAATTTCAGAACGGTCCGCGCAAGGGCTGCTTCTGGATGAACCCGCATGAGGCGGCCAAGATTCACCATGGTAAACAGGAGATCCCCAAACTCTTCGGCCGACTTTTCAGAATTTGCCTTTTTCAGGGCAGCTTTGAACTCTGCCAGCTCTTCGTCCAACTTCTTGATGACACCTTCAATGTCCGGCCAGTCAAAGCCGACTTTGGCTGCACGTTCGCCGATGCGATAGGCACGCATCAAGGCAGGCAGCTTTTGCGGCACTGAAGCAAGAAAGGAGTCTTTGTCTGTGTCTTTATCTTTGGCTTCGGCCTTCTTGATCTCGTGCCATCTATGTCTGACCTCATCTGAGCTCGACACCTGGGCGTCGCCGAACACATGTGGATGCCGGCGAATCATTTTTTCAGAGATTGTTCGCACCACATCGCCCATACTGAACTTTTCTGCCTCTTCAAAGATTCTGGCCACAAACACAATATGAAAAAGGAGGTCTCCCAACTCAGAGCACACTTCTTCCGGGGCGCCGGACTCAATGGCCTCCAAAACCTCATATGCCTCTTCTATTAAATAGAGCTTGATTTGTTCGGTTGTCTGCTCACGATCCCACGGACAGCCATGGTCGCTACGCAGGGTCTCAACCAATGTGACAAGGCGGTCAAAGTCGCTGGCCGATGAGATTACGGTTTTTTCCAAGATAGCTTCAATGCATTGATATTGTCACGAAATTTCTTTTCCATTTTCGTTGGAACAACAGACACCATTATCTCTGAAAAAATAATCATACGGCGAGCAAGGACGGAGTTCCTGATAACAGGAGGGTTTTTGGGGAGAAAGGTCGCAAGGGCCACCAGCACAACAGATACGATGAGGCAGGCCTTCACAAAGGCAAAGCCGCCGCCGACAACGTGGTCTACCCAACTCAATGCCTCTGTTTTCAACAAACGTTTGAATGCCATGCCTGCGAATCTAATGGCCAGAAAGACGATTGTGAATATCAAGAAAAAGCTGATGATATATAAATACGATTTGTTGGCAATTACCTGCGAAAGAGGCTTTTCCAACAGGTAATAATAGTTGTATGCTCCATAATAACCCAAAATTACGCCAACAATGGATGTTATTTCCTTTACGACGATGCCCCTGAAGATGCCACGAACCAGACAAAACCCACCGATTGCAATAATAAGTATGTCAAGCGCATTCATTAATCTTGTCCTTTTTGTTGAAATTTCAAAATATTAGAACTTAGTTCGCTTCGCTCACAATTGGGCACGCAGTGAAGCTTTAGCGCTATGTTGGAATACTGGAATGATGGGTTGAAAGGAATGAAACAATTTAAGAATGATTTTTTTCTGCTTTTATTCCCACTATTCCATTATTCCAACATTCCATGTGGATGGCAAAAATATATTACATTAAATAGCTTATGATTTCAATAAGTTGTAGAAATTCCGATACGTTAAATCATAACAGACAATTCCTCCTCAAGTCAAGCCATTTTTCCCCGGCCTCAGCAAGCATGTGTTTTATCTTTTGTAGTTTGCAAAATTAGAAGGAGCTATGCTATTAAAGGTATTTGAAATGGGAACACGCACAGTTCACAATGAGTCCCGGTCCGAAGATCACCGGAGCCCAAAGATTAGATTTGACGACAATCTCCTGGCAAGGGCTCTTTTTGGTGAACAAAATCAGCATATTCGGCAAATTGCGCAAGCCTTGGATATCGAGATCCACGCCAGGGGTAACACAGTGAGCCTCCACGGGGATGCCATTGCCACCGGACTCGCCGAAAAACTTCTCGTAGACCTTTACAGTCTTCTTGAAGAAGGGTATCCTCTGTACCCAAGTGATGTTGACTACGCTGTCCGTATATTGAGCAGTGACGATCGCGTCAGGCTGAAGGATATTTTTCTTGATACGGTTTACATTACGTCCCAAAAAAGGCCTATTACACCAAAGGGATTGGCCCAAAAAGAATATATCGATGCCGTTCGAAAGTTTGACATCGTCTTTGGTATAGGTCCTGCAGGCACCGGCAAGACATATCTTGCTATGGCCATGGCTGTGTCTTTCCTGACAAAGGGCCTTGTTAATCGAATCATCTTGGCGCGTCCGGCTGTAGAGGCCGGCGAGAGCCTTGGGTTTCTGCCCGGAGATCTTTACGAGAAGGTCAATCCTTATCTGAGACCGCTCTACGATGCGCTTCACGACATGATGCGTTATGAAAAGGCGTCGCGATTAATCCAGCAGGGAGCCATAGAAGTAGCTCCGCTGGCATTTATGAGGGGCCGCACCCTCAACGATTCCTTTGTCATTTTGGACGAAGCTCAGAACACGACTTCAGAACAAATGAAAATGTTCTTGACACGCCTTGGATTCAGCTCTAAGGCGGTTATCACAGGCGATATCACCCAGATCGACCTGCCTAACGGCAAGGTCTCGGGTCTTGTCGAGTCAAAGGAGATATTGCAGGGAATTAAAGGAATACGCTTCGTATTCTTTTCCAAAAAAGATGTAGTCCGACACCAATTGGTCCAGGACATTATCAAGGCCTATGAAGACCTTGAAAAAAAAAGATAGTATAGGAATTTCCTTATCTTAATCGGCGTATCCGCGTCACATAAAATCGCATAGCGATTTCATAAGCATATGACACACACTGAAACGATAAAAAAACAGGGCAAGGCTTTTCTTGAAACCGTCAACGAACATGCCCGTCTACGGTGGATCATGTTGTTGGGAACAACGCTTCTCATTGCCGTTTTACTCTTTCCGAGCCTTTTGATGATCATTCCTCGATATAATATTGGTGATGTGGCCAAGAAAGATATCAAATCGCCCAAGGACTTTCTCATTGAGGACAAAGAGGCTACTCAAAGGAAGCGGGAGGAGGCGGATCGATCTGTCCTGACTCTTTACGATTTTGACGACACCCTGGCATCCAAACTTGGAGCGCGGGTAACCAATGCTTTCAAGCATGTGAGGACTCTGTCCGCATCAGTCAATCCTGTCAGGGTTGGCGGAGGCACTGCCAGTACATCACCGACTCAAAAGCTTTCACGTCATGATCTGATCTGGAACGAAAAGCAGACATTTGAAGACATGCTGGGGATCCAAGTCGGCAACAGTACGTACAAGACCATAGAAAAGAAAAACTTCTCCGCCCACATTTCGCGGGAAATCAGCCAACTGCTGCGCACCGTATTCCAGGACGGGATTGTCGGCAACAAACAACTCTTACTTCAGCAACAGAACAAAGGTATCATAGTTCGCACGCTCTCTTCTAAGGAAGAAGTCCTGGTCGACGATCTCCAAGGTTTTTACAGTCTGGAAGAGGCAAAAACTGCCCTGGCAAAGGCCGGTAAGACCTTGTTGAAAAATGTGAACCATTCCTTTCGCAAAGTTGTGATAGACTTGGCCGGGCTCTTGATCCAACCAAACCTGACACTAAACAAAGGCGAGACCGAAGAGCGGAGGAACAAAGCAGTTGATAACGCCAAGGCGGTGTTAACCCAAATCAAACAAGGAGAGATGCTTCTTCGGGAAGGAGAAAAGGTATCCCAACTGCATATTGCTAAGCTGCAAGCCCTCGAATCTGAAATGAGAAGGGAACACCTGTTCACCGTCAGTGTAGGGTTCATGCTCCTTGCCGTTGCCTTCTTTGTCATTTTGTTTACGACTAATTTCAAGACGGACGCGAGTGTATCCTTAGAAAATAAAGACATCCTTTTTTTATGTATCATGGTGGTCATCATATTTTTATTGAGTGAAGTATCAGTCTATTTGGCGAAAGGAATAGCAAGTAACATTGCTTATTCCATAGACGCCTCTTCGGCTTTTTACGCCATACCTGTGGCAGCAGCAACCATGACCGTATGTCTGTTCATGGGCGTGCAGGTAGCACTGCCGTTTGCCTTGGCCACGGCATTTATGACCGCGTTTCTGTTTGAAAATCGGTTCGACATGTTCCTGTTTTTCCTCTTGAGCGGAATAGTTGCCGCCCACTGGGTGCGCGGCTGTAAAGAGCGTGGCGTCTTGATCAAAGCTGGTTTAAAGGTCGGTCTTGTCAATGTTCCTGTTGTCACGGCCCTTCACATGTTCAGGGGATCCGGTCTTGAATTGAAGCTCCTTTGGGATTGGACCTTCAGCCTCCTTGGAGGTGTGAGTTCAGGAATCTTGGCCACTGGATTTGCCCCTGTCGTAGAGATGACTTTTGCCTACGCTACAAATATTAAGCTCTTGGAGCTTGCCAATCTGGATCGCCCAATACTGCGAAAGCTCATGCTTGAAGCCCCCGGAACCTATCATCATTCCGTGATTGTAGCCAGCCTGGGAGAAGCTGCGGCCGCCGCCATTGACGTCAATCCTCTATTGGCCAAGGTCAGCGGCTACTATCATGACATTGGCAAGGTCAAAAAACCTCTTTATTTCATCGAGAATCAGGCAAGGGGCCAAAATAGACACGACAAACTGGCGCCATCCATGTCGAGCCTGATCCTGACCTCTCATGTCAGAGATGGTGTAGAAATAGCCAAGCAGCACAGGCTTGGAAAAGCGATTGTCGATATCATAAAGCAACATCACGGAACAACCCTAATCAGTTTCTTTTACGAAAAGGCCAAAAAACTAAGGGGCGAAGGGGCCGCCGTCAATGTAGAGCATTTCAGATACCCAGGGCCCAAGCCACAGACCAAAGAGGCCGGCTTGGTGCTGTTGGCTGACGCAGTAGAGGCTGCCTCCAGGGCCCTTGAAAATCCGACGCCGGCGCGAATCAAGGGCCTCGTGCAAAGAATCATCAACAACATGTTTTTGGACGGTCAGTTGGATGAGTGCGAGCTTACCCTGAAGGATCTGAATAAAATCGCCGAGACTTTCAACAAGATACTAAATGGCATCCACCATCACCGAATCGAGTATCCTGATGGTGTGGCGAAGATGAATGGTGCGCTTAAGAGAGTAAATGGAGATTCTAATAGAAGACAGACAAAATCGTCACAGGATCGGCCACGACGCGATAAGAAGGAAGGCGAAAATCATTCTAAACGCTTTGGGATCTCCTGAGGGGCAACTGTCAATCCTAATTGTGGGTGATCAAGAAATAACGGAGCTCAACAAGACTTACCTGGACCGGTCCGGCCCCACCAATGTGATTGCCTTTCCCATGCAAGAAGGCCCTTTCAGCCACGTCACCCCCAACCTTTTGGGAGATGTGGTCATCTCCGTTGACACGGCAGCCCGCGAGGCACAACATGCTGGAATAACAACGGAAGCCAGGTTTGACCACCTTTTGGTTCATGGTATCTTGCACCTGTTCGGATTTGACCACGATACAACATCACAACAGGCTGAAGCGATGAGGATCAAGGAAGAAGAGTTGCTTGAATTGTTGGACGAGTAGAGAATTCTGGCAGGAATTTCTGACCATGTTTTCAAACTGCTTGAATTTAGCCGGCAAAGGGCCAATGGCTAAAGGCTAAGGGTCTTGCCTCTTGCCCTTCGCCTTTCGCCTTATACCTGGTTCTTTGTTCCGACTTGTCCGGGTTAGAGAAATACAACGGGCCACCGACATTACCAAGGATTGGGAGGTACGGCATAATGGCAGGATTGGCAGTTAGTATCGATCATGTAGCCACTCTTAGGGAAGAAAGAAAAATCGGTATTCCGGACCCTGTGACTGCTGCGGCAATAGTGGAGCTGGCCGGTGCTAACGGAGTCGTGGTCCATCTCAGAGAAGATCGACGACGTATCCGCGATCGGGATGTGCGAATCCTGCGGGAAACGATTCAAACCAAGTTTGTCTTGGAGATGGCGGCAACTCCGGAAATGGTTGGCATTGCCATGGAGATCAAACCCGACGTGGTGACATTGGTGCCGGAAAGACGTGATGAGTTGACCACCGAAGGCGGCCTCGATCTCCACCTTCAAAAGGATGTTGTTTCCGATACAGTCCAAACCCTTCAAAAAGGAGGATTACCTGTTAGCGTATTTGTTGATCCCGACCTGGATCAGATCAAGCTCGCCCATCGGATCAATGCTGATTTTGTAGAGATTCATACCGGAATTTTCTGCGATGCAGACACGCAAAAGAGACGTGCCGAGGCATTCGACGATATTGTAAACAGTGCAAAACTTGCCCATAAATTGAAACTTGGCATCAATGCAGGCCGTGGTCTGGGATACCAGACCATCAATGCATTCAAGGGACTTTCCGAAATCGATGAGTTCATCATTGGCCACAGTATTACCGCCAGTGCGGTTATTGTTGGCCTTGAGCGGGCTGTAAGAGAAATGATCGCATTGATTAAGGAGTTGTGAGGCACTAGTCATTGGTCATTGGTCATTAGTAACAGTCACCGGTCACTAGTCATTGGTCGTAAGTAGGCATCGGCTTTGCCAATTGAAAAAGCGGCTGGTTGAGTGATGCCGGTGTATGGTTGTGGAAATTCTAAGATATTGTTTTTGGCCTCACGAATAACCAATAACCAATAACCAATGACCAGTGACCAATGACCAGTGACCAATGACCAGTGACCAGTGACAATTGACTGATATGATCTACGGCGTTGGTATCGACATGGTTGAGGTATCGCGCATCGAAAATGCCTTGGAACGCTGGGGAGATCGATTCTTGCGGCGGGTCTTTACACAGCCTGAAATAGAATACTGTTACAACAAGGCTCGGCCGGCAGCACGATTTGCCCTTCGCTTCGCCGCCAAGGAGGCTTTTTCAAAAGCCCTTGGTTTAGGCTTCCGCAATGGGCTGTGGCCTCGACAGATTGAAGTCGTTCAGGAGCCTAATGGACGACCCCGTTTGAGTCTGCACGGCAGGGCAAAGGAACTGTGCGAACAGTGCGGTATCAAGAGTAGTTTTCTAAGCCTTTCAGATGACGGCCTTTATGCTGTCTCCGTAGTGGTTCTGGAGGCATGAGTGTTTCTGGTTACCTCTCAAGAAATGAAGGAGATGGATCGCCTGGCCATTGAATCGTTTGGGATTCCGGGCATGGTATTGATGGAAAGTGCAGGTCGCGGCGCCGTAGACATCCTTTACCGACATTTCCCCGACATCCGCCGCATGAAGGTGGGAATCACTGCCGGACGTGGCAATAATGGTGGCGACGGATTTGTCATTGCACGGTACCTGGCCGGCGATTGTGTCAAAATCTCAGTCTACCTCCTCTCTGATAGAGGCCGCGTTCAAGGAGACGCAGCCGCTAACCTGAAGCTCCTTGACCGGATTGGAGTATCTGTCATTGAGATCCCCAATGAGAAAGCCTTTGAGTCACACCTCGCCAGCATGAAGGAGTGTGATATCTGGGTAGACGCAATGCTCGGCACCGGTCTTAAGTCCGACGTGCGCGGGCTTTTCAAAGAGGTCATCGAGTTTTTAAACACCTTGCAAAAGCCGATACTGGCTGTAGATATCCCATCCGGTCTTGACTCTGACACCGGCAAACCCCGCGGCAGTTGTATCAAGGCAGCAGTGACCGCAACCTTTGGACTGCCCAAGATCGGCCAGGTCGTCTTCCCGGGGGGCCAGTTTGTAGGTGCATTGGAAGTAGTTGACATTGGGATGCCTCGCCATGTCATTGATAAGGTAGGACCAAAGCACTATCTAATGAGCAGACAGTCCATTAAATCCGGTCTAAAGCCAAGGGGACCTGAAACTCACAAGGGCAGCGCAGGGCATCTCTTGGTCCTGGCAGGCTCCCCTGGCAAAACAGGTGCGGCAGTAATGACAAGTTATGCGGCCATGCGCGTTGGCGCCGGGCTTGTGACCCTCGGGATTCCAAAATCTCTTAACATGGCTATGGAATCACAGTTGACCGAGGTCATGACGGAGCCTCTGCCGGAAAGTCCAGGCTGCACGCTGGGGTTGTCATCCTACGAAAAAACCATGAAACTGCTCGCACAAAAAGACGGGCTGGCCATAGGTCCTGGTCTGGGCACAGCCGCCAGCACACAAAAGCTGGTCAGGAAACTGGTTCAAACTTGTTCCGCCCCCATGGTGATTGATGCAGACGGCCTTAACAGCTTGGTTGGTCACACGGAATGTTTGAAAAATGTGAGGTCTACCGTAGTCATGACGCCCCATCCAGGCGAGATGGCAAGACTTGCGGGGACAACCACTTCCGCGGTGCAACAAGACAGAATCGGTATGGCCCGAGATTTTGCCGCAACTCACCGGGTCTATCTGGTCTTGAAAGGGGCCAGAACGATTGTCGCCCATCCCGATGGAACTGTCTTTGTAAACCCGACCGGAAATCCCGGTATGGCCTCCGGCGGGATGGGAGACGTGCTCACTGGGATGATTGCAGGTATGATCGTCCAGGGGCTGCCTGTTGGCGAGGCCGTCAATGCAAGTGTCTATATACACGGTTGTGCGGCCGATTTCCTTGCCGCCAGTGTGGGTCCGGTAGGATTTCTCGCCTCGGATCTCATTGAGATTCTTCCTGAACACATCAACGGATTGGTGAAGGAGACTGCCGTGCGTCCGCGCCACAACGCATTTATCAGAGCCCTTTGAAAAGCAAGCAACATCGCATCATATCCCATTCTCCCCAAGAAACGGCTCACCTAGGGATGTTTCTCGGCAAACATCTTGCTAACGGCTCGGTAGTCGCCCTGAGCGGCGAACTCGGCAGCGGAAAGACCTGTCTTACTCAAGGGATTGCCAAGGGTTTGCAGGCGCCCGAAGACCTCTATGTCACGAGCCCGAGTTATACCCTGGTAAATGAATATCCTGGACGCATGCGGCTATTTCACGTGGACCTTTATCGCATAGAGAGCGCGGTCGAGCTCGCAGATATTGGGCTGGATGAAATTATGGGAAGCGATGATGTCACAGTCATTGAATGGGCTGAAAAAATAGTTGAGCTGCTTCCAAAAGAACGGCTCCGGATCGCGATTTCCGTCGTTGATGACCAGACCCGAGACATTCAGTTGACAGGATATGGACAAGAGGCTGTCGATTTGATAGAGAGGTGTATCGGAGAGTTTGGTCCCTATGCCGGATCTTGATACTGAATACTTCCACTCAATCCAAAATAAAGAAATGCCTTTGATCGTTCAGAAATATGGCGGGACTTCGGTTGCAGACCTTGAGCGAATACAAGATGTCGCAGAACGGGTTGCCATGACCTATAGCGCCGGAAACGACTTGGTCGTGGTGCTTTCAGCTATGGCCGGTGTCACAGATGGACTATTGCGGTTGGCAAATCAGATAACCGATGATCCCGACAGACGAGAGCTCGACGTGCTGCTTGCCACCGGTGAACAGACCACTGTATCGCTGTTGAGCATCATGTTGGAATCTATGGGCTATCCGGCCAGGTCACTGCTCGGTTACCAGGCAGAAATCGTGACCAATCGCGCCTTTGGACGGGCCCGCATTCTGGAAATACACGCCGAGCGAATCAAGGACCTGCTGAGCAAGAGAAAAATTGTTGCAGTTGCGGGATTTCAGGGCAGGGATCAAAAGGGCGACATCACTACATTGGGCCGCGGAGGTTCTGATACGTCGGCCGTAGCGCTTGCCTCCGCCCTTAAAGCCGACGTGTGTGAGATTTATACGGATGTGGACGGAGTCTATACAACAGATCCCAATATCTGTAAGAGTGCAAGAAAGCTTGACAGGATCTCTTATGACGAGATGTTGGAGATGGCGAGTCTGGGCGCCAAGGTGTTGCAGATTCGGGCGGTTGAGTTTGCCAAGAAATTCAATGTACCCGTACATGTCAGATCGTCGTTTAAAGAGGAGAAAGGCACCATGGTAGTTGAAGAAGAAAAGGATATGGAACGGCTGGTGGTATCCGGTGTCGCATACAGCAAGGATGAAGCGCGTATCACCTTAACCAGAGTTCCGGACCGGCCCGGCATTGCATCGAAAATCTTCACACCCATCGCAGAGGCCGGCATCGTTGTCGACATGATTATCCAAAATACGCGGAAGAGCGGACTGACCGACCTCACATTTACGGTGCCCAAGAGCGAGTATCAGAGAGCCATGGCTATTCAGAAAGAAGTAGCAAAATCAATTGGAGCTGAAGAAGTACTCGGAGACGAACACATCGCCAAGGTGTCGGTGATCGGTGTTGGAATGCGAAGTCATTCGGGTGTGGCGTCCAAGACATTCGCAGCCCTGGCCGACGAGAATATCAACATTATGATGATCAGCACCTCGGAAATAAAGATCTCATGTATCATCGAAGAAAAATATACGGAACTGGCAGTGCGAGTGCTGCACAATGCTTTCGGATTGAATGCTCCGTAAGGGATGAGAAACTTCGGCAAGCACCAACTAGTCATTTTGCTTGTATTCGGACTGGTAATTGCCACCGTCAATCTCCTTAGACCATTTGATCCTTTCTTATCCCGGTTCAAATCCTCTCATTACGGCCCAAAACCTTGCTGCCGGCAGCAATGGATTGTTGAAGTCACCGGGGCAGTGAAAAAACCAGGAATCTACGCCTTCCATAATCCCCCGACAATACACCAGGCGATCCGAGCGGCAGGGGGCACGACCAAAAGTACTCTCACCCCTTTAGGAGTCCCGCCTGAGCACTTGGAAACCGGCGCCCTTTTAGAAGTCAAGCCATTAGGCTCGCAAACAGCAAAGCTCATGCTTTTTCAAATGAGCGCGGGCAAAAGACTCTCCTTGGGTATTCCCATTGAGGTGAATGAGGCACAGGTGGAGGATCTGGCACTTATTCCCGGTGTGGGCCAGGCTCTTGCCCGCCGCATTATTGAATTCAGAGAATCCCATGGCCCCTTCAAAACGTGGAACGACCTTAGACGCGTAAAAGGCATAGGGCCAAGGAAAGTCGAATCTTTTCGATCCTACTTAGAGCTCGCGCAAAAATAGTGATGAAGATGGTGTCTTTCATGAACTCTCGAAAAATACTTGCCTACGTAACGTGTCGCTAAACCAGCATGACGCGCGGGCGGCAGGCGCCTATGATAACGGCCTTTTTCAAATGCGAACTCAAAAGGTTCCTAATATAATCCATCTCGGAGCAGAGCACAGCGTTACAGGCTCCTGCCACCTATTACAGGCGAGTGGACTGAACATTATGGTGGACTGTGGCATTGCCCAAGGCCAAGATCGACTAGTCCCAATAGAAAACTGGCCTGTAGAACCCCAGGGAGTCGATTTCCTCTTTTTGACCCATGCACACATAGATCATATCGGCCGCGTACCGGAGCTCATTCAAAAAGGATTCAAAGGTGAAATCCT
>JABXJW010000397.1 GCA_013375395.1 Desulfobacterales bacterium
GCCAAGGAGATTTCAGAGGCACAGCAATTGGCAGAACCGAATGTTGAATCCATATTAAAAGAACTTGAGCGCGAGAAGAGAATAGTGCGAGTCGATAAATTAGCATATCCTGAGAAAGCGGCAAAGACGGTTTACAATGAGATAAAGGCAAATGTCAAACGATTCATCGAACAATGGCACGATTCAAAAGGAGAAGGATGCGATCCTGTGCATATTATGGAAGAATATGGATATGATTTTGATACCGTGATGCGTGCGATAGAGATGCTTAAAGAAGAGAATGAATTGGTGGTGGAGCAATGAAATTGAAACCAAAGAAAGGGAAGAAAAAGAAAGATGATACTCCGCTTGTTGAGAATCCAGTAGTGGGAAAGTTCGTTCTTGAAGTGTTGGCAAATGGAGGATTCCAATGGAAGTTCGACAATATAAATCCCATCACGATTCTTGGAATGCTCAACTGTGCGGAAGATGAACTGCGTAGAAAATTGAGAGAAGGAGAATTTAGAAAATAAGACGAGAGGCGATTATTAAAAAACAATAGGAGGAAAAAAATGGTTAATGAAAAGGGAAAGATGAAAACAGAAATACGAATTGAGAAGTTCAAGGGCGACTTCAAGTCTCGCGACGAGGCGATAGAGGCAGGGGTAAAACCATACGAGGTTATTGAAATAGAGAAAAACTGTCTGTTGAACGAGGGCATAAACGAACTATGGACCCACCTGTGTAGCGCGGGGGGAACGAAGTTCGATAACGGTAATGCATATATCGGAGTTGGTGATTCGAGCGATGCGGCAGTTGCAACACAGACGGGTCTCCAAGCGGTGACTAACAAACTCTACAAGGCGATGGATGAAACGTATCCGACATACGGTAGCGATCAGAAGGCAGTTTGGAGAGCGACATTCGGTACTGCTGATGCGAACTGGGCTTGGAATGAAATAACGGTGGCAAATGGAGGTTCAGACGCATCAAAGAACTTGAATCGCAAGGTGCAGACGATGGGCACGAAGGCGAGTGGGACGACATGGACGGCCGAACTGACCATAACGCTGGAATAGGCAAATAATTGAAAACTGGTGAAATAAGAAAAGATTAAGTAAAATTTAGGACTAATATCTATTGAGATTAAAAAGGGGGAATAAAAATGGCTGTAGGTGATGTAGCAAGCGGGGTTTCAAGTATCGCACAAGACGCATACCTTGATATCCGGCCAAGTGCTGGAATAGAGTGGGTTATTCACAACGTTTATCACGAAGGCGATATCCAGTTAGAATACTACGATGGAACGAATAGCATTGCTTTCGACACGGCGTCTGGTATGGGCGTTTATGCTAAGTTTGCCTTTCATCTAACAAACAGCATAAGAGTGAGAGTGAAGAACACTGCAGGCGAAACCAAACTGATTGGATACGACGGCGTGGTCACGAAATCCGCTTAGGTGAACTGAATGGCAATCGAAACACCAGAAGCAACTCCTTTACCTCATGCGGCCTCAAAAATTACTTCAGGAGTCTTTGGTATTCCCAGAGGAGGAACCAATCTTTCGACCATTGCCGCTGGTGGCATTCTCTATGCATCTGCTTTGGATACCCTAATACGGATAGCACCTACAAGTGCTAATCAAGTTCTCAGATCAACAGGAGCTAATGTCTTACAGATAGCTTCGCTAATTGCTGGAGACATCCCAGCTCTCGATGCTGCCAAGATAACGACAGGAATTTTTGTCCTAGCGAGGATACCGAATATGGATTGGGCACACATCTCTGGACTCTTCCCAAGGACAATAGCTGACCTACTCTCGAACCACGATCTAGCCCGTCATCCTCTTTCGATAATCCCAACGATGGATAACGGCCACATTCCAAATCTTGAAACCCTTGGTTATGGCGGGGCATTTGCGGCTGCACAGATACCAAGTTTGGATGCATCAAAAATTACTACAGGTGTCCTTGGTCTAGCTCGTATCCCCACAATGGATGATACTCACATACCCGATATAGAAACTTTAAGTTATACAAACCCCTTTGCTTCAGGCCAGATTCCTAGTCTAGATGCCTCTAAAATCACTACTGGAACTTTTGGCCTTGCCAGAATACCAACTATGGATGACGATCATATCCCCAATATCGAAACGCTCTCTTACGGAGGTAGGTTTGCTGTCGCTCAAATCCCTTGGAGTTCAGGGATTGACCAAAACCTTTTG
>JABXJW010000078.1 GCA_013375395.1 Desulfobacterales bacterium
ATGATTTCCACGGTGCCGGCACATTTCTCACATAAAGGGAAGTATTTCACTCCGTCATGCTCAGGCACGATGGCCGCGTCAATCCGTGCTTTCATTTCGGCAAAGATCGCATCACTCACCGTCACTTCGAAAATCGACTTTTGAACTCGCACCCCATAGTCAGCAAGGATCTTAGCCACCTTTGTAATGCGTCTCGGGCTTGCGATGTCGTATGCCACGATCATGTTCATTGCTCACAGCACCGTGTAGTCAAGTTGTGTTACCTTCAAGCCCTGGCCTGATATAACCACCTTGTTGATACATCGGGCACAGATTTTGTAGATCCTGACCGAGTCACTCGACATCTCAAGGTTTTCTTTGCAGTAAGTTCTGATAACCTTAAGCCCCTCATTGTCAATGTCACATTCAAACACGGATTTCTGAGTATTAAGGCCAAAGTCTTTAAGAAAGTCATGGGTCTTTCTCAATCGCTTTGGACTTGTGATATCATATGTTATGAGCACAATCATTTCAGCATCACCGGTTGATACACATCGGTCTCGCCTTCGATCACCTTGCGGTAGTGACCAGCCTGATAAATGATCACATCTCCGTAAGTAAGCCTGCGTCCTGCGGGAGGATAATAAAAAGCAGTCGTCAGCTTTTTCTCAAACACTTCGATAACGCGCTTGAAGGCTTCATCTCGCAGTTTCACCGGGTATCGGCCCGCAGACTCGGTCAGTGCCGGTGAATCGTGGACCATTCTCTGTTCGGGCAGATCCAAGATTTCTTTCTCTGTTTCATCATCAGAGATCATGCCTATAGGATCTTTGGTTACATCAGGCACCTCCTGGTCCCCGGCTTTCGACACCTTGTCCACTTTTGTTTTGTCCGTGTAAAAGTCTTCCCTCTGAAGAATTTTCAGGTTGAATAGCGACAGCGTCAGGGTATCTGCTATGATAGAGCGAAATTCCTCCATCAGGTCGAGCACGAGCGAATAGCGCCCATAGTCGATAGCATGAAGAAAACCGGGATAAGGATCCAGCCCTGCAATGCGGACAGCAGCATAAACGCGGTTCATTAAAAAAGTATAAAGAAGCGAGAGCACGGAATTGACAGGATCCGTAGGCGGTCGTCTGACCCTTCGCACAAAACCCATCTCGTTGATAAAACCACGCGGGAAGCCCTGAAAGTAGATGGCGGCGCCTCTCCCTTCATAACCGCGCACACTGTCGATATTGTCTGCCGACTCAAGCTTCCGCATGAGCTGTTGGATCTCTTCGGCCTTCTGCCCAGGTACAGGATCTTTCCTGCTCCGCCTGATCCGCATGAGCAATGTGGCCATGTTAGTAAGTTTGCCGGCAACAATACAGCGCGCCAGGTGAAGGCTAAAATCATGGTCATCCAACAACATGTACTGGCGTTTGTGCAGAAACACGTTCTTTGATTCCGGCGCGGCGAGCCGGCCCAGATAGCGGCCATTGTAACTCATGAAAACCGTGTCTATGTTGTTTTGCATGAGCTGGGCCAAAGCTCGGTGGGTGATCTCTACGTTTCCGAACATAACCACCTGGCGCAGCTTATAGGTAAAGAGGGTATGATAAATCGCATCACCTTTCTTTACGAGCAAATGCTTGCCTTGCTTTATGATCTTTGCGCCTTGAGTTCTCACATATATGACCATGGGCCACCTCCCTTTTTGCCGGAGCATTTTAGGAGGTGGCCATGGCTATCGCAAGGATTGCAATGTTGCAATATTCGATTGTCAAAGAGCAGTCTCTCCCTTTAAGGGAGGGCAGGAAAATCGAAGAAATCCGTTACCTGCACGAATTCAGAAACTGTTTTAAATATGGTGTCAATCGCGTGTTCGCTAATAGGCTTAATGCCGTGGGCGAGAATGGATTCATTTCTGTTGGAAGTAATCTTTTTAATCTCTTCGGCTCTTTCAAAATATCTCTTCCCAACATCATGCCCGACTGACTTCAAATACCGAAAGGTAGCAGTCAATGGAAGTTTCAAAAGGCGCTTCCCAGGGTCGCGATACTTTCTTACAAACTCTTCCCTCAGTTCCTCCGGAATGATTTCTGGTCTGACCTTTCCATTGGAGCACCCAGCCACCCGTTCAAAGAATACCTGGCCGTAAAGTTCAAGTGCCCTATAGATCCTGGCTGTTGCATCATCGTATCTTCTATCCATGACTCTGCGTCGGGCATTGTTCAAAAGGTCTTCCACCAGCAGAAAATGGAGTTTTTTTAAGCCATCGGTGTTTGCGACGACACGATCGAGAAATGTTCTACATTCTCCAACCTGTTTTGAAAAGGCATCCAGGTCTGCATCAGGGTAGGCCTTGATGTAGCCCTTCAGAGCCAGCAGCCCTTGGTCAAGCCTCCTGAGCGTAGCTGCGTGTTTGAATTGTTCCCAAAATAGAAATCCCTCGGCCATAGGCTGAACAAAGCGGAAGTAATTTTCAATGCGAACCGGCAAGTCCCAGGAGCAACGTTCAATGATTTCAAGGACAGCGGCAAATCTGCGCCTGTTGAAAAGGGTGACTACCTGACGCCGCTCCTCCTCGGCAAAAACAGACCAAGGGCTCATCTCGCGGAAAAGCTTCTCGCGGCCATCCATGACTGTACCAAGTCCGCCCTTGTTTCGCTCCCTGCCGCCTACGTAATTGAAACCGTATGGCTTGCCAACCGTTGCCAGAATAACGGCCGCCGTCATTACTTTCGTACCGCCCGTATAGTCTATAGTCACGTCCCTGGGCTCAATGCCGTATCTTGTCACGCGGTCGACGCAACGACGGGCAGCTCTGTAACATTCAAAGAGGATATTGGGGTCTTCTGTGATCTCGTATTCGGCATGAGGCTTGAAATCAAGGGGCTCAAAGACTGCTCCAGCAAGACCCACCGAATCGTGAGATGCCAGAAATACAATTCGTTCCGGCCTGTTGGCCTCAATGCTTCTGGTTAGCGGCTCAGGAGACCCACCAAGCGACATGATCATGGTTTTGGGCATGGGGTGACTCCGAATAGGGAGTTTTTTCTCGACAGTAGGTTTATCAGGCCATTGACTCTTTCATGAAGTATGTGGACGGCGAGGCTGAACTTCCTCGCGTCCTCGGCCTGAAAAACCGGCATGGCGACTACTGGGAAATCCGCGCCGGACTCAAAGACCGCGTCCTGTTTGAGTTTACCGACCAAATTGTCTTTCTCTTTGTCGGCAACCATGACGAAATCAAAAAATTTATGAGACGGAAGTAGCATCTTCTTTTCCTGGCCTCAACTGCTCAATGTGGTCTCTGAGGTCATCGAGTTCTTCTTCCAAGGCTCTTAGCTTATCACCTTCATCCTGTTTAGACGCAAGACTATCAGCAAAAAAAAACGTTATGAGGAACTCAAGGAAATTCATGTGTCAGATCAGTACAACCCTATATCGGTATTTCATTCGATTGTTTCGGTAAGTTAAGAAGCTAAGGATTATCGAAACCCTATTCTACTCTTCGCCGAGAATAGCTTTGATCTTACAAACTCTATCCATTTGTTTAAGCACGCCCTTTGTCTTTTTCCCTTTTGCCTTTTTCCACTTCTCATGAACTTCCCAGTATTTTTTCAGGGCCTGAGCGATTGCTCTTTTGCTTTCCCCGGAAAATCCATCGATTTCGTTGTATATTTCGATCACACGATTCTCTGAAATTGATAAGTCGTTGAGTTCTTCCAATGTTCTTTGTCCGGGTGTCATAGCTTCAAGTTTTGCTTTGCGTTTTTCCTCTTCTTTTAGCATTTCTTTCTCTTCAAGTGCCAGCCTGTCCGCTTCTTCTTCAGCTTGCCGCTTTAATTCAGCGTGTCTTTCGAAATCTATCTTTGATTCCTCGCGATGTTTTTTTCTCTTTTTCCACCATTTCTCCTCCCTAGCTTGAAGCTTTTTTGATAATTCGTCCGTCAAACAGCTCAATTGAACCCATCCGAAAGGCAGTAGGTTATTCACGGATGGAGGTTTTCGAGTTTCCGAAACAAGCCATAATGTGGTTGAATGGTCGCGATATCGTCCCTTTTCACCCCTTTTCCCCATAATGTAGATATTGCGGTGCCCTTCCACAGTTACCGATTCCGCGCCAGAATGCCGCCCGACCCTTACAAGAAAAGAATCTCTCTGATTATTCACCGAAATAACATTAGCTCCAATGTTTACCAGTTCCTTATCTTCCCGTTGCTTCTCCTTTGTGTAAAACTGGGTGGCGCTCTTCAAAAGTTTTTCAATAGTAACATGTTCCCGGATACCGGAACCCTGCGGTGGGGAATACACGGCAATCGTGCCTTCAAATAGAACGCCCGGCGGAACAACTTCAAATATAAGAGGAACACCCCTTGCATCACGATCAGACCGTATTTTTTTCAAATTGACCGCATAGATAATCCTTGTCCTTATTTCCCCTACTGGTTTAAAATCAGAGACCTTAACCATACGGAAGGGGTCAGTGGGAATCCCATCGTATTCCATGAGCCGCTGTTCCAACTTCCTCGAATCGCGTTCCTTTCCTAGCTCCGAGAGTTTCTTTTCACGTTCCATCAGATTTAGATATGCAGTACGAAGAGCCCCCTTGATGGTAGAGCCGGGAATATAAGGGCGTTGATCAACACTGCGGAAGGCAGTGCGCGGAATCTCAAAACGGTTCAATTCCTGTCGAATGGTCTTCTCATTATTCAAAGGAATGTCGAGGGTTTTCTTATAATGTTCCAGAAATCCATGACACACATCAACCGCCCGTCCATTGACCAGCCTATTCCTTAAGAATTTATAGACTTCCAGAATTGAGGCAATGGTTCCTTTTGCGCATATATTTGAAAACTCCAGCTTTTCACTATCTTCCAATTGAGAAATAAAAGAGAGTGAATCAAGCACTACCATTTGCTGTGCTTCTTCATCGATGGCAAAACCTGTTGGTTCATACACATCATCACAGCCTATGTGGATCGGCGAAATCGTTTGTATGCAAAATTTAATCGTTTCTTTCATACTTCATTCTCCAGTCTGAACGGAAGATATGGGGCATAACCCTGAACAACTGTTTGCTTCATACTTTTGGAGGTGTTTAGCACAGCCGTGCCAATGTATGGTTTCTTGAAAACATCCTCGCTTTTTGGCACAAAAACGGCCCCTTCATCAGCCATGACAACAGGGTTTTTGAAGGGGTTTTCAGATGTGGCAAGTACATCACCATGCTTGCCAAACCGGACAAACGGCGTGAAGTAATTGTCGGAGAAGATGTCTTTTTCAGGGACTGTTGGAGCCAACGTATAGCAGGCGTTTGGAAATTCTACTATAGGAGGCTCGATTTCGTCTTCCGGATAGACAACATCAAACCGCCCGCAACCCGTTGAAGCGTTCTTCCCAAAGCCGAATCTCCCGATGTTTTCCAGTGCAACACAGACCTTTTCGATGTTTATCGCTTTTTCATCTATCAGGACAAAAAGGGCCAGTTCTGTCTCCGGGTAATAGAAAAAGTCTGTTTCTATAAAAGGGGCGAACATCCCCTCTCCGGTCGTCATGGTGAGACGATTGATTGTGTTGTGCTGCTGAGTAAAATCAGCATAAAACTTCTGATGCCCATTCTTCCGCATTGTTTTTCCCGTTTCTGCAGTAATCTGTTTTTTGGAGGCTTTTATAAGATCTTCATCTGTCAGATATTTCACGGAATCCAGCGTCAATGACAAATCTTTGTTCACCTTCATCCACTTCTTCTTTTTGTTTTCTTTGAGTTCTTTAAGTGCTTTCTTTTTATCATTTTTTGATGATGGAAAGAGAATTGACAAAGGCAGATCTGGCCTTTTGAAGGCATAAAAGAAATTTCCGTTGTCATGAAATTTGGGCCACGCAGAAGAAAACACGGCAAAGGGCTTTTCCCCATAGCAGGCAATCCATTTTTCAAGACCACCATTAAGCAGGGAGGGGTCGTACGCCGCCTGCCAGCAGAAATGTCCAAAAAGAGTATCGCCTTTCAGCGGCGTGCCCAAACCGGACAGGGGTTTGATTACTATTTCGTAGAGTTTCAAGGTGCATTCCCTCCACTTTTAAAAAGGTTCAATATTTTCAAACTTTTTATTTATATCCTCATCATCAAAAACAAACTCTATCTTCCCATACCCCCTGCTCCCACTTCCACCAAGGGCATCCATTTTCAGAAGCTTTAGCCCCAGAAGAAAATATTCAAAAAGCTCTTCGTCCTCTTCCCCCAGCATCTTGAGGCAAACGGCAAAATCAAATTCTGTACCTGCCGGAACCCTTTCGACAAATCTGAGAGAGCCGTACTTGGCAGTACCGCTGATGCGGTCTATTGCAGTCTCAGATTTTATTTCAAACAGCGGAAGTCTTTCTTCCCGGACTCTTTCCCTCGATTCTTCGTTCAGGAAACAGTCGGCAAACGACACCCTCGTGGGGCCGACAAATTCCGCTATTTTTTCAGCATCTGCCCCGCTTGAACCGAATATTTTTAGAATTTTAAGGCATTCCGTTCTCTGTTCATCTTCCAAATCTTCTAAGTCTAAGTGCTTTGCCTGCAATGGTGCGCCACCGGTTTTGGGCATTAAGCCGCTTTTCATTTCCAAAAGCGATCTCACTTTGCCTTTAATAGAAGAGCCAGGAATATACGGCTCCTGCGTGTGAGGATGCCTAACAACAGTATTGTCAATTCCACCTATGTGCATCTCTGTATCACCGGCACCTATATGAAGCCCGCTTTTTAGTACGATCTTTCCTTTGATTTCCTTGATATCTATCAGTTGCATATTGATTCCCCCCTCCTAATTTTCACCGTATTTCCTGTAAAATCCCATAAAGGCCTCGAAGAAGTTCGCAAAGACAAGTAGGTCTTTCGAATCTCTAATCTGTTTAATAGATTGCTTCATAAAATCGGTAAAATCCCCCGTCACATTATCTCTACCTTCCGCATAAGCTGCTTTCGCAATTAACATATTCACGTAAGGCCAAATATTGTGCCAGTCTTCAGAATTGGTTTTATTATTAGCAAGAGAATTGAGACGAATCACCTCATCGTAAAATTTTCGTATTTGTGTTCTCTTGTTAAGCTCCAATTTTTGTTTTCCATTCTTCTTTTTCCGTAAACCAGATTTGTAGATATTATCTGCCAATTTTTCGGCAACATCTGAAAACAGATCCGGATTCAGTATTCTCTTTTCCCTATCCTTATAAAAGCTGATCATTTTTATCCCTCCCTATCTGTAGTTATATATAATGTCCCAAAGGGCTATCTTGAGCTTGCTGCCATATTCTTTGAGCCATACGGCAGTCTTTGAAAAATCGTTTATCATCTCTCTTTTTGCCTCTCCTTTTAAACTTTTGCCCACATTTCGCTCCGCCGAATAGCAAAATAGGGCGGGCCATTTAAGACATTCCACATCTTCAATATGTATTCCTTCCTCAGCTTTAATTATTTGTTTTTCCAGTTCGGCCATCCTGATGAAATCATTAAGCCGGTATATCATGGCATTGTTTATCAACTCCTTATCCCGCCATTCCTGAAGGGTATATTTAATCTTGGTTAGCCGCATAAACTCATCCCACTTTGCCGTTTCGGAAAACAGGGTTATTTGGTTTCCCCTTTCGTTTCTGTCTTCTTTATTTTCCTTCGATTTTTCAATGGCAGCCTCCGCCGCATCGGAGAGCCTATCCAGCGGAGTATGCGGTTTTTGCAGACTGATACCTGCGGAAAAATGAATTTCGTCATTATGACAGACATAATCCGCAAAGGACTCACGCAGAAGGCCAACCAATTCGACAATCCTGTTCCATGGCCCGATTAAAAAGAGGTCATCACCACCGGCAAAGACTGTATAGATATCCATGAATCTTTGATCGGTTTTTAAAAGATGCGGAAGATATACAGCAAAGTAAGAATTTAACTGTCGACTCAAGGTTGCAAGCCGAGAAATTGTAAACTGATCCGACTTCAGACCACAGGTCATCAAAACCCCCAAATGATCCACATCTGCTTTCAGGATTCCCAACGCCTCAATTCCGCAAAAGCCCTTACCATTTTTCTTAGGGTTCAGCGCCTTATTGGCTATGTTTTCGAAGGTCTTAATCACATCTTTTTCCATCTGATCAATAAGTTCTTCCTTCTTATGTTCACCTTTTTTACTCTCAAGTATTCTATCATCAGAGAAATCCTCATCCCTGTAAATAGGAACATAGCCATTGATAAACCTGGCGGTTACATCCTTGGCTACCACGCCCTTCGGATTAATGGAGATATCCCAGTATTTGAGAAGCTGACCGGATCTCGCCATCTCATTTAATTTTCCATCGGGGAAAAAAACCTGATATTCGCCAAAGATAGATTCAAGAAGTCTGTCTCCTTTTATATTCGCGTCAGGAACAGCTATAGCCAGTTTCTTATTTTTATCAGGATACTTGTTTTTCTTAGCGAGATTCACGAGATTTTTGCCCAAAAAAATATGATCGCGGCAGACTCGACAGATAGATTTTACACCCCCTGCAAAATCAGAATTTTCCAGTTCAGGGGATGACGGCCTTTTTCCGCAGAAAGGACAAAGAGGACGGTTGAGATCATTATGAAAACCGCCAAGGTATCCTTCAATTGTTCCTCCGACCTTATCCAAGTTGATCTTTTGAAACTTCTTCTTTTCCATTTTTTCATTGAGCTTGTTCCATAGTTCAATGAACTTACCGCTAACCAAATCCTCGGGTGATGCTTCCAGGGATGTCATACCGATAGCATTTTCTCCGTAAGATATTTTCATAAGCCAATCATTTACATTCGATTCCACATCAACAACCGCATCTTTGGCCGCTTTCGTATTGGGTGCAATTATTGTGAATTTGCCTGCTGCATTTAGCAGAATCGAAGTTGAAGAAATACCGATTTCCCTGCAAAGCATATCCGCAGCCAGTTCCGAAAACAGTGAGACCGCAAATGACCGCCCTCTAAGTATCTTGGCACGGCCTTTCCCTGCCTCACCGCTGTCGCTGAAGATAAAATTCTGAATCCCATAAAAATCTCCACTGACGAGCAGAAACTTCTTTGCATCATAATCTTTTATGGCGCCAACATTCATACTGTCCTTTTGCTGATGATAAAGATAGATGGCGACCGCCAGCGCCGCAGTGATCTTTGAATGGTCATACAGAGAGACATCAGGGATTATATGCCCAGCCCTTGCCCCAGGTATGGAGGAGGTAAAAATCATCATGAGGTTGTCAAAGTGATCGAACCACAGTTCAAGATTATCTTCCTTGTGGAGTAAATGCTCTAGCGCATATATGAATTCTTTAAATAATTTTTCGTATTCTCCGGTAGCCGTTTGATTGTCTTTCGGACAAATATCATCTTTTAATCTAGGAAAAATATTTTCCGGCGATATCTCCTTCAGAGGGTAACAATAAGAATAGTTATCTGAGGTCTCCAAATCTCTTTCAACTTCGCGCATAAGGCACTCTAAGATTGGTAAAAGGCGTGTTTTTCTATAATCCTGCCATGCCACTGCATGGTTGTATTTCTTATCAAAGCTGTCTCTGTCCCAACCGCTGCTAATCCTATCAGCCATTGCAATAATCCACTGCATAGACGTCTCCGGTTTATGATGACCGGCGGCAAGATTGATAAAGGTGTCTTCAAGCCCCCAGCCTGTCCGATTAAAGGCTTTGGGAAGAAGTTTTTCGATATGGTCTATGAAAGCCGCTGTGTAGACGGCGTGCTTGTGTGTATACCTTCCTTGATAATGTGGTTGGTAAAGATCGGCATTATCATTCAAGAATTTCTCTGAGACATACAACGCATCCTCTGCAAACTTGCCAATATCATGCATGAATCCTGCAATAGCTACCTTCAGAACAGTTTCATCCATACCATTGTCCTCCTTTTGTCGTCTGGGCCACAGTATTCCTCACAAGCCTCTTCTTCAATGACTGCAACGTTGCGCTTTGCCTGCGCACCCACCGAACCGATCTGCCAGGGTGTGCCGGCGAATCGGCGGCAGGCATGGGGCGTGCTTGACGTAATCAGATAATTACGTTACAAAAAAGCCTATTTCAGGAGGATCAAAAAATGAGCACGCTGCCAAAGAAAATAAGACAAAAACTAAAAAAAGAAGCTAACGAATGGGATGCTGCTGTTGCCGGCGAGAGTCCGGAGCAGGTTCAAAGACTCCTTGACAAAGGCAGAGCCTTTTAAAGTCCCACGCCCTGCCCGCCAGCCTGTATCCCTTCGTCTTGACCCATTTGATATCTCCATGGGGAAAAAGCTTTTTCCTATTATTGACAATTGACCCAAATGGGTATATGATCACTCGGCAAAGGTGGCATGAGCCAGAACCGTCGGTCTGCCCTTTCGCGGGGCAGGCAATCTTGAGGGTTTGCGATATCCGCGGTAAGACTCCGCATCCGTACTAACATACAATGAGTTGATTTTATACGATTTAGACAAAGCCAATATCAGGAGGCTTGAAATGGCTGAGATCAACATTCTAAAGACAGATTCCAGGGGAAGGGTTACACTGCCCCCGCCTTTTCGTTCTGAACCGCTTTTTGAGTACGTGGTCGAGGGAGACCAGATTACACTATACCCTGTACGAACCGTCAGAAAATACCCGGATATGTCCGATTTGCCGGAAGAGGAACTCCCTTCCGGTTTGGTCAAACAAGAACAGAAAGTGAACAAGGACAAGCGGAAAGGCATATCCGCATCCTCGCCGGCACAAGCCCTGAAAGGCATTGGGAAATAGACGGCCATGCCGGCAAAAGCTCCTCCGTTTAGACTGTACTTTGAGATCATCTTTCTTGAAAACTATTCTCGCCTTGAGCCGCACCAGAAGAAGGCAATTGACAAAGCCGTGAAACTACTGGCAGCCAACCCGAGGCACCCTTCGCTAAATGTTCACAAAGCCAAAAATGTCAGGGCAAAGTACTCCACCGGCGGAAATGATGTCTTCATCGCCTATGCCACAAGAAACCTGAGGCTCACCTTTGAATACGGTCGGGAGCCCGGCATGGTTGCGATCCGCAACTGTGGTCCACACGACAAGTGCGAAAAAAAGATGTAACCGGATCAATATGGAACATTAGGCGTTTGTCAATTTTTACACCTCCCCCAGCCACTCTTGCCAGAGGATGGGAGAAGTTCTTGAAGTTAGAAAATGATGCGAATTTTCTCTTTGTCCATGTTGATCCCGTACCTGGTATCCGGCTTCTTGCCAACAGACTCAATGGCAAGCTCGCCAAGGGCGTATAACCCGAATCCTTTTTCGAGGTCTTTCCGGATCTTGGCCTTGTAAGAGTGAAAGTTTTCCTTGGTCAAACCGAGTATTCCGGAGTTGCTCATTTCATCGAGCGGCCGGCTTCCGGCGGTCTTTTGATACATATCTGTGATGCCCTCTTGGTGCTCAAGAATCTCGTTTGCTTCCAGAAAACATTCCGTACAGTTGCGGCAGGATGCCACATTCTCTTTGCAGTTCTTCTTCCGGAGCGCAAAGAAAGCATAAAGGGCCAGCCTTGCCGACATCATGTCGATTTCCAGATTCTTGTAAGCCAGCTTGCCTCCGGGAAGGTCTATTGTGAGCCCATGAGGCTTTTCCCTCACAAGTGAAAGCATTAAGGTGGCAGGATCTTTGGGCGCGTCGAGCATGCCTTCGGAAAGCTTATCTCTAATGGAAACAAAGGGAATGGGTACCAGAGTGAGCGTGGCGAACTTTGTCTCTTTTACATAGGGATGGCCGTTTCTGTCTCTTAGTTCAATGGGTACAGATGCCCTGGGAGGGTAGTAAAAGTCCCTGTTACTTTCAAACTCTGGAGATACCAGCACGTGGTAGACACGATCCTGAGGCCTGCCGTACAATTGGGCCGCCAGCATAAGGCACGAACTCATGGTCTTTCGGCCTCCGGCCACCGAAAAAAAGACCGCCGTGTTTGGGTCCTTCGTGAAGGAGAAGGCAAGCTCCAGACACTTTTTGAGCAGCCATTCATTTTCTTCCTCGCCCTCGATATCGTCTACCTCTATGCCATTTGCGTCTTTGATGGTGTGAACATTGTCGAAACTGAAATCGATGGTTGAAGGATCAATGTTGTAGTCTTTGAGGTATTGATAGTATTTTCCGTCTTTGAGAGAAAGGAGGTGTGCATTGATCTGCTCCTTACCCTGCCGGGTTGTAATAATATGGATTGCGTCTATGGTTCTGTTTTGCTGATGCAGGGCAAAAAGGGTCTCGGTAACAACCTGGGGGCTTAACCCGACAACAGCAAGAAGAATGTTCTTCATTGGCCAGTCCCCGTAAGTTCATTGTATAGGAATTTCCTTTTTTCACCCCCACCCAAACCCTCCCCCTTCGAGGGGGAGGGCAGGGTGGGGGTGGTAATTTCGATCTTGCCAAGGCCAAAAGAGGTCTGCTTGCCTACATGGACTCTTTCGCAAAATCTTATGAGCGGGAGAAATTCGCCCAGATCGCCAGAGTAAACCACGCTGCCTACTATTCCACCCATAAGCATGGATTGATCCTGTTTGTTTGAGTAACGCTTCCAGTCAAACCACTTGATAGACGAGTCCGTTATCTCAACGGCCTTTGCTCGTTGAACCATGCCTCTATAGTCGAGGGTTGGCTCTCCATTTCCATGGTAGTTGGCAAGTGATGATATCCGCCTTAACATGGCCCGCACCAGGACATGAAAGGGCAGCGAAGCTTCCAGTTTGTTTTCAAACTTGAGACGAAGAGGAGTCTTCAGGCTAATCTCTACGCGCTGCACAGCCCTGTCCTCAGGCATTGCAAAATCTTGCAGTTCCAGATCGCGTACGAAATTTCCTCCAGTGAGCTTCTTGTCCTGATTGGAATAAATGCGTTTGCCATTCGTGGTAACCCTCTCCAGGAGGAAGCCCGCTCTCTTGCCGCCGATACGTTTGCCGATGCCAAGCCTTCCCATCTGTTCGAAGGCGTAAATAAAATAGGGCAGGTAATCGTTTGCCTTGCCAAAAAGGAGCAGGGTGAATTCAAAAGGCTCAGCTTTTTTGTAATCCGTTTTTGTACCGCCAGGCGGCTCTATTGCGTAGGGATGTGGGGGCGAGGCAATCCTCTTTCGGCCTTTTGGTTCATCTGGGAGTGCCTGGGCTTCAAAGACAAATGGATAAACGCACCTCAGCCTTAAAAGGCAATCCTGGCAATCTTGTCTTTTCAGGGCACAAACCACTTTTTTCAGGGCATGGCCGAAAACACCCCGGAAAGTAGATCCCTTGTAGGAGGGAAGGACTGCATCATCTTTAAGTGTGCTGGAAAAAAGATAATTGCCGTAAAGCATACAGAACTCCTCCGTCGGTTATGGCCTAATGGGCTGAAATCGTCCATAAGGCGTTACTTTGAAAACAAGACAGTATGAATCTTTGTGACATATTTGTAGCGGCACAAATTCAGAAATAAAAGTATTGCAACGCTGCAGGCGACTTTTAGAATAGAGTCACCATTAGTGCATCAAATTGGAGTTACACCTTGATCTGTGAGTTGATCTAAAGATGTCCCGCTCCTACTATCAGACCGATCTCTCGTACCAATCATGTTGAGTTAGCCCGAAAAACACAAAACCCCATCTCTCCATAAGAAACGGGGTCTTAGGCTTCACTGCATGCTGCTCTCTTTAATTGGGGTTATTGAATCCTGGTGAATCTTAACCTCTTAATGTTGGGTATCAGCAAGGTGTTGTTTTGTCAAGAAGTTTCGGATGTGAAGGCCGGCTTTTGGCCGGGGCGGGCTGTGTCCGGCGACCAACTGTAATGAAATGTAACGATTTTGAGAAAAATAGGCAGAAAAAAGTGTGTAGAAATTACACAGTCACCGGGTAGAGCATGGTGCAGCCCTCTCGAAGGGCGCAATGGTTTTGCCACAAGGAACCTTCCGGGCGCCGGGACGGAGGTGGGGGGTGTTGTTGACTAATACGTCATTGGAGAAGATTGAGAACCTTGGAAGTCCTGGTTGCAGTTGCCGACGGAAAAGCAATTCAAGTTAGTAAATGATGTCCCCATTGCGTGCCATGGCGATTGATCCTGGTCGTTCTATCCACCGTATTCTGTCGCCTGATTTCTAATGCTTTTTTGTCCGGTGCATGCAATTCTCTAACCGGACATTGCTGAGTAAATTTAAAATGTTAAAGAAGCTCCAATCCCAATTTCTGTAGTATTATTTGCCGGTTCCATTACTCCCCATAATTCGCCGCCTACCCAAAAAAATGTTGGCTCTGAATCCCCAATACTCCATGTTCTAATATAAGGTTCTATTTTAAAACCTCTCCCGTCTTTCTTCTTGCGTTCGAATTCGACAGACATTCTGAATCCACTTCCTTTATTTTGAGTATTTTCAATGTCAGGGAGTATTGAAGAAATATCACTTAAATAAGTCCTTTGTTTCCCACCTAAAAAAAATCATATTCTGCTGTAAATTCAATAAACAACCCGATTCTTGATTGCGATTCAAGTTTTATCCCTAAAGGAATATAAGAATAATCAGATTCTCTTCTATATCCAGCAGGGTCAAATGATGAATCGTTCTTCAAGTTTCTTGTTCCAATTCCTATATAAGGAGTAACTAAATTACCCTGTAGATTGTAAAAAGATTCTCCTGCTAATACTCTAAATTCTTTTACACGATTTCCTATTCCCCCTATTGTATAAGGAGTTCCATCATGAAGCATCCCGTCATAATTACCTTCTCCAGAAGCCACTCTTCCTTCTATCCCAAACATAGTTTTATCTTTTTTATATTCAAAAACACATCTCAACCCGGACATACTGCCAGTTTCCTGCATTAAGCCTGGTTCTTCATAATTAAAACTATACATTTCAAATCCAAGTTCTGAATTCCATCCTTCTTTTTTTAATCCCAAATCTTTTTTGGATTGATAAGACTGAACAACTGGTTTTGGATTTAAAAAATGTCTTTCATCAGCATTAATTTTTTGTGCTCCAAAAAGAAAACTACCTAAAGCCAATCCAATCAATAATTTCTTTTTTATATTTTTGAATTGCATATTAACACATAGCATGGGACAGGAGGGACCATAGGATGCCCCCTTGGACCCTTGGAATGACCCCAATTCTTCTGTTCCAATTTAACACGTTAGTTAAAGCTTAACATAAGATTGAATCCAATAATATCAATATCCGACTCACCAATTGTATTATTATCACCGACATCACTGAACCTTGTCCAATCGACTCGCCCTGATACTTTATCCGTAAAACCGC
>JABXJW010000398.1 GCA_013375395.1 Desulfobacterales bacterium
AGACGTCTATCTCGTGGGAGTTGGGCACTCCCACGTTGCGAAGAAGAAACTTCTCCATTCAGAGCTACTCCTCTAAGAATCGGAAATGTTGTGCCTGCCTGTACCGCCTGTGCCGCAATCACCACTGTTGCACCAATGTTGCGGTACAGGCCGGTGCGGGCGACCGCCCCGCCGACCATAACTTAGCTCGCTGCTGCTTGTACCAAAACTGTCACAAGGTTGATAAATCCACTCTCATCTTCAGTTTACAGGCGTTCTGGTTGGCGTTGGTGTCGTAGTTGGCACTGGCGGAAACTCCACGCGATAGATGGCTGAGTTTTCGTCAAGTATGATGGATCTTCTGTCCATCTGGCTGTTGATTGTAATCCAAACTATCAGATTCTTTCGCGCTTCAGTTGTCCACTGAATATCTACCACCGTTACGTCAGGACGGATCTCAAAGTTTGCTTCTGTGTTCAACACTACGATAGCACCACGCCAGTTTCCAAAATCACCCCACGCATCAAAGAACTCCTCAGAAACTATGGTTAAAACATTGTCGCTTGGATTATAGAACTCAAAAGTCGTGACGAACTCTCGCCATCTGTCCTTCTTTATCGAGTGAGAGACGCTCTGAAGTGTAATCTCTACTCGCGTGCCGTCAATGGTTGTAAAAACGGTTTCCCCAACTCGCGCTTGCACCTCATCAGGTAACTCTGGAGGGTCGCAATCACCATAGGTACACTTATACAACCCGAATTTCTGCCCAAGTAACTCGCTTGGAATATGATAGTATGGTGGCGTAGGTGTCGGTGCTAATGTCGGTGTCTCGGTTGGTGCTGGCGTACTGGTCGGCGCCAGCGTCTCCATATCACGTGGAGTTGCAGTTACCTCAGGGATAACGGTCGGCTCAGAAGCGTTGGTAGGTTTAGGCGAACCTGTTACTTGAACAGCGCTAGCAGTTTGCGCGACATCTACAGTACTCGTGATAGGCGTAGGTGTTGCTTCTAGTGTGAGTAGAGCAAATAAGAGTCCACAACAAGTTATGAGACAACAAGTGCAAGTGACAACTATTAGCACAAGAACAGAGAAGTTACGACCAAACAAAGTAACTTGTGTTTTTGTCAATCTGGATACTTTCATCGCTTCTCGCTTCTAACCCCGCTGCAGCGGGCTAACGGCGCGGTGAGCGAAGCCGCCGCCATAACAGCCTCGCATTAGCCGCGCCACAAAGAATCTTTAAAGTGACTGACAAAACAATAACACCACCCCAATTATAGGCCAGCTTTACAGGTGCACCAACCCGAATAGAAAATCTAATTTGCTGGCAACACCACCTTGGCGGAAAACTGAACTCTGGGCATCGGCTACATACGGATTGTTAGCGGCCCAGGATCCCTGTGGTATCCTTCTTTCAGGAGGTCGCTGACAGAGTCTGCGACTTGGTAGGCGGCATCGTATTTGACGCACCTAATCTCCGTTTTCGTATCTGCAACGTATTTTTATATCAACGTACCAACCATTCAGATAACCATTATCATATTCTATTCCCTGCCAATCATAAATCACATCCAAAATTCTGAGAGACACCTGTTCACCTTTAGCATCATACTCTGATGCCGGTATCTTCCATAGCTCCCCAATTTTTGGGACTACGGGGAAATGATGAGTGGCGACGTACTCATCATCGGTAAAAAACATTAGTCGCCAATCAATAATTTTCTGAGCTTGTTCTGTGGTGTGCAACATATTCTTCTATCCTTCGAAGAAATTACTTTTGAACAGGACCTCTGCACAAACAGCGGGAAATTGGCGGTTTGAAATCTCACTGACATTTCGGGCCATTTTACCCGTCTAGAGCGCTCTCAACAGTACTTTGTTACACCCAAGCCCTATTTGGGCTGCAAAGTGAGCCCAAATAGGGTTCTAGGGCCTGTAGTTTTTGTCCCGCCAATTTATGCGCTTTGCGCAGATATCCTGTTTATACAGATACCTTTCCACATAACATACTCTTCTCGGTATATATGCAGAAATCTTGTCTGCATAACTTGCCGGTATACCACTGGCGACCCGATTATCTAAACGGCTCGATGATCACTTTGATGGATTCTCTGGCCTCGGCGACCAGTTGGAAGCCCAGACCTGTCTCGGCCAGGCTCAACCGATGGGTGATCATCTCGCGCACAGGCACCCGGCGGGC
>JABXJW010000399.1 GCA_013375395.1 Desulfobacterales bacterium
CATTGGTACGTCGCACAAGCGATCCCGCAGATTGACGCCGAGATTGCGAAAAAGGGCCATTTATGGATGGAAACTAGATAATGTTGGCGCCGCGCTACAAGCTATGCGGGACGGTAGCTATTGGATAGGTGATTCAATTGTTGACGCAGCCCTAAAACAAGCAGGAGAGACATAATTCCTTCTTACAGTTCACCAAAAGGAGGGGCCCCTCTTTTTGATAGAGGCACCTGTGGTCTAGATCGTTCCCTCAATAACTCTCTCATCGATATCCAAAGTGATTTACACATGACTTTCTTCCTCTTAAATTAGCCATCTACTGCTATTCTCATGAAAAGAAGAAAACGAATATTTATTTCGCCACCTCACGTGGGAGGTGAAGAAGTCCGCTTCATCCAGGAAGTGCTTGACAGCAATTGGGCGAGGGCAACTAAGAGTTCTGGATGAGCGGGTTGAGGCAAAGCGAAAAATATTCGCTTACTACGAGGAGGCCTTGGCTGGCGTTTCGGGCATAGAGTTCATGCCGGAGGCTCCCTATAGGAAATCAAATCGATGGCTAACTGTGATCTTGATCAGGCCTGAGAAATTTTGTGTGGATCGGGAAGCAGTGCGGTTGGCCCTGGAGGCCGAAAATATCGAGGCAAGGCCGGTGTGGAAGCCGATGCATATGCAGGCAGTCTTCGACTGCGGTTCAGGGTTCAGGGGTTAGAAGCAGGACAAAAGAAAAAGAGATACAAGGCGAGAGTTGTTGGTGGCGAGGTGGCGGAGGATTTGTTTGAGCGGGGGCTATGCTTGCCTTCAGGGACGCAGATGACAGAGGGAGATTTTGAGCGGGTGGTAGGAGTAATTACGTCTCGGAATTTGTACAATCTGTTGTATTCATTACTCTTTTGGCGACAGTCGGCTTTTGCAGCCCTCATGGAATAATGGAATGTTGGAATATTGGAATAATGGGTTAAAAACGCATAACTTCTGTGTTTGGATCAAGGGTTTTGGGATCAATTCTTACGAGTTCTCCATGAATGTTCTTGTAGGTTCCGGGGATAACTACTCCTTCGTGGCAATCATGACATTCCCAAACGAATGGTTGTCCCTTTTTGATGGTGAAAAACCTCTCAAAGCGCAAAATACGACGTCGTGGAATACGCCATACGTGACCACAAAATGTACATTGGCAGCGGACCCGTTTGAATGGTACCCACATGGTAGTTATCCTGGTCGTAATAAAGCAGGTGGAATGGTAGAGTCTTTGCCTGCTCTATCAAAAAGATACTGGAGTTCATTCCAGTTTCCAAAAAAAGCACCGACAAGGGTTAGGGGTTGGTCACAGTTAGGGCATACTAAGGGATCGGCACCTGTATACTCAGTCTGTCGTTCGGCCCATGAGGACTCGGTATTTGCATCAGAATCTTCTGACTCAGATTGATTCAGAGCAATACGGGCTTCGGCTAAGTATTGTCTTTTCCATCGATTGGAAAATAGGCCGGCATAGCGAATCATGGGGAAGTGCTTATCAGGGATGTGGCGGATAAGACGACCAATAAAAGCATGAACCTTCAAAGTTATGTAACTGGTCTTCCCGCCTTCGGCATAATCTTTGTAGCTAAAGCGAACGATCTTGGCGTCATAGTAAACGATCCGGTACTCAGCCATGACTGCTCTTTTCGTATAACGACCTATGTATTGAACGCTAAAACGTGGATCGAGAAGGGAAGTTCCAATGTGGGCGTACCAGGTTAGATTCCAGAGCTTGTTGAGTATGGCAGCAAAAAAAGGTATTGCTTAAGGAAGTCTTTGGATTTTGGAAAACGCCATTGGCCCTGGCGATGGGCCTTTTTCATTCGAGTAGTGACCTGATACTTCCATCTGTCTTTTAACCCTTTGTGGTACATCAAGAATCTCGGGTCTGTTTCGATCCAGCGTTTTCCATCAACACTCAGGCCGCCCCCGGTCACGATCAAATGAATATGGGGATGCCATTTCATGTCAGCGCCAAATGTATGAATAACGATGAGGAGGCCCATCCGCATTCCTTTAACATCACGAGCCCATTGTTGTATGGCTTCAGCGGCGGCGTGAACTAAAAGATTCAAACCGGCTTGCCGGTTCATTATAATGACGATACGCAATTGCCATGGGATAGCCATAATCAAATGATGATACGGCACATTCAAAAG
>JABXJW010000400.1 GCA_013375395.1 Desulfobacterales bacterium
AGGGATATATCAATGAGGACACGTTACGGGCGAATCTGTATGAGATCGGCATCGGCGCCACCCGGATCAACTTTTATGCGATGTACGCCGTGAAGCGGAGGGAGAGGGAGCACAAAAAAGAGCTTCTCAACATCTACGAGGACGGGTATTTGAAGGACCTGGTGACGGATGAAGACCTCGCCGCCAGGGCTGCGGAGATCCTGGTGGATGAAGAAGCGCGTGCTCTCTATCTTGACGCTGCGTACATTCGCAAATACAAGAAACCGAAGGTGAGCTAGCGTGGCTGAGGAAAAACCGGAAGTTGAAGCGGAAGAGGACGTGAAGCTGCTGGCTCGAATGTTCAAGGAAACCAGGAAACACGTTAAAAGTGCGCGCACGGAAGAGGAAGCCGCTGAGTAACCAGTATAGACTAATATATAGTTTTAGACATAGATTGTGAGGAGGTGAAATGGAAGAGATGAATGGTTTTATCAATCTGTTGTACGCGATCATAATGGCCCTCATCGATTTCTGGCCTGGCGTGCTGCAGATGATCTTAAACTTTCTTGAGGCCATCTTCGGCGTGTTCGGGTGATGTCGATGAGTGAACAACCTTCGGCGACGGAAATATTCTGCGCCACCATTGAGACGGTGCTTCACTACGCTGAGACTCCGCCGCCGCCATCATTGATAAAGTTGTTTAAATTGTTGCTGAGGCTCCTCTGTAAGGAGAAGTGAAGGCTAAGACATGACGATTACGATTCCCGTAGATGTTTTACCCGTTCCGATGACCCTTTTTGAGTGGACCTTCGCGATCATAGGGTGGCAGCTGGGGAACGCCTTCTCAGGTCAGGATAAAGAGGATTTTGACAAGATCCTGTTTAGTGAGTTGTCTGGATGGCGCTTTTTTACAAAGTTTGGTGAATATTTAACTAGAAGACTCCTTCATTTCATTCATCATTACTGGATGGGTCTTCTCTTCATGGTGTTTTGTTTAAGCACTAACTGGCCAAATCCCCTCTGGTGGCAGGGCGCCCTCTTCTGGTGTGGATACGGCCTCTTCATCGAAGACGGGCAACACCACTTGAGAGAAACCATCGGAGAACGGCTCAAAACGTGAGTATACACTCTATATCAATTGATGATAAAACTAGTTTTAACCTCTAAAGGAAGAAATTCATAACGCTTTTAAGGAGTAAATATTAAAATAGTGTCTTGGCGAACACCAATATGCAAAAAGCCGATTCACTAGGAAATATTGGGCTCATTCTACTCATTAAAGTAGTGAGCCATGGTTCAAGCCTCTACCTTCGATTGGATAAAAGGGTCTGGGAGACCTTTGACATTCAGGCCGGCGACAGGTTAGAGGTTAAATTCCAAAAACACTACCGGCCAAAACTGGGTCCTGGAGGGAAGCCGCTGGTCTGAGGCCCAGAAATGAATTTCTTGAAGGATAGGGACGCAAAGAAGCTCCTATCCGCAGCGAAACGCCTCAAGGCCCAAACCATAATTCACATTCTTTTATGCACGGGAATAAGAAGCGGTGAGCTCGCAGCCCTCAACGTGGAAGACGTCGACTACGATTCTAAACAGCTCTACATCGTGGACAGTAAAAAGAAGAAGCGGTTCGCCGTGCCGGTAGATTCTAAGACCCTGGGCCTCATCAAGCGCTATGTCCACAGCAGGAGTGAGGGCCCTCTCTTCATCAGCCAGATGACACGGAAACGATTAACCGATCAGGGCGTCTGTAAAACCGTGAGGAAGGCAGCCGCGAGAGCCGGAATCAAACACAAATATAATGTTACACCTCGAACCCTCCGCCACACATTCGCCATAAACTGGTTGAGGGCAGGAGGAAACATAGAATCTTTAAGGAGAATCCTGAGGCATAAGACTCTTCTGAGCACACAGGTATATCTCGACTTCGATCAGAGCCTCGTCCGCCGAGAGTACGAAAGAATTTTTGAAGGTGTTGAGCGCTCAACACTCGTACCGGAGAAGGCGGCTCAAAAACAGGAGTATATCTCATGATTACAAGCTCGGGAGACCCCGAAGCCATCCACAAGTTCGGAATTCTGGCGAACACCAAAATGCAGAAATTACGCCCCGAGATCTCCCTCAAAAAAAGTAGGGACGTTTATCATTATCAAAACGTCCCTTCACCATCCTCCAATCTTGTAGCAACAATAT
>JABXJW010000401.1 GCA_013375395.1 Desulfobacterales bacterium
ATCTAGCATGCTAACAGACGCAGAAAAAAGAGTAAAGAGAGCCTATATTGACTTTTGCACCCCCGTTGCTATATGCTTGCGATATGGAACCCGGCACCATTGTTGAATATATCGACCGCAAACAGATTGTTTGTGCGGTTGTTTTGGAACAGAAGAATCAAAAGCTGCGGATGCTCACCGAACACAACCGCGAGATGAGCCATCAGGAAAAACGCCTGGCCCACGTTGGAGATCAACGCCTTGATCCGACGATCGGAAGAGATGCCCTGGTGGAAAATCTCAAGGCAACGGTGGCAAAAAGGAGGCAGATCCAGAATCAGATAGATATTGAAGCACTGTGGGAGGTTCTGCACAGCGAAGCCGCATGGATCGATCGCCAGAGCATGGCGGAATTCTGTTTCGCCGGAGAGATCTCTGCCGACCACACCTCGGCCCTGATGAGAGCGCTCTTCCAAGACCGCCTCTACTTCAAGTTTAATGCCCGCCGGTTCTTGCCAAACACCCCCGAACAAGTGGCGCGGATTGCAGCGCAAGCTGCTGAAGAAGCCAGGAAGTCGCATATTATTGAGGAAGGGAGCCGCTGGATACGTCATGTCATGGAGACCGAGCACCCCACAGTGCCGGCGCATAAGGGACAGACCGTTGAGTCATTGAAGTCTTTCTATCTCTTCGGGAAAGAAAGCCCACTGTATGAAATAGGAAAGGAGATCCTTTCGCACTCAGGCCTGGACCCACGAGAGGGCCCTTTTCACCTCTTGGTCAAACTGGGGGTATGGGATCGGGATGAAAATCTGAATCTGCATCGATTCGGCATATCCGACGAATTCCCGGCTGAGGTCATGGAGGCCGTAAGGGCAAAGCCCGGCCCCTCCAGGCACGATCTTACCAACCTTTCAACCCTCACCATCGACGGCCAGGGCACGCTCGATTTTGACGATGCCATCACCATCGAGCCGAGGCCGGACGGGTACCGGCTCGGGATTCACATAACCGATGTGAGCCACTTCCTGGAAAAGGCGGGGCCGGTGGATGAAGAAGCCTTGGCCCGTGCCAGCTCCATCTATATGCCCGACAAGCGCATCCCCATGCTTCCTCCGGCGTTGGCGGAAAATCTGTGCAGTCTCAAGGAAGGCCAAGAGCGCCTGAGCATAAGCATTGTAGCCGACCTTGACAATTCGGCAAGTGTAAGAGCGTACAAGATCTTTCCCAGCGTCATCCGGGTGAATCGACAGCTCACCTATTATGAGGCCAACCTGATGGTTCAAGAAGATCCGGAGCTTGCAGCGATCCATGAGCTGGCCCAAAAATTGCGCAAGATTCGCCTTGCGAGCGGCGCAATGCAACTCACGCTCCCGGAAATGAATGTGTGGATAGACAGCCGGAAAGAGATTTCGGTCTCTCAGATAAATCGTGAAAGCCCCAGTCGCATAATGGTCTCTGAATGTATGATCCTGGCCAACTGGCTGGCAGCCCGATTCTTTCGCGACCACGGACAGCCGACGGTTTATAGATCGCAATTGCCCCCACGGGGACGCCTCATAGACGAAAGCGGCGGGACACTTTATGAAAACTGGATGCAGCGGAGACTCTTGAGCAGACTTGTACTGGGGCTCAAACCGGAACCCCATTCAGGGCTTGGCCTGGACGCTTACGTCACCCTCACCTCTCCTCTGCGAAAATATCTTGATCTCGTAACACAGCGTCACTTGAAGGGTCTTCTCGGACTGGAGGAGTTATATTCCGATGAAGAGCTCACATTCATAATGCAGGCTATTGAACAACCCATCAGCTATATTACAGTGCTTCAGCAAGAACGGACCCGCTATTGGATATTGAGGCACCTTGAACGTCTCGTAGGACATAAAGAAGAAGCCCTGGTCCTTGAGAGGCGCCGCCAAAGGTATGTAGTGCTGTTGACCGGCTATATGATGGAATGCTCCCTGCCGTTAGAGTGTGGGGCAGATCTCAAACCAAGGGACACGATCGCGGTCAAGATAGAACGAGTAAACCCCAGGGCAGACACCCTTACGGTGTCTCTGGCATAACCCTAACCCGGACAAGCCGGATAAGCTCAAAGCTGACGGCTTCGTAAAAGTCCAACTTCTGTGTTGCGCTGCATCCTTCGTCACTGCGGCGTACCATAAGTACGCCTCATTCCTCAGGATTT
>JABXJW010000402.1 GCA_013375395.1 Desulfobacterales bacterium
GGGGACGTCTGAACCGATCAGGCGCATGATCACTGGGCGCATCGAATTCACAACAGCCTGCCATTGCTCTTGGGAATGACGTGCACGGATACTCTTTTCCTGATAGCGGTAGCGAAGCAGAACCTCCGGTATGTTTGCGAGTCGGGTGACAGAGTTTGCGCGAGTCCAAAGCTCACAGTCTTGAGCGTAGATGGCCTCAGGATCATAGAAACCCAGCCGTTTGATAACATCAAAGCGCATCATAACCGATGGATGAGCTAGACAAAATCCACCCAGGATAATCCACCATCCTACTAAAGCCGGCTCTGTAGGAAAGCGCCAGGCCCCTCGTGAGACACCGTGCTCGTCAGTGTAGTCTGCCCAAGTGCCAACCACACCGATCTCGGGATGCACCTCCAAATACTCCACTTGTTTTTGCAATCGTTCTGGAAGGGATATGTCGTCAGCGTCCATCCGGGCAATGTATCCGCCCTTTGCAATCGTTAGCCCTTTGTTTAATGATTTGGTTAAACCCATATTCTCTTCATTGCGAACTACCTTCATTCGGAGATCGTGATAGCTTCCTAGGATCGCCGCTGTCCCGTCAGTAGACCCGTCATCGATGATCAAGAATTCATAATCCTCAAAAGTCTGATTCAATATGCTGTCAATTGCCTCACGGAGATACTTCTCGCCATTGTAGACAGACATTAGCACTGTGACTTTGGGACTAGCCATTGATATCTTACCCCTTGGGTAAGGGTTCCGCCACACTCCAGATTTCTCCCCATCGAAACTCCACGTGCGTCGCCTTCAAACCAGCCTAGCTGAGTTCCTCGAAGAACTCCTCCTGAGTATACTCAATGAAGTGAGTTGAATCTAGGCGGTGATCTACGCCTAGCTCCTCCTTGAGTGGCACTCGCCAGTCGCGTTCATAAAGAGGCACGCGGATAATCAGCCGTTTGGGCTTGACTTGCTCCGCAACCCTTTTCAAGAAGTCAACTCTCTGCTCGATATGTTCTAGTACATTGGAGAGTGTGACGACATCAAACATCTCCTCAGGCAGTTGCTTGAGCGCATCGCCATGGATGAAGTGCAGGTTGGGATGCTGATAGTGCTCACGAGCGAACCTGATGTTAGCTTCACTCAATTCGATACCCACAACTCTTACAGCGGGGACCTTGGTTACCATGTCGTAGCTCATAAGCCCGTTGCCGCAGCCGATGTCGAGGACGCTTTCGCTAGGATTCAGATTCTTAATGAAAAAGTCGTGATAGTTGATATGCCCGTGCTTCGTGTGTATCCCATTGCCATAGTCTACTGAGGCTTTTCCTTCCATATTATATAGGCGGTTTTCGAGTTCGAATAGAAACTCTAAAGTCTCCTTTGGCGAGTTTCGCGCAACCGACATACGTACGATGTTCATCAAAGCGTCGGCTCTTCTTGCGGGCGAGAGCCGCCGCAACCACCTAGCGGCGGCGTTAGCGATCAGACTAGCAACACCCAATGTCATTGAGCAATAACCTCACGGATAACGTCAAGTTCCATCTCTAGCACCTTGTCTACGGAGTAATTCCGCTGGACATATTCCTGCGCACTTTTCCCCATCGTTTCTTTAAGAGCTTCATCAGACAGGACCGTCTCAATAGCATTTGCAATGCTTTCGTAATCTGTCCCACACAAGTACCCTGTTTTCTTGTGTTGTATATCCTCTCTTATTCCAGTGACGTCCGTGCCTATACACGGCAAGCCGCAACTCATAGCTTCAAGCAATGTTTTGGGATGTCCTTCGTAATAGGACGCCAGAATATAGACCTTGGCTTGATTCAGCATCGAGGGCAGCTCCAAATTCGGAATGTTACCTGCAAACGTGACATCTAAAGCGTAGCGCTCCACTGCTTCTTTGATTTCATTGTCATAAGAGCAGCCGCCCACCATCACCATGCGAATACGCTTGCCCTTTGTTTTCAGAGAATGAAGCGCTTGCAGTAGATTGCCCAAGTTCTTTTGCTTCCCTGCTCTTCCTACGGAAACCAGGTCGTACTGTTTTTCGACTTCCGGCTGTGGCTGGAATACATCAGTCACGACGTAGTTGGGGATAACCCTGATTTTCACAGGATCAATATCGTATTGGCTAACAACAGTATCCCGCTGCCACGAAGAGGTTACAACGCC
>JABXJW010000079.1 GCA_013375395.1 Desulfobacterales bacterium
CCTGAAGTAGTTCTGGAAGGTGATGGTAGCCAGCGTCTGATTTTCCTCCGCCACCTTCACACCCTCCTTGGCCTCAACGGCTTGGTGCAATCCATCGCTCCAGCGCCTGCCCGGCATCATGCGGCCCGTGAACTCGTCAACGATTATGACTTGTCCGCCTTTTACAACGTATTGCACATCTTTGTTGAACAACCAGTAAGCCTTGATCAACTGCCGCGTCACATGGAATCGTTCGGATGCCTCTCTGTGAAATGCTTCGGCCTTTTGCCGCTGTATCTTCTTTTCCATATCACTGAGTTGATCGTTTTCATCGATCTTGTGCAACTCTTCGTCCAGGTCAGGCACAATATAATCATCGGCATGCCCCCCGTAGATAAGCTTCAGCCCTTTTTCGTTCAGCTCCACAAGGTTGTGGTCCTCCTCGATGGTGCAAAACAGATCCTGATCGATCTGCGGAAGGAGCTTTTGAGTAGAAAGCTGGCCTTCGAGCCTTTCCAGTTTTTTCTTCAACCCGGGCTGCTTTGCGATCAGATCCAAAAACCCCGAATTTTTGGGGTCTCCCCGCTTGACCTTAAGCAAAAGCTCCAAGGCGCCATCACCCTCACCCTCTTGGTCAAGCCTTTGCACAGATTCACCCAGGATATCGCGTATCAGTTGATCCTGGTGTTTCTTCAGCTTTATGACCTTGGGCTTCATCTCTTCGTAAAGCTGATCTGTGGTGTATTCAACCGGACCGGAAATAATAAGAGGAGTTCTGGCCTCGTCAACAAGGATGCTGTCCACCTCGTCAACAATGGCGTAATGAGGCGCCCTCTGAACCATTGAGTCCAGCGAGAACTTCATATTGTCCCGAAGGTAATCAAAGCCGAACTCGTTGTTCGTGCCATAGGTGATGTCGGCATTGTAAGCGGCCTGGCGCTCGGCATCGTTCAATCCGTGGACAATAGTTCCCACCGTCAGGCCCAAGAAACGGTATATGGCCCCCATCCATTCGGTGTCCCGCCGTGCCAGATAATCATTGACAGTGACCACGTGAACGCCTCGGCCGGTCAGGGCATTCAGGTAGGCGGGAAGCGTGGCGGCCAGTGTTTTCCCCTCACCGGTTTTCATCTCGGCGATCTTGCCCTGGTGAAGCACAGTGCCGCCGATCAGTTGAACGTCAAAATGACGCATCGAAAGCGTGCGCACCGACGCCTCCCGCACAACAGCAAAAGCCTCGGGGAGAATCTCATCCAAACTGGCGCCATGGTCAATCCGCTGCCGGAACTCCTGTGTCTTGGCCTTCAGCTGAGCATCGCTTAATGCCTGCATTTGCGGCTCCAAGGCATTGACCTGCTCCACTATCGGTTGCAGCTTGTTAAGCTCCCGCTCGTTCTTGCTTCCGAATACCTTCTTTAATAAGCTTCCTATCATCGTTCTAAATGGTGTAGTCTAAGGTTTGTTTATTTTGCAAGCCGTCAGGGATGTCCCCTCAATATCCCCATTCTGACAGAACTTGCTCTATCCCATACAATTTCCGGCAAAATAATATAGCATATAATCAAGGGATATCAATTGGCCACCCCCTAATTGGAGAAAATTGCACGCTTATGCAAATGCTTCGCGGTTGCCGGCGCCCTAACAAACAGTGGCTGTATTTTCCACCCTGTTCGTGGCAAAATCAACACAAGCAAATTATAGCAGACAACCCACGGGCTAACAACGAATTTCCTGAGATGAGAGATTTCCTGAGAAGTCAGTTGAGGATGTACTTTGCAGGATTAACAGGAATGCCGTTTAGATGGACTTCATAATGCAGGTGTGGCGCCGTGCTTCGGCCCGTGTTTCCCACCAGTCCGATCTTATCACCGCGCTTTACACGGGTGCCGGCCTTTACCAGCCATTTCTTTAAGTGGCCATACCGTGTGACAACACCGTGTCCATGGTCGATAACTACGAAATTGCCAAGGCCCCTCTTCCTGCCCACAAATTTGATCATGCCGTCGGCCGGCGCAATAATCGGCATACTCTCGCGCGTGGCAATATCAAGCCCCCTGTGAAATGCTTTCAAGCCGGTGAAAGGGGATATGCGATACCCAAACTGAGAAGAAACCCATCCCTTGGTTGGTCGGATAGCGGGTGTTGAGGCAAGCAATGATTTTTGACGCTGCAAATAGCCATGAAGTTCCTCAAATGCGTGTTTCTGAACAGCAGACGCCTCGTCAAGAAGATCGACATTGGCATGCATTCCCCGAATGAGGCTGTTATGGCTTTCAGTAAGCGGAGCGGCGCCGCCCAGCCCCTCCGCCCCGGTGCCGCCTATGCCGAATACAGCGTCCTGCCCGGCAGGTTTTTCTACATTGGCAATGATTCTTATTTTCTTCTCAAACCCCTGCAAGGCAATCATTTCTGAGTTCAGGTCATGGATTTTTTGGGCAAAGGCTTGAAGCTGGGCTCGCTGGCTGGTCACTTCCCGCTCAAGTGCTCGCCGGGAAGGCGATGTCTTTTTTAACCTGATATAGTCATAAAGTATGAAAGAAGCACCTGAAAGGCCAAAGAGGATAAGACACATTAAGAAAGAGGTGAATGCCTTTGAAAGCTTGATCTGCTTAACGTTAGAAGTGTTTTCCGGAACTATGAGAAATGTAACTTTCTTGCTTGGCACAGCGAGCACCTCTTCATATAGCACACAGGTCGAATCAACAGCGATGCAAGAATTGTTTTATAGTTTCCATATATTAACAAAATTGATCTTGTCAAGGTTTTTTCAGTTTTTTCACTTGATAAGTGATCTCTGATTATCAAACATTATCAAGAAGTCAAGCAAGTATTATGCCAATAAGGTTTGACTAAAGTGATCATCCTGCCGCAGTCATATTCATTTGTACCTATATCGACAAAATAGCCCTAGATCATTAGCAATATTTCCAAAAAAATTGCGTGGAATACCGGAAACGGAAGATGCAGGATCGCTCTGGTTTCCCGTCCCAAACTCAACCGCCCGCACCGGCAATGTTAAGGTTTGAAACTCTGAGAGTCGGAGAACCAAACGGCCCGTAGAATTCAAGGTCTGTACTCACGCCATCTATGTTTTTGAACAGATCGATGAGATTGCCGGAAATAGCGATTCCTTTTACCGGAAATTCAGTTTGGCCTCGCTTAATCCACAAGCCTGTGGCTCCTACGGAGTAGTCTCCTGAGATAGGGTCTGCCGTGTGGAGCCCCATGATGTCTGTAACCATAAGCCCTTCCTCCACAGAGGACAAGAGCTCATCCGGGTCAAGAGAGCCCCTTTGGATATAAAAGTTGGTCGCCTCTACCGTTGGCGGGGTTTTAATCCCGTGGCGCCCCGCGTTACCCGTGGAGTGCAGGCCTGCCTTGTTGGCCGTGTACTGGTCATACAGGAAGCCTTGGACAACGCCCTGGGAAACCAATACGCTCCGCTCGCACAAACTCCCCTCATCATCAAAGGGGCTGGAGGCTATGCCACCAGGATAAAGCCCGTCGTCCACAACGTTCACATGTGGTGAAAAGACACACTCTCCTATACGGCCCGCCAGCATTGACTTTCCTTTCTGAAGGTTGTCTGCCATAAAAGATGCCGACAGGACCTTCATGACATCGGATGCCACCCAAGTAGGAAGTATTGCAGGAGCTTGCCTGCTGCCGACAGGTCGGCCACCGAGCATCCTGACAGCCCTATTTGCTGCATTAGCGCCGATAGAATCCATATCGAGCCGGTCGAAAAAGGGGGAAAATCCATAATCCCACCCGATTTCAGCATCCTCTCCTTCTTCGGCCACCACCAGAATGCTCCCGGAGACAAGGGTTCTTGTGTAGGAGAGCTTGAGGCCCGTATGGTTCAATATCGTCACACTGCCCGCGGTTTCAACATAAGCTGCTTTTCTAACCTTCTTTATGCGCGCATCGCTTGATCTTGCTGCAGCTTCAAGGCTTCTTGCCCTGTCAATCTTATCCTTGACGGGAATCGTTTCAAGAAGGTGATCGAACTGCTCGAGGCGCATCGGGGCTTTTGTCGGCGGCATGGGAAACCCGAGAAAGGGGTCCGGATCTGAGGACCAGGCCCCTTGAACCACCCGCTCGATCAGATCAGGCACGATTTGCGGCGACAATTCCGTACAAAAGGCAAACCCCGGCCTCTGGTCCTTTAATACTCTCAGTCCGAAACCGGCATTTTCAGCTGCCACAAACACGTCCAGGGCGCCATCTTTGATCTCAACGGTCAACCCCTTGGAAGAACTAGAAAAAACTTCCCACGCATCGAGGCCTTTGCCGGAGAGTCCGGCCACGATCAAGTCAACAATAGAGGCGGTGTCGGTCATCTTGGCTCCTTTTCCCCTGGAAACATAGACGTTCAGCGGTCTTCCTTGCCCCCTGAATTCCTATCAAGAAGCCTTAACATGGCTATTTCATCGCAGTCGGGAAACTTGACGCACTTCACGCATTCTGCCCAGATTTTGTGCGGCAGTGATGCCTTGTCTACAATATGAAACCCGTGCCTGGCAAAAAAATCCGGGCGATATGTTAAGGTGAAGACACGACTGATTCCAAGTTTGTGGATTTCTGCCATTGCTTCGGCAACCAGTTCAGAGCCTATCCCCCGTCCCTGGTGTTGCTCATCGACAGCCAGCGAGCGGATTTCTGCCAGATCCTCCCAGCAAACATGAAGGGCGCAAACACCGATAATGGGACCGCCGATCTTCTCCTCGTAGATGATAAAGTCCCTCAGGCCGTCATAGAGATCACTCAAGGAGCGTGGTAGAAGTTCCCCGCGGTCGGCATATTTTTTCAGAAGGCGTTGTATCGCCTTTACATCACGAACAGTCGCTTTGCGGATCATGGTTCTTATGTTTGTCCTTTGGCGGATCAATATTGAGCTTTCGGGTCTTGTTCTTCTGATGCCGGGCACTTTTGATCTTTCTTCGGCAAAACAAGAGATAATACAGGATCAGTATGGGATAAGGCAGAAAAGCTTGTTCAAAATCACCCTTGAAAAGCGAGTAGGTAGAATAACCAACACAACATAGTATGATCAAAATTTGCACCCAAACAACAACACGAATCATGGCTTTTCATCACTTGTTTTTTTGTGCACATCAAGCAGTTTCCCATCCGCTTATCTCTTGCATATTACAAATGATCCAAAAAGGCCAGCGCTTTCGTCTCAGGACGCCCCCCTCTGTTTTCCCTTGACTGCAATCCTTCCAGACCATATACAGACAAAAGTGAGCAATGCGTTGATCTCTTTTCTCTCATCACCGAAAAGAAGGAGTGAAGATGAGCAGTTCATTTGAAAGACAAAACATGTATTTTCGCTAACATTTTTGTATTTCAAATAACGCATCTTTGAAACTCGCCGCTCTCCAAGGACGGGTGTTCACTTAATGACAGAATTGATGGAAAGTGAGCTTTGGCTGAAAAAGTTCTAAAGAAGGTACTTGAATCGCATCCAGTGGAGGCATCGGCCGCTTGCAGGATCGATTGCGGGGGCACCCTTGATATCAAGACCTTCCACTATCCTCTGCGCCACCTTTCTCCTTGCACTTTCAATATTGCCCTGAACATGAAAACCCGGGTACGCCTCTTCCCTTACAGCTCCAACCTAATAAAGGTTTCTTCAAGGGGCTTTCAAACTGAAGAGCACCCCGCGGACAGCGCACCGTTCAATTCCCCTTTAGGTTTAATGTTTGCCGTTGCAGCCTATTTCGGAGCCGAAGGGGTGCATATCGAGATCGTGTCCGAATCACCCCCAAGAAGTGCACTGGGGGGATCTTCCACAGCGGCCGTGGCCCTGATAGCAGCACTCTCAACCGCCCTGGGAGAAGATAACGGTCTCGGCGGAGGCCGAGAGAAAATCGTTCTTCTAGCCCACGCCATTGAGGAGGCCGTTGCAGGTGTGCCCTGCGGGCTTCAGGACCAACTCGCCGCAGCGTATGGGGGTGTACATGCCTGGTATTGGCCATCCCGGCCAACCGAGCCACCCTTTGAGGGGATTGAGGTGTTGACGGAAAGAAACTATGGAGAACTGGAAAGCCGCCTTCTGGTGGCCTACTGCGGCATACCTCACGAGTCGCGCAACATCAACAGCAAGTGGGTCAACCAGTTTGTAGCCGGTAAGGCAAGATCATTGTGGGCCGAGATTGCGACCAGCACAAATGCGTTTGTTCGGGCCGTGGGCGCGAAGGACTGGCCTGCTGCCGTGCATGCCGTAAGCAAGGAGGTCGAAATCAGAAGAAAAATGACTCCAGAGGTCTTTGACGAAATGGGGACGGCGCTCTTGGAGAGCGCTCTGGCCCAAGGTTGCGGGGCGAGGTTCACGGGCTCCGGCGGGGGAGGATGTATTTGGAGCTTGGGTGAAAAGGAAAATATTGGAAAACTCAGGCCGGTGTGGCACGATATATTGTCACAAAGGGATGGCGCCGGGCTGCTGGAGGTCAAGGTTCATCCAATTGGCCTGGAAATTGCCGGAGTTGCCAAGGGCCACATCTAATCGGGCTGTTGCCCAGATGGCGACAGTATCGCGGCAGACTTTGAACGGTGTAAACCCCGGGCCTGGGGGAGTCTAAAGAAAAAACGGCGTCCACTTGTTAAATGATGCCGAGTAGTATACATTGAACAACGATTCTGGTACGGGAGGACCCCATGTTCGGATTAGGCGTTCCGGAAATCCTTATCATTTTGCTGATCGTCCTGCTTATCTTCGGGGCCAAACGGCTCCCATCCATTGGGGCCGGCCTCGGCAAAACAGTAAAAGAGGTTCGCGACATCAAAAAGGAGTTGAGCGGGAACAAGAAATCGGCAAAAGCGGCAGATACAGCCGAAGACCCTGCATCAGAGGATAAATCTATTGAAGACAAGCTGTCACAATCACTTCAGGACAAACTGACAGATAAAGTCATCGAACAGGTCCCTGGCATACGACAGGCAAAAAAAATCAAAGACAAGGCAGATAAAATCAAAAGGATCATCAGTTGAAAAAGACAATACATGCAAAGCTTTTTGTAAATCCGGCTGCAGGCGGCAGCAAATGCAGAAAGTCGTATCGAGCAGTGGTGCGCAAGTTGACTGAAGCAGGTATTATGTGTGACGTGGTGCTCAGCGAATATCCCGGTCACATTGCCGATGTCGCCTTCGATCTTGCCGCCACGGGATTCGAGACCGTTATTGCCTGTGGGGGCGATGGGACTATAAACGAGGTTATAAATGGGATAGCCGGCACCAATACTGTCATGGGAATAGTGCCCTTGGGCACCGCCAACGATTTTGCGGCCAATATGGCCATAAGCAAGAACATCAAACGTGCGTGCGCCATCATCAAGCAAAGACAGGTGAAAAAGATAGATGTGGTCAGAATCAATAATGACAAGTTTTTCGTGGGCACAGCATGCCTTGGCTTTGATGCCGAGATAGCTGCCTTCGCCAGCAGGAGAAGAAATCTGTGTCCATTTTTGACGCATGTTCTGGGCGGTATGGTAAAATATATTTCCTACAGTCCAAAGACAGTAGATATCAGATTTGAGGATCAGAAGTATTTTGGAGATATTTTCCTCGTCGCCTTCGGCAATATCAAGACATACGCAAAAGGTATGAAGATTACACCCAAGGCTGTACCTGATGACGCCCTCCTGGACATCTGTCTCATAACACGGATGCCAAAGTGGAAGCTCCCATTTGTTATTCCCTCGGTGTACAAGGGGACTCATGCAAAATACAAGGGAATCACCATGCATCAAGCCGAGGCCGTGTATGTGCAAACCTCGACCCCAATGGACTTATATGCCGACGGAGATTTTATGACCACCACCCCGTTTCGCTTGAATGTGGTGCCAAGACACCTGAATGTAATCGTGGGGCCTGATGGGGGAAAGCCTTAGTTAGTGTCCATCCAGAAATGAGATAGTTTTCGCAAGGTCAAGGAAGACGAAGATTTTAACCGGAGGAATACATTGAGTATTTTGAGGATTAAAATCTGAGTCTGACGCAGAGATTGCGAAAAATGGCCATTTATGGATGGACACTAGTTAGCCCGGTTCGTTCAGTTCAAATATCGAGTTGAGGCTGACATTTGGAATAGTTGGGCGCAAAACGGAGTTGACCAGTTCAGGCCTGAAGCCGGCCTCGCGGGCGACATTGCTTGCCAGGGCAAACCGTTTTGCGTTGAATACATGAAGTGGAATTTTGTAATCCACGTAACGCCTCCTTATGGGGCCCTTGTCGTCGCGTAGATAGACGAAGCGCTGTCTCACACTGTCAACTACACCCGGGACCACGGTGTCGTAAAAGAGTCGGCGTTCTTTTTCCCTGTCCTTGACCTCGACCAGCCCTCCCATTGTGACGAACTCTTCGGCAATTTCCTTGAGCCCGGCGTTATCGTTTTCCAGGCAGACCTCATATGGAAACACGGTTTTGAAACCGGCCGCCTTGAAGGTGCTGTAATACCTTTCCCATAAGGCTGGGTTCGGGATGTCTGCTGCAGCAAAGCCGCCATCGGCAAGATGGTTCCTGATCATATGATAGAATTCGCGGCTGAACAGGCGGGACAGGTCGAAGTTGGTGGGGCTGGGGAAATCGCAGTAAACCGCGTCGAATGTTTCCCTGCACCGGCTGAGCCACGTGAAGGCGTCCGCCTGTACCAGCTTGACTCTCCTGTCCGACATAGAGTCGCAATTCATCCGGACAAGCAGTGGATATTCCCCGGCCAGGCGCAGTATGACAGGGTCGATGTCGGCCACGATAATGCTTTCGACCTCCTCATACTTGAGCAATTCCCGGACTACCAGCCCATCTCCCGCCCCCAGCACCAGAACACGCCGCGGTGGCCTGTCAAACTGTATTGGCATGTGCACGAAGAACTCGTGGTACATCTCTTCAAAATTTGAGAAAAACTGGTACTGATGTTCCATGAACAGCCAGATATCCTTGGGAAAAGTCGGATCGGCGGTGAATTTGTCGGTGTATGTCGTGAGGATCGAGTGCAAAAAAGGGTTGTTCGGCCGCCGCACGAAGTGGATACGCTGGTAGGGCGAACGAAAGGTTATGATATCGTCCAGGTCGTCAAATGGACTAAAGATTGAACTGATGTTGGTGATTTTGTCATCGTGGTAGAATTTCTTCAAGAAATACTGCTCGGTCCTGCCGACCATGGACAAGAGGGCGAGCAGGACTCCGATGAGCCCCATAATCTTTGCGGCCTGGCGAGTTCTGCCCCGGCACGGCTTGAAAGCAAGGAGAAGGAGGCAGGCAAAGCCGTTCAGAAGACCCGACATGTAAGAGATCGAAAATATGCCGAGTCGCGGCAGGAGAACCAAAGGGAAGATCACAGCGCCTAGAAGCGAACCAAAATAGTCTACGCCCAGAACTACGTTGACTGCCGCAGAGGGGTTCCCATCCCGCCTGCTCTGTATTTCCAACTTGCGCATGGCGATAAGCAGCGGCACTTCGTAGCCCGAGAGCACCCCGATGGCCACAATGATCAGGTGGGTGAGTACGAAAAAGGAGACTGCCGGAACCGGCCCGCCCATAGTGCCCTGAAAAAAAAGGGAGGTATTGATTGCATACCGCTGCACCGAGGCCAGCATGTGAATCATGATCACGGAAAGCCCCCCGATGAGGCTTAAGAATATCTCGATGCGCACAAGTCTAAGGACCGAATCTTTCTCTGAGTGCCCGCAAAGGATTGCTCCCACGCCGAGCGAGGCCAGATACACACCGATAGTTATGCTGTAACGCAGGACCGTATTGCCCATGATGGCCGACAAGGTCTGGGCCATGAGCAGTTCGTACACGATGCTGCAACAGGCTACGATCAGCGTAATGACATAGGTTGTTGCGGCATCAAATGGCTCTTTTGACTTGGGCATGCTCCAGTGGGTCCCTTCCTAAAGCCCGCTGTGTGGCATAAAACGTGCTATTTATGTAATACCGCAGAGCACATGTTGCGCAATGCAAAAGCGTGTTTCCGGCGTGAAACTGAGGCCAGTCAACCAGAAACATCTCCAAAATCTATTGGGAGGCGGGCAATTGACCCGGTTCGTTGCTGGTATCCACTGTATCCTTGAATTGAACGGCTGTCCGTATGAATTGCTCGACGACGAAGCTTTCGTCAGGGGCTCTGTCGAACAGGCTTCGGAAAAGGCCCTGTCCACCCTTCTCAACTTAAACAGCCACAAATTCAGCCCACAGGGGGTTACCGCAGTGGGGCTGCTGGCCGAATCCCATCTTGCAATACACACCTGGCCCGAAATGAATTATGCCGCGGTTGATATTTTTACCTGCGGAAAGTTTGCTGATCCGCGGAAGGCTTGCGATTTTCTCGTCGGCCATTTCAAGGCCGAACGTCATTCGATGATCGTCCTTGAGCGCGGGGTTGATGCGGCTTATCTCCCCAATTCGCTTTTTCCTTCTCAAAGAACTCGGGCGTGCCAATGAGGCTTGTGAAATTGCGCTTATATCTCGCCAAAGCGCGCGGCTATCTGGCAGAATCCGGCAATTCGGCGAGATAATAGCGCGTAGCTGGGCCACGGCCGGTCTTTTTTAACAGGTCCCGTTTAACCAAATCGTGTAAATCGTACAGAGCTGTGCGGGAAGGGAGGTTGTTGCCAACGACCTCTTGGTATTGGGAACGGGTGATTTCTCCGTTGCGCAGGATAGCCGGGAACGCCTTCCTCTGTCGAGGATTAAGGTCGGGGGGGAGGGCTTCGTTTTGCTTGATTGGTGGCTGAGACTCGTGCATCTGATAGTCCGATACCCTCTTTTTGGAACGGCGAATCGGTTCTTCGCCGCCAAGCCTAATGTCTTCGGCCTGTATGAGTTTGCCTTCCACCATCACCAAAGAGCGGGTCACACAGTTCATAAGTTCACGCACATTGCCGGGCCAGTGATAATTTTTCATCTTTTCCAAGGCCCCCCTGCTCAAACCCACATCCTCCTTGTTCATAAGGCGGCCTGCCTGCTTCAAAAAGTAGCCTATCAGAACCGGGATGTTCTCCTTATGGTCCCTCAGGGAGGGGGTATGGATGGTTAGGACCTCCAGTCGGTAGTAAAGATCTCCTCTGAAAATGCCTCTTTCGATCAATTCCTTTAAATCTACGTTGCTTGCGGTAATAAGGCGAACGTTTACGCCCACTTCGGTGTCACTGCCGAGCGCCTTGACCTTTCGCAATGCAATTGCCCTCAAAAGAGCCTGTTGAACCCTTAATGAGGCCGTGCCGATTTCGTCCAAGAACAGGGTGCCGCCATCAGCGGCCAGGAAAGCGCCCTTGCGGTCTGCCTTGGCTTCGGTAAAGGCCCCTTTGACATGGCCGAAGAGGGTGTCCAGGAGAAGGTTTTCGTCCAGTTCACCGCAATTTATTGAAATAAAGGGTTTTTCTGCCCGGCTGCCATGCCTGTGGATAGCCTCTGCGGCCAATTGTTTTCCGGTTCCTGTTTCTCCGATTATGAGCACATCGGCATCTACGGAGGCAGCCTTGATGATATCCGATTTCAATGACTCAATAGCAAGCCCAATTCCCACAATCTCCTCGATAGTGTGAGACTGAAGACGCTTCTTGAGGACATCCACTTCTTCTTCCAGCCGGGCCTTTTCCCTCTGGCTCTCCTTTTCGAGCATCTCATCCTTGACGCGGATCTCCTCTATCTGGTTTCTCAAGGTGACAACCATTTTATTGACAGCAGTTTTCAGCCCAGTGGTTTCATCGTCATGGTCAGGCAGGTTGATTTCCTGCAACTTTCCGGTCGCCTGAATACGGTTCACGGCCACTGCCAGATCCCTAATCGGCCCGGTAATGGCCCGGCTAAGTCCGTAGATTAACACAGAGATAATAACGATACTCAACAGGGTGATCACAAACATGACATCGATCTGCCGGTATCCGGCCCAAAGGGGCAGCCTGCTTCTGTCCACAAGGGCAACGCCGGCGTATATTGCAGGCTCTTGATCCCGGCCCATGTTGAAATGAATGGGGGCGTATCCGACAAAAAAGTGATTTGTCATTGATTTAGAATCATTATTATTCTTGTCGGTCATGAACATCAAACCATACTTTCCGCCACCCACATCGTTGACCATCCGCCAGTATTCGTCATACGTGGAGTCGGGCCTGAAGGCCCGTTCAATACCCGGCTTTCCGAACATGCCCGAAAGGCCCATCCTCGCCAGGTCCGTGGACAGCTCTTTGGCCATCTCCCCGATCTGTTCCGACTGGAAAAATATCCAGCCCTGTCTATCAAATAGATAACAAAACCTGATTTCAGGACCCCTTGGATAGGCGAAGATGGGCGATTTCGAAGAATTGAACAGAGAGAGGATCTCGCGGATCTGATAAACATCGATAGATAGGAGCAGGAATCCATTTATAGAATTGTCTTCATCAAAACAGGGGGTTGCCAGCCGAACAATCTTTGCGGACAGCTTTTGATTCAGATCGGTATTCAATGGGAAAGGATAGATCGCCTCCACGATATCGGAAATCCACACCTCTCCCCTTCTCAGTTCCCTAACCTTGTCAGCCAATAGGTAAGGATTCGGCTGGATTATTGAGACATCAGCGCCCGGTACAACCAATATTTCGTGCCCTGCCACTATCAAAAAGACATGACCTTCCCCTTTTTGCGAGATATAGGCAAGCTCCTTGTACGGCAATTTTCCGATATTTTTGCGAGATTCGAGGAAGTGGACCATACCGGAACTCGCAACGGGGCCTTGCGCGACAATCAAGAGGTCCTTTTTGCACTCAGCAAGAAAAGTTTCCAATTCATGCGCAAGGGCAAGTGTGCGTACCTTCACATTTCGTTCTATGGCCACATTTAGAAATCTACTTGAAAACCAAATGGTTATAAAGCCTGTTAAGGCTAGAATAAGGACGACGGACGGGATCAGCGCCACCCAGAGTTTTGTTCGGAGGCCCCAGGTCCCGAAACTTTTGCCGATCCACAGCAGGCTGTGCGGACCGGAATATCGCCGAAAAAGATGCATCGTCTAACCGTGTGAGATTACTTCGTTAAAAGTAGATGTCTCCTATATTTGTTGCCTTTACGCAAAGACGTCACGTGACAAGATCCAAATATCAACTGCGGCAAGATTAGTCAAGCGGTTCTTGCGCGATTTTGCCTGGCATACATCTTGCTCATTTGTGCACTGCGAGACAGTTATGTCGCAAAATCCAGCAAGGAAAGGGGGGATAAATGCTATGAAGATTTTAGTCCCGGTGGACAATTCTGAGTTTGCCTTCAAGGCGCTTGACAAGGCAATCGAGATGGCGAAAAAGGATGGCGCCCAATTAACTGTGATGTCTGTGGCTCTGGAATTCCAGGACGTCGAGGAGATTCCCATCAGCTATGCAGACAAGTTCAAGGATCAGGCAAAAAGGGCTGTGACTAAGGCCAGCGAAGTGGCTGAAAATGCCGGCCTTAAGGCGGAAACGAGGGTCGAGATAGGGGCCTCTCCGGCAGACAACATTGTGAAGTATGCTGAGGAAACAAAGACGGATCTTATTGTGATGGGGCATCGGGGCATCACGGGACTCGACCGATTTCTGGTGGGAAGTGTGGCCGGAAGGGTCGTCTCGCATGCACCGTGCTCGGTTCTGGTGGTACGATAATAAAATCGCGCCGCGATTTTATGAAAGGAGGTATCTTAGATGAGAGCATTCTGTTACAGGCTATTTGCCTTCATGGCCATGGTTTACCTGTTGGTACCGGAGACTGTCTGGGCTGGTGGCAAGAAGGCGAAACTCTTGGTCCACGTGTGTGATACTCGTGGGCTTTCAGGTATTTATCTCTATTTTGGCAACATGTATAATGAAAATCTCTTAATGTTCGGCATCTGGACGGTCGTCATTCTAACTGCTCTGGGTTCGGGCTTTGGATTCTTTATGGACATAATCATGGCAAGGACAGGACTCGATCTGACGTCTCGCGAATTGCACGAATAAAATCGCGTAACGATTTTATTATGACGAAAGGAGGTTAAACTTATGGGATCTTTACCCTGGTATTTGATGAACATGCCCATTTCGGGTATTGACATTTTTTGGCCCGGCCTTGTCCTCATAGGATTTTCCGTGGGCGTTATCGGCGGATTCTTTGGCATGGGGGGCGCGTGGCTGGTGACTCCGGCGCTCAATATTTTGGGCTTCCCCATGGCCTTTGCCATCGGAACGGATATTGCCCATATTGCCGGAAAATCGATGATTGCCACCATCCGCCACGCAAAGTTCGGCAACGTGGATGTTCCCCTTGGACTCGCGATGCTCGTCTTCACCATGGTGGGAATTGAGATTGGGGCGAGGCTCGTCATGTACCTGGAAGCAATAGGGTTCGTAGGACCCGTGGTGCGTTGGGTCTATGTCGTCTTCCTGGCCTGCATCTTTGCTATGACACTCAAGGATATTCTCGGCAAGCGCAAGATAGAAAGGGAAGCGGCAGCCGGGGAAGACATCACGATGAGACGCGGGATCGAGTGGTACAAGACCTTGCACAAGATAAACATACCCCCTATGATGAATTTCAAGATGGCGGGGTTTCGTTGTTCCCTGTGGCTGCCGGGTATAGTCGGTTTTGCCACCGGAGTGCTCGCAGGGTTCCTCGGCATCGGCGGGGGTATGCTCCGTATGCCGGCCCTGATTTACTTTGTAGGATGTCCCACCCACATAGCTGTCGGCACAGACCTCTTTGAGGTAATGATCTCGGGGCTTTACGGGGCCTTTACTTACACCCTGAAGGGGCGGATTGAGCTGATCGCAGTGGTTGTCATGCTCTGCGGCGCTGCAATAGGCGCCCAGATAGGAACGGTTGCCACCAAATACAGCAGGGGCCTGGGGATCATATTCTGGTTCATGGTCTGCATAGTTGTCTGCATGACTTCTATTATCCTCAAGCAGTTTGGCCAGCCCTTTATTGCGGGGGTTCTCATTCTGGGCGTGGTGGCCTGGGTGTGTTTAGTTATTTTGAAGATCATGCTTGTGGGCGCCATAAAGGAGCTCAGGGAAAAGAAGGCCGCAGGCGGGTAGACGCCGGCTCTCTAATGCAGGCTAAAAGAAAGGAG
>JABXJW010000403.1 GCA_013375395.1 Desulfobacterales bacterium
GAAGGAGGCCAGAATGTCTGACGGAGCTAAAGACGGACGTGGTGGCGGCAGCGGTGTTGCCGGAGGGAGCCGCGGAAGCCAAAACACTGGGGGGTGCTCAAAGGGTGGCCCTGGTGGAGGACAGGGTGGCGGCAAAGGTAAAGGATCAGGGCGAAAAGGATAGCTTTAACGCCGCCAAGGGTTTAGGGAGTATAAACGCTATAAACCGTGCCTGAGCCTCCAATATCATCCTATCTATCTAATATCTCAAATCACTTTTTTAGGTTAAAATAATTAGCCAATTAATTTTAAAAGTAAATACTTTTTTAATTCCTCAATTTTTTACTGGTTAAATTTTTGCCACAATCATTAACTAGGCTTTGGAACTGCCCCTGCCATAATTGCCCGAAACAGGCTCTGTACCAGAGGGTCTTCCCAGAGGAATTGCATCTCAGGGCGCCTGCCCAAGGCGCTCAGGCGGTAGATGCGGCGGGTGGTAGTGACCACGTTCATAGGCGGGAGTGGACGGGCATCTGGCCACGGACCCGCCATCCTGATGGAGACGAGCTTCTCGTGCACATACTCGGTTGGCTCGTCTCTGACGAACTCCACCAGCCCCCACCGCCGGATGTGGCCAAAGTATTTGAGGAACGACTCGTACGTGGGAGCGCGCAACCACTTTGCCTTAGGCCGGAGCATGTTGAATCTACCGATTTTTGATTTCAGGGCACCGTGGATGCCAATGAGGGAATCTTCTCCCACCTTCTCGAGCCAGTCTCTAATGAACAGCCCGGTGCGGATCTCCGCTGCTGCCCGACCCCGGGGCTTCGGTACTCTTTCTTCTACCATCAGAAGTCCACCAACAAATTTGCCCTCTCCTCAGCCTTCCTGCGCCCGTAGATTTTGATTGTAGTTTCCACCTTAGTGTGCCCTGCTATCTCGCTGATGTCGCTCCATTCCCGCCCAGCTTGGCGTAGCTGCATCACCCGGCTATGGCGCAGGTGGTGAGGCGTAAAGTCAGAAATGCCCGCCTGCCTTGCTAGTTTCTTAAGCATGCGATAGACATCCCTATAGGTGTAGTCCATGAAGACGCGCTTGCTCCTTGACTGGCGCTTGGCGAGCCATTCCCTCAGCGCCTCGGTCCCCTGCTTGCCCAGGGCCACACGCTCTCGCCGGCCACCCTTACGGGTCATAGTGGCCACCCCGACATCCAGTTCCAAGTCAGACAATTCAAGGTTCAACACCTCGGAGATCCGAGCCGCCGATGAGAATGTGACAATGAGGATGGTTCGCTCCAGAAGAGACGGCGCCCTGTCAATAAGCCGTTTCACCTGGTCTATGTCCAAGTATTTAGGCTCGCCCATCTCAATCGACGGCGCCGGCACTGGCAGACCTATCCTGCGGAGGGCCCGGGCGGCACACCCCAGGGTGTTTCGCTTGAGTCCATCTGCCTCCAGGGATGCCAAAAACGCCTCCCCGGCTTCTGTGGTGGCGGCGCGCCCATCTAGCCAGTGCTGGAAGCGAGTTTGCCAGTAGCGGTAGAGGCTTTCTGATCCTGGTGAAATTTTTTTCATGTCTGTTCCTGTGCTATAATAATGTGCGAATTATTTACATTCTATCATGGCAAAGAAGCTAACACCATCGCAAGTGGCTAAGGAACTCAACAATATCGTTGAGACTTTTAGCGGGAAAACTATCGGCAGCTGGGTCCAGGAAGCCTGGGAAAGGGCCCAAAAGACACCTATTGGGCAGGCAGCAGCCGGTGTTGAGCGGGCAGCCAGAGCTACTGACCCATACACAATTCTCGGGCTTCCTCATTCAGCATCACTTGAAGAGGTAAAAAAGAGATACAGAGAGTTATCGAATATTTTTCACCCGGACAAACAGGGCGGTTATGAGGGGGCAATGAAGCTACTGAACAACGCATATGAGCAAATCCAGAAGGAGCTCATTAAAAGGGGGTGAGGGGATATGCCAGCTGTAGTTAGGCTTAACAAACAGGGTTTGGCCGACCTGATAAACAATATAAAGGCAAGTGGGAATGACCCCCCGCCGGAGCTCGAGAATCTCATGGCCGAGGTCATCGAGGATGAAAGGCTCCGGCGGCCAGTGAAACGAGAGGCAGCCCTGAGAGTCCTGGTGGAGGAGCCGACAACTGAGCA
>JABXJW010000080.1 GCA_013375395.1 Desulfobacterales bacterium
ACAAGGCCGCACAAAGGTTTCTACCGCAGGCGTAGCAGCGCTACGTCGAGGATAGAAACCTGCGGAGAACGCAGTATTGGGGCAAAAGATGCCGTTTCTGGATAGACACTAAATAGGGGGAAGACTTATGGCTAAAACGGTTGTTCAAGAATTTACCAAGGGATTATGGGAGGAGATTCCGCCTTTCAGACTTGTCCTCGGGCTGTGTCCGGTGTTGGCGGTCACCAAGACGGTGGCGAATGGCGTGGGAATGGGGGTCGCAGCCACCTTTGTGCTGTTGTGTTCTAACATCCTGGTTTCTGCGCTTCGTAATATTATCCCGAGCAAGGTGAGGGTCCCCTGTTTCATCATCATCATCGCAACATTTGTGGTGGTGGTGGAACTCGTGATGCAGGCAGTGGCCTATCCGCTTTTTCTCCAACTCGGTATTTTTATCCCTTTGATCGTGGTGAACTGTATCATCCTTGGCAGAGCTGAGGCATTTGCGTCCAAAAATGGCGTGGCAGCATCTGCTGCGGACGGGCTCGGCATAGGCGTGGGATTTACGATTGCCCTTGCCGCTTTGGGCGCTATTCGTGAGGCATTTGGTAGTGGCACCCTGTCAGTCCCGTTTACGGATCCTGTTCATGTGATTGACCTGTTCGGACCGTTCTTTCAGCCGTTCACGTTTATGGTTGAAGCCCCTGGTGCGTTTGTATGCCTGGGTCTAATGCTCGGCGTGATGAACCTGGTTGGGAAGGAGTAATAATAAAATCGCGCAGCGATTTTATATAACGCGGCCTCCGGCCCGTAGGGCCTACGCCCCAGAGGGCTACGCCGCTAAGAAGGAGTCGTCAGATGGGAGACTATATCTTACTGGCCATAAGCGCCATCCTGGTCAATAATATCCTGTTGATTCAGTATCTGGGCAACTGCCCTTTTCTGGGCACATCCAAAAAGATGGAGACGGCCGTGGGGATGGCCATGGCCGTGGTATTTGTCCTTGCCATGGCAGGGATTGTGACCTGGATACTGGAAGCGGTCTTCCTTAAGCCACTGGGCCTTGAGTATATCAGGACCATCGTATTCATCCTGATTATTGCTGCACTTGTCCAGTTTGTGGAAATCTTCCTTAAGAAGAGCATCCCGGCCCTGTATGCGGGACTGGGCATCTTTCTCCCTCTGATCACAACCAACTGTGCGGTTATGGGTGTGTGCCTGATCAATATCAAAGAAGAGTACAACTTTTTGGAAATGCTCGTTTCCTCTCTGGCCTACCCGGCCGGCTTTGGCCTGGCCCTGATTCTGTTTGCAGGACTGCGCGAGCGAATCATCATAGGCAGGGTCCCCACGCCTATGCAGGACGTTGCCATTGCTTTGGTTACAGCCGGGTTCATGTCGCTTTCCTTTCTCGGCTTCAAAGGAATGATTTAGGGTAAAAATGTAGCAACGGGGTTGATAGGGAGATCAATAAGTTAAGAACTTAGCTCGCTTCGCTCACAATTGGAATACTGGAATATTGGAATACTGGAATATTGGGTTAAGAGGAATGAAAACAATTAAGAAAATGATTTCCCTCCGCTTTTTTCCCATTACTCCATTATTCCATTATTCCTTTGTTGGGATTGCAGCCGATCTGATAGAAAGCTATAATTTCAGTGGGTTGTAGAAATTCCGAGACATTAAATTATAGAATTTCCAAGGCGTTTAGGAGGTAACATGCTCGAAGCCTTACTTCTCATGTTGGGGTTAGGTGGTGTCTGTGGCACATTGCTGGGGATTGCCTCTAAAGTATTTTACGTGTGGGAAGACCCCCGCATTGCTCAGGTGGAAAACTGTTTGTCCGGCGCGAACTGCGGCGGGTGCGGCTATACTGGCTGTGGCGCATGCGCAACAGCCATTGTGGAGGGCAGAGCTCCTCTCGGCGCCTGTATTGTAGGAGGTGCGGCTGCCGCACAAAAGGTGGCCGCTGTGATGGGTATGGAGGCCGGCGCCGCTGAAGCGCTCACATCAGAAAACACCTGTACCGGTGGTTTTCGGGCACCTGAAAAATACTATTATATGGGTGTTAACGATTGCCGGGCGGCCTCCCTCCTTTATGCCGGGGCCAAGGAATGCGCGGTGGGGTGCCTCGGTTTTGGCAGTTGTGTGAAGGCTTGCCTGTTTGACGCCATCAAAATGGGCCCCGAGGGCACACCGGTTGTTGACGGGGGAAAATGTGTTGGGTGTGGGGCCTGCGAAAAAGCCTGCCCCAAGGGGATCATGCAAGTGCGAACCCCGTCGCAACGAATCCTTCATGTCAATCTTGCCACTGATCGACTTGCCCCGTGCCGCCAGACCTGCCCTGCTGAGATCAATATCCCCAAATATATCCACCACATTCGAAACAAGGAATACGACAAGGCTTACCTTACCGTAATGGAGCGCAATCCGTTACCGCTTTCCACAGGTCGTGTCTGTCCTCATCCATGTGAGGATGCCTGTCGAAGGGCATTGGGCGATGAGCCGGTTTCTATCAATCAACTCAAGCGCTTTTGCTCAGACTGGGTATTTAATGAAGCTGCACAGGTTAAAATCCCTGTGGCCCCTGACACGGGATACAAGGTGGCCATTGTGGGCGGCGGCCCCAGCGGCTTTGCGGCCGCCTATTTCTTGAGACGCCTTGGCCACAAAGTAAAGATCTTTGAATGGTTGCCAAAGCTGGGAGGCATGATCTACTATGGTATTCCCCAATACCGCCTTCCCAAAGAGATTCTTTATAAAGATATTAATCGCATTCTTGGTCTCGGCGGTATCGAAGTAAAGACCGGGGTGAAGTTTGGCGTTGATTTTGATCTTGAGTCCCTTGTGGGCGGCGGCTTTGATGCAGTTCTCATGACGATTGGAGCCATGAATCACGCCTCTGCCAGGATACCTGATGAAGACAAGGTCAAGGGGGTTATACCGGCCACTGTCTTTCTCAGAAGGCAAGGTCTTGGAGATCCGTATCCGATCGGAAAAAAGGTTGGGGTCATCGGCGGCGGCAATGTCGCCATGGATTGCCTGAGGTCCAGCGTTCGCCTGGGCGCTGAGAAAGTCTATTGCCTCTATCGACGCGAAGTCAAGGATATGCCTGCCAACAAGGTTGAGATAGAGGCCTGCCACCACGAGGGGATCCAATTTGTCACTTTGTGCACCCCAACCAAGTTCATTACCGATCATGAGGGAAACCTCACCGGGATTGAATACCTGAAAAATGAGCTTGGAGAACCGGATGCCAGCGGCCGGCGAAGCCCTGTGCCGATCACAGGCTCTGAGACGGTGATACCGATCGACAATTTTATATTGGCCATTGGCCAGACCACGGATTCCGCCTTTGCGGACGCAGAGGGGACCGCCGCATCGAGGCTTGAAACCATGAAGGGATCGATTCTGAATGATCCCGACACCCATCAAACAGCGATTCCTTACGTGTTTACAAGCGGGGATTCCGCAGGACCGCCCGGTCTCCTGGTTGCGGCCATTGGGGCAGGCAGGCGAGCAGCCCGCGGAATCCATAAGTATCTGATGGGAGAGGAAATGGCATTCCCCGGAACCAGACTTCGCGTTGACTCAAGGCGTATGACCGGCCATATTCCCGGCACTGTCTTCGACAGCATCGAAGGCATCCAGAAAAAGGGCCGTATAGGCCAGCCCGAGCTTGAGCCGGGTTCTTACGAAAGACAGCACACCTATGCTGAGGTGGATCTTACCGTTGGCGAGGAAGAGGCCTTGAAAGAGGCCAACCGCTGCATGCGGTGCTGTCTGACGTGTTATAATATCGATACTTTGTTCTAAAGTTTCGCGCTTGCTTTCCACCCTTTGCAACAGGCATCGATTTTCAGGCGCAAAACTTGAGTTGCCGGTGTCAATGTTTTGTCTGCTAAGTTTGACGGCTTCGTAAAAAGTCCAACTTCTGCGTTGCGCTGCATCCTTCGTCACTGCGGCGTATCATAAGTACGCCTCATTCCTCATGATTGCGCCTGACGGCTTAAAAAGAGGTGCGCGCCTTGAATTTGGAGCTTTTTACGAGACCATCAAGTTTGTCAACTGTTTGACGCCGCGTAACCCCTTTCCGTCTTGTTTTCTGATTAGTCCTGATAATACAATCACTTAGCCAGCTAGATGCTTCGGCACAAGCTTTGCAGGATCTGGGCCAGGGGAGATCCTTAAAGATTTTGGCTGTTGCGCCGATAAGAAGGAGAGATAAGAGGGAGAGGCAGGTGTATTGTATTTTGGCTCGCAAAACCTGGGCATGAATGGCCAATGGTATGCTCCTTATGGAAGGTGGTGGTGCCAAAGAGGTCAGAGACAACAGGCTCATAACAATCCCGTGAACAACAAATCATAACAATCCCATGAAAGGAGCAAGGAAGGTGAGCACACTATTCGATGAAATATCCCGCAGGGACTTCATAAAGTACTGTGCAACTACAGCAGCCGTTTTGGGCCTTTCAGAGCTTGAGCTTGCAACCAAGGTCTCGGAAGCCATGGCTGCCGCCAGCAAAAAGCCTCCGGTGGTCTGGCTTGAAGGCCAGGACTGTGCCGGATGTACGACTTCTTTTGCAGGCGCCCTCAACCCGCCAATTGCTCAGATGATTCTGGACAGGGTATCAGTGCGATATCATGAGACGATCATGGCGGCTGCGGGGCATGTGGCAGAGGCGGCATATCACGAAACCGTTAAGGCGGGCGGCTATGTTTTGTGCATAGAAGGATCGATTCCCACTGCCGATGACCGCTACTGTATGGTGGGGGGTAGACCATTCAGAGAAATGGTACAAGAAGCAGGGGCAAAGGCGGCTGCTATTATTGCCGTCGGCGCCTGCGCCACATACGGTGGCATCCCAGCAGCCGGACCGACCGGGGCTGTTGGGGTAACCAAGATTATTAAAGGCAAACCGGTCGTCAATCTTTCAACCTGTCCGGTGCATTGCGATCACCTGATAGGCGCCATCCTGTACTTTCTGACCACCGGGAAGGTTCCACCTCTTGACAAGTTAGGCCGCCCAAAGATGTATTTTGGAGAGCTTATCCACGACAACTGCAGGCGGCGGTCTTATTTTGACAATGAGATGTTCCTGACCGACTGGAATGATCCAAAACAGAAAAACTGGTGTCTATATCAAAAGGGCTGCAAAGGACCGGATACCTATGCGGACTGTCCTGTGCGCAGGTGGAACGATGGGCTGAATTTTTGCATCGACTGCGGGGCCGGATGCATGGGGTGTGCAGAGCCTGGGTTTTATTCCGAAATGAGCCCCCTTTACACGGCTGAAAGCGAGCGATCCCGCAACATTATGGCAAGGAAGAAGGCAGGCTTGATCCCGCCCTTAAAGGAAAATGTATGAAAGGAGGTGGTATAGATGGGAAAGAAGATCGTTGTTGATCCGGTAACAAGGATTGAGGGACACCTCAAGATAACAGTTGAAGTTGAAAACGGCAAGGTGAAAGATGCGTGGAGCAGCGGCACCATGGCGCGCGGAATTGAGGCCCTTCTTCAGGGAAGAGACCCAAGAGACGCCCCTTTTGTAACCAGCCGACTTTGTGGTGTGTGTTACAGCGTTCATCAGCTTACATCCTCGTATGCACTGGATGCGGCCTTTGGGGCAAAAGTACCTTGGGGAGGCACTCTTCTCAGGAACCTTGCCATGGGCGCAGAATATATCTATGACCATCCGCTCCACTTTTACCACCTCTGTGCGTTGGACTACATCGATATAATGGCCGTAGCCGCATACAAGGGCAAGGACAAGGCATTGAACTCCGTGAAGGACAAGATAGTCGGCCTGGTCAAGGCAAAGGACACCTTTCCGCTCACACCGCGGTATAAACCTGACGAATTCTGTGTCAGGGACCCGGAAGTAGTCATCTCGGCGGTCAAACACTACATAGATGCTCTCACCATGCAGGCCAAGGCCCGAAACATGGGCGCCATCTTTGGAGGCAGGCATCCCCATTACCAGAGTATCGTGGTCGGTGGATTTACACAGTTGCCTGACGTCAATCAGGTGGCCAAGTTCCGCGCCATGCTCGATGAGCAGGCCAAGTTCATCAATGAGGTATATATCCAGGACGTACTTGCCTTCGGGACCGGGCCACTGTTCCCATTGGCCAAGATGGGCCTGGGCGGAGGGCATTACAACTATCTCTCTTATGGAGCGTTTCAGTCGGATAAGAAGGGTGCAAAGCATGTCTTTCCGCCAGGCGTTATTGAGGGATTGAACCCCGCCAACATCACGGTCGGTCGATTTGATCCCAACAAGGTGACTGAATCGGTGAAACATGGTTGGTACAAGAAAGATGAACCCAAGCATCCATACAATGGCACGCAGGTATTTGATCTTGACAAGAAGGATGCCTATTCGTTTGTCAAGGCTCCCCGGTACAACGGCAAGCCGATGGAGGTAGGGCCACTGGCACGGATGCTGGTAGCCAAGAATCCTGATGTGCTGGGCTTGGTCGCAAAAGGGGCAAAACCGGGTGTGGTCGCACGTCATGCAGCCCGCGCCATTGAGACCAAACTGGTCGTGGATGCCTGCTACAAGTGGTTGGATCAGCTCCTTTCGGAAATGACCAAGCCGGGATTCAAGATCCACGATACGGCCCACTGGGAGCCCCCGGCAAACGCTACAGGAGCCGGGTTTTATGAGCCGCCGCGCGGCGCTCTGGGTCACTGGGTTAAGATCAAGAACAAGAAGATCGCCGACTATCAAATGGTGGTCCCTTCAACCTGGAACGCATCACCAAGGTGTGAGAAAAAGCTGAGAGGGCCGTATGAAGAAGCCTTAATAGGGGCGCCGGTACCGGACCCGGACAATCCGATCAATGTGGTGCGCATAGTCCGTTCCTTTGATCCATGTCTTGCCTGTGCCGTCCACCTGATCGATTCAAAAACCAACGAAATCAAGAACTTCCTTGTAGAATGACAGGTCTTGACCAATCTGGTACCTCTAAACTAATTATGGGGGGCAGCGATGCCCCCCATAAACACATTGTAATCTTGGGGGTGGGCAACCTGCTGATGTCTGATGAAGGCGTAGGCGTGCATGTGGCCAACAACATGATGGAGATGAGTCTTCCTGCCGGGGTAGAGGTTGTGGAGGGGGGCACCGACGGCTTTCGTCTTATGAATGTGGTGACGGAAGCGGACCGCCTTATCGTGGTTGATGCCGTAAAGGGCGGTGGCGCCCCCGGTTCGATCTACCGGTTTGATATCAAAGATGCACCCACATACCCTGACGCATACAAGACCTCAGTCCACCAAATCGGCATTCTGGAGGTGGTCCATCTTTCAGAACTCGTTGGCAAAACACCTGAAACCACGATTATCGGGGTTGAACCCGGATCCATCGACATTGGCATGGAACTCTCAGCCGAGGTGGAGGCCAAGCTTCCGAAGATTATCGACCTGATACTTGCAGAAATCAAGCGTCCTGCCGAAAATCCCACCCAGAATTGAAGTCATGGTATCATTTTATCCTAGTGTCCGCTCATTCAAAATATCCAATTCGTCTTTCAGTTTACGAAAGGGTGCGCAGAGAGTCCAACACAGAGGCCATGTCCTCGGCAAGAGGAGATTCAAAACTCATCAATTCCTCCGTACGTGGATGCACAAAGCTGAGCTGCCAGGCGTGGAGCATCTGCCGGAGTATCAATCCAAGGATATCCTGCACCGGCCCCGGGGCAAGGGCCTTCCACCTTCTTTTCCCCCCGTATGCGGCGTCTCCCACCACAGGATGGCCTATTGCCGCGCAGTGGACACGAATCTGGTGTGTCCTGCCGGTCTTCAAATCGACCTCAAGCAGGCTCACACCGGGAAACGACTCCTTGATCTTCCAGCGAGTCTCAGTCGGCCTGATCCGGCGGCTCCTTGTCGACATCCTCTTCCGATCGGCGGGATGGCGGCCTATGGGCAGATCGATAACCCCCGTCGGGCTCTTCATCTCTCCATAGATCAGGGCCAGGTACAGTTTCTGCACCTGTCGCCCCTTGAACTGCCGGCTTAGGCCCTCGTGAGCCATATCATTTTTCGCCGCCACCAAGGCGCCTGAGGTGTCCTTATCAAGACGGTGCACGATGCCCGGCCTGAGCTCACCCCCAATGCCTGCAAGGTCCCGGCAGTGGTATAGCAAGGCGTTTACAAGGGTTCCGCCGTAGTGTCCTGGTGCGGGATGAACCACGAGTCCGGCAGGCTTATTCAAAACTATGATATCTGCGTCTTCGTAAAGGATAGAAAGGGGAATCGGTTCAGGCCTACACGTGATGGGCTTGGGAGGCGGGATTTCAGTCCAGACAATGTCTCCGCACCTTGTGAGATATCCGGATTTCTTCTTCAGGCCATTGACCCTGACATGACCTGCCCGAATCAATCGGCCCACATAGGACCGGGATAAAGCGGCAAGCCGTTCCGCTATGATTGTATCGAGTCGACTACCTGCCTCGGATTCGCTTGCCGTAAAGGTGAAAACAGGCACACTCCTGACTGTTCGGATGCATTACGGGTTTGCTGAGTTCCTGCTTGCTTTTCATATCCCGGCGCTACAAAATGGAGTGCCTAGAGTGATCCAAAGGTAATGCACGCGATCATTCCCCCAGCTCAAATATTGCTCTAATATCAGACATGATAGCGGTCTCGTCAGTCTCCTTGGCGATTGAAAGCTCTTTGAGCAGAAGACTTTGAGCCGTATCCAACATCTTGCGTTCTCCAAAAGACAGATCTTTGTCCACCTTGAGCAGATAAAGATCCCGGAGGACCTCGGCGACCTCGTAAACTGAGCCGGTCTTAATCTTTTCCATGTATTCACGGTACCGACGGTTCCAGGTCTGATTGTCCGCGGGAATATCTCTCTTTTTCATAATCTCATAAACCCTCTGAACTTCCTCAATATCGATGATATCCCGCAAACCTACAGATTCTACGTTATCGACAGGGATCATAATAATCATACTGTTCTCAAGGATCTTCATGATATAAAAATCCTGTTTTTCGCCCGAGATCTCCCGCGACTCGATCGATTCAATACGTCCCACGCCGTGGGCCGGATAGACTGCAAGGTCTCCACGTTTAAACATGCCTGAAACTCCCCGCTTTCTCTGAACTTATTGTTGTTTGCCAATATCTAATATACAATTTATCATTTTTTTGCTCCATAATCAACCCCAAACGAAATTAAGGGCTTTGCCCCAATATTCCCTCATTCCCTCTGTAGACAGCCGTACACCAGGCATAAGGACAGCCGTCACGGGGCATCAAAAGAGGGCTGGAATCCAGATCTCATAATTTGGTAACGTTCAAAAGTTGTGGCATCGCATATTTTTACAGAAAACAACTTGAACGTTACCCATAATTTGGGAACAGCCTGTTTTGAATTGACATCAACAAATTATGATAGTATGACCAGAAACTAACGAGACATGACTGTTGCCAACAAAATCACCTTGTTGCGGATTGTCCTGGTCCCCGTTTTCATCGTATTCACCATTCCGGATGCCACTTGGACCAGGTTTGTCGCCGCTTCAATCTTCGTGCTGGCCTGCGCCACAGACCCACTGGACGGATACTTTGCACGAAGCCGTAGCGAGGTCAGCGTGCTGGGGACTTTTCTTGACCCCTTGGCAGATAAACTGCTCACCATGAGCGCCTTTATCGTCATGGTGAAGTACCAGATCGTTGGTGCGTGGATGGCGATCATTATCGTCGGCAGAGAGGTTGCGATAACAGGGCTAAGGGCCATCATCTCTCAACAGATGGGGACTGTTATCCCGGCTAACCGATGGGGAAAAACAAAGACCCTGGTGCAAATGATAGGCGGCAGCATTCTACTCTTCATGATCCCTTCAGGCGATTACAGCCGCGAAGTAAGCCTTGCGCTTCCACCGGTCGCCAATCTCATTATGTCGGTCATACTAGCCGCCACAATTTGGTCTGGATGGGTGTATGTTAGAGAATATAAGGACTATTTTAAGAGATCCTAGCTTTCCTCATCAAAATCCACTTATGAATACAACGTGATTTACAATCCCATTTCGAATGAATCTGAATGTCAAACATTGAAAGCCTCACTGGTCAAACCAGTGGCTTGCCTGCCTTGGAGTTGTGCGTCGCGAAACACGAAAGAATTGGGAAAGTCATGTGTGAATTTTGTGCAAAACATGGAGACGGAAAAATCTGGTATAAGAATGCGGCAAATTACGCTCAAGATCTCGTTGCCGATTTAAAGCGCAAAAAATATGTCGAAGATTTCCTTGAATCTACAATTAATGATGGCTTTAAAACCCTTGGACGTCTCGAGGTTCTTTTTTCCAGGAAGGGGCGGCTGCCGGCTTCCATAAAAAGAAATATGGAGCAGCGCGCCAAAATTGAACATTTCGGCCAGGTCCTCCCCATGGAGGAGATTAAAGAACTGGTTCTTAAGGCGGAAACCATTGTCAGAATGCCGTGCGCCTGCCGCTGGGCTGTCCAGAAAGAAGAAGTCAGATGCTGTTATGCAATCAGTTACGGTCCCAGTGCCTGGTATGAAGGCCTTGATATGAGCTATTTCGGCAAGCCCTCCGATGAGGGCCTTGAATCATTGTCACTCCATGAAGCTCTCCATCAGATGGAAAAAACAGAAGAAGATGGTGCAATACATACTATCTGGACCATGTTGACCCCTTTTATCGGAGCAGTCTGCAATTGTACTGCTCGGGATTGCATAGCTATCCGAACACTGTCCGGCATTCATGTGGAGACCATTGCCAGAGCCGAACATGTTGCTGTAGTGGACAGGGGCCTGTGTGAAGGGTGCGGGCTCTGCGCTGAATGTTGCCAGTTTCATGCAATAGGTTGCATTCAGGAAGATGGCAAGACAATAGCCCGGATTGATTCGAAGAAATGTTTCGGTTGCGGATTATGTCGCAGGGCGTGCACCGCCGAGGCTCTTTCCCTGGTTTTAAGATAAGAGGATGTCTTGCAAAGGCCAAAAGTTGACAGTCTCGTAAAAAGTCGTAAGCTATAAGCAGGCTGTAATACTTTCAGTTGGTTATGGCTCCAGGAGCAGCCAAAATAGAACTTTTTGCAAAATCATCAAGGTCAACTTTCTTTTCAAAATCGGCATAGATAGATTTCAGCCGCGTTCTTTGCCTCTCCACGCAAGGAGGGATGGAAGCCAGGTTCTCTCCCTGATACGGCTGTTTTTGGGCAATACGCAGGCAAAAGTCCATACCCTCTTCGAGATTGTTTTTGAATGCCTGCAGGGTACTGATTTCCTTGGGCGTGTACGTACAGCGAGTTACCTGTTTTTCAAAATAGTCCACATACATCACTATCTCCTTCGCAAACATATGTGGACGTTCGGATGAAACCAGCGCTGGGCCTCTTCCGTAGATATGGTCCACCATCTCTTTCAATGTGCAAATTTTGTTAAACCAGGCGATATTGGGCCCGGGACAAATTAACTGGGGGGCTCCCTTCTCCTTGGCGATGCCTAGGGCAATAAGGGCTCCATTGCCCAGATGGTCGCAAATACAGGTTTTTTCCACAACCTTACGGCAAAGCCTTTCCTTTTCACCGCCTGAAACCTCCATGTTTTTTATCTCCTCCAGCTTCCTCTTTTGATATTGCCTGGAGGCGAGACAAATAGGCGTTTTGGTAAACTCGGTGTTGGATATCAGGAAACACTTCGGGCACTGGGAACCGGGCTTGCCTTTTGCCGCCATGTTACGGGTCCATATTTCTGATCCCGTTTTGCGCACATTGTTGAAAGGGATTCCCAGGGGAGAGATATCACTCAGGTAGAGATCTTCGTCCCCGGCATGTTTCAAAAGTTTACGGGTAGAGACATCCACACAGGTGGCTTCCGGGACCAGCAGAAAAGGACTGGCCCATCCCGTAAGATCCATGCAGAAATCTTCCCTGAGCCTACGCACTTCCCCATGGGTGCCAATCCCTCCCTGCACGGTTATGAGGGGACGACTGTTCAAAGCCGACTCGGGATATCTCCAACCCATATTCTTGTAGTACTTTTTTATCAGCGGATGAAGCTCTGTTGTCAGCAGTTCCCGCTTCTCCTTGAAATCCCGGAGATGGCATGGGAGTAAATTGCCGTTGCAAGGAAAAGCGTGACCGCCGCAATTGAGCCCCGATTCAATGCGGAATTCGTAAACCTCCAGTCCTTTTTTAGCCAGGAACCGGCCCTGGATTAGGGCGGAGCGAAAGTCGCTCACCTTGAGAATGATCTTCTTTTTGATCTCGCCTGTCTCGTCCCTGTAAAAGTCCCGAAATCCGGTCATATACTTGAACAGGCTTTGGTTGATTCCAGCCGAAAATACGATACTGGACCGGAGACCGCTCTTGGCATACCCTCGAAGGGCCGATTTGGCATCGCTGAATTCATCACTACGCACGTTGCCATCGTTATCAGGATTGATGCAGTCCAGTTTGACCATGATATTGACGTCAATAGAGCCGGGTTGCATTCTACGCGTCAAGTCCATTGCCAGCGCGTTTCTCTCAGGTCCGGCCTTCATTTTGAGAAGCGTGTTGTATTGCCTTTTCATGGAACTTTCTTCGGGAAGCAGGTCAAAGTATTTACCTTTGTCGTTGGCCTCGAAGAAAGGCTGTCGTCTTATATCCTCCATCTTGATACCAACGATTTCCCTGACGGTTTCAAGATAGGCGGTGATTCTTTTTGCTCTGCCGTCCTCTTCCTCCCTTGACAGCTTGACATAGGGCAAGCCGTACTTTTCACAGTAATACTTGCGGATTTTTTCGAGCAAAATATCATCTACGAGTGAAATAACGGATGTAATGCCTAAAGGAGCTACACGGACAGGTGTATCAACAGAGTGCCCGATGCCCATAACGGGAATGTGAAAGGTATGGTAATAGTCTTTCATATGTCTACGTCTTTATCCAATTCAGCTTCAGCCCAACTTGATAGTATGGGAATTTCCTTTTTTCGAGCAGCGAAGCCCTCGGGGGCGTAGCCCCACGGCTTCCGGCTCGTAGAGCCTACAGCTCGGAGAGGCCGGAGGCCGCGTTACATAAAATCGCTCCGCGATTTTATAACTTGAGTTCGACGACCTGGTTATATTATTTCAAGTTTGGCCCTACTTGCAGCCTCAACCAGAAGCTTAATTTATAAAAATAGATTAGCAGCTCCACCAGGTCAAGGAAAATCGTAAATTTGTTGGCAAGGTTGCGTTTGGCCAATTATGATTGTTAAAAACTCTGTTTACCATGCGTTCTCTGGAAGAGCAATCCACTCTCGGCACTTAGCACTCGAGCAGGTTCCTTACCCCATCTCCTATCTTTGCCATACCAATGATGGCGTCTGTGTTCACCTTGGTCTGGAAGGCTCTGACAGGATAATTTGTATCAAATTTTGTGCCAATCATTCTCTGGCAGCACTTGTAATAATTATCGAATGCCATAAACAGCCCAAAGTTATCGCAAGGTACTGCAATCATTGACGCTGCAACACGTACCACAAAATCATTGGGCTTAATAATTTCAGTCACTTAGCGAATAAAGCCCCCATCACTTCCGAAAACCTTGGACTCTCAAGTTATAAAGATGGCGGCGGAACAATCGATTAGCTTAGTGTGTTGATAATGCATATCCGGCCAGGATACTTGACCGAATGTCATAAATTTGACGCAAATTCCGGCTCAGTTTCCGGTCAAATTACCAGGCCTGTATGCGTCGATGGCTCTCTTTATCATTGTTTTCAGTTCGGAGAGGTCAGATCTCTTGACCACATAATAGTCTGCTCCCACGGATCTATGGTCATATTTGTACGTTTCGTAAGCGCTACACAAAATGACCGGTAGGTTATAGTATTCATTGCGAATCTCTTTCAGTAGTTCCAGCCCGTCATAACCTACAAGCTTGATATCCAGAACCACAACATCGGGCTTAAAAAAATCAATTATCCTCAGCAGTTGGTAGCCGGAGGCCACGGCCGAGACCTGATGTCCATCATCAGATAATTCCTCCATGTAGTACTGGCGAATGCTCTCGTCGTCATCCACCACAAGGATTCTCGCCACGCTAACTCCTCTTCAAGTTATAAAATCCCTGCGGGATTTTATGTAGAGAGAAAAGGTTTGAAAAGGTCAATGGGGATGGGAAACACGGTTGTGGAATTGCTCTCGGCCGCAATTTCCCGAAGTGTCTGGAGATACCGTAGCTGCACAAGGCCACGGGGTGATCCCGGATGATGGTAGCAGCCTCTGCCTGCCGGCCGCCTGAAACTCTCCTTCTGCATTGATGATCTTGGCGCGTCGCTCTCGCTCTGCCTCCGCCTGCTTGGCCATGGCCCGCTGCATTTCCGGGGGCAGATCGATATGCTTGACCTCCACGGTGGAGACCTTGATTCCCCATGGATCAGTCTGGGTATCCAGGATCTCCTGAAGCTTAGTGTTTATCTTTTCCCGCTCAGAAAGAATTTCGTCCAGTTCAGCCTGACCGCACACACTGCGAAGGGTGGTCTGGGCAAGCTGCGATGTGGCATACATGTAGTTCTCCACCTGAATAATCCCCTTCACCGGGTCCATGACTCTAAAGTAGATCACGGCATTCACCTTGAGCGACACATTGTCCCGGGTGATGATGTCCTGAGGTTCCACATCCATGGCAACCAAACGCAGACTCACCTTTACCATCTTGTCAACCACGGGAATCAAGATGATTAGTCCAGGGCCTTTGGCGCCAACCACCCGCCCCAAACGGAATATGAGGCCGCGCTCATATTCTTTGAGGACCCGTATGGCAGAGGCCAGGAAGAATAACAGTAGGATAGTAACTGTAACAATCGTAATCATAAGACCCACCTAATGTTTATCCCGAATCCCGTAATAATTCCAGCTAAAACGACAATCTGCCTCGAGGTGCCGGCAAAGCACACAATGTCCACGTTTTAGTGAGTGCCCATCCATAAATGAATTTCAAAACTCTGGGCACTGATGTCAGTTTCCAATTCAGAAATGAGCAATTTTTCGC
>JABXJW010000404.1 GCA_013375395.1 Desulfobacterales bacterium
ATACATGTCGTCTGCATATTCCATAAGCTCAGTTACATCGCCATATCGGGTGAAATTTCCTGTTGAATTAGAATTGGTTGTGAAAGCTTGGGACAAAGTGGCAGAGGAAACTGTTACCTCCCGAATCGTCACATCTTGTTGTGATGTTGTGTCCACTCCGATATAATCGAATCTGGTATTGAAGAAAGTGTGTATCCTGAGGGAGTAATCATCTGTCAGGAAGACGCCAGTTAAGTTTACAACAAAGCAGTCGGGCGTAACATCAAGTAACGGGAATTGCCTGTTATCCGCAACAGGAACCCAGTTGCCGTCAGCGTCTTTAACTTCCATGTAAGGAGGCGGAAACGGCTTCTCACCCGGTTTATCCCAAAACTGCCCAGCCCATGCACCCTGCTCTTCACCTGCAGAGTAGAGTATTGTTCCAGCGACTAGCAACTTAATTTCTTTCGCGCCTGAAAGATCACCCAAGTCTAGCTCTAGAGTGTCCCACTGGAATTCGTTGCCGAGGGTGGTGACTCCGTCCCGTTCCAACACTAAAGGTAGAACATCATGTCCTGTCGAGTTGACGCAAGAAACTGGGGAATCAGGATTTTTGCTGACCGTAAAGATTGTTCCTTGCCCCTCAGGCTCATACAGGTATGTGGCTTTGGTTGAATACACATCAACATCAGGCGAATGCTCCACAATCACTAATGTTGCGGAGTCCACGTAGGCGATTTCATCCCAGTTTTGTCTGATAGTCATATCGTAGTATCCGCCGTTTGGCTGGAGTGCACTCGCATTCAACTTGACGTAGTCCCATGGAACACTGTAAAGGAAGGACAGGCTTCCGTCTTCTCGGAAGTAGTCAAAAATTCCTAGGTAGCCTGTGCCATCAGAGATTTCGGCTGTGTAAGCGTACTCGGCTCCATTCCAAACATATAATGAAGGACAGGATTTCGAGTTCATGTAATTGACAACAAGAGAGGTGCGGCTGGTAAGCTGTAGAGTTCTGGTGAGGCTTGTCGATCCGTCAATCCAATTAGTGAAATTCCAGAAGGTGCCTCCCCCTTCGACGCCATCAGGTATGACAATGGTGTAGGCTCCTTCTGGCAAGAGTTTACTATATGGCGCAGGCTCAGTCACGCCGTTAATGGTAAATTCCATACCAATAGCGTTTGAAGAAAGGGTGAGAGTGTGGAAGCCTGTTGGAGCAACTACAAAATATCCTTTTAACGTGTCGCTTTGATTGCCGAGGTTTATCACCTCAACAGAGTAACCCTTTGTTTTATCGCCGTTTGCTGCACCTACTATAACCGCAAATTCGACTGTTCTATCAGATTCACCTGCAGCCAAAGTGACCTGTTTCGTCTCTTTAACTTCGCCTTCGACAAGAAGCCTTAAACCAAGGACGCTTTCCTCGTTTGCTGTGTTGTTGGCTATAACTTTGACGTTTACAGTGTCTCCTTCATTTACTTCATATGGGTCTACAAACACTCTCAGCAAATCGATTTTGTCTGACGCAGCAACCGCAGCTTCAACCGTAAAGGAGCCTGTCAAGTCATCTATTTCGACACTATGTGTACCCGCGTTTGTTTCAGTCACATCAAATTTTATGACCTGAGTTGCACCGCCAGACAAGGTGACAGTTCTTGTGTCTAATGTTGAACCGTCAATGTTGAGGTTAACGGTGTAGGTGCCGCTTTCCTCTCCAACATTGGTTACCTTAACCGAGACTTCAACAATCTCGCCAGCCATGACAGAGGAGGGATTAACAGTCAAGTCGGTTACCTGAAACTCGGCGGGTTTAGCAGGCTGAGCGTCAGAACTGACTTTGAAGGACTCAGTTAAATCGCCCACCTTAACCACGTAAGTACCTTCAGCTTCTTCAGTAACTTCAAATTCTTCAGTTTTGGTTTCTCCACTGCCAAGCTGAATATTTCTGGTTTCCCTTTTTTCGTCATTGATAAAAAGATCCAATGAAAAACTGCCACTCTCGTCTCCAATGTTGGTTGCCGCAACTGAAACTATTATGGTTTCTCCGACCCCAGCTTCGGTCCGACTGATTCCCAGATTTGTTAATTGCAGTTCAGCTGGTTTGGTTGGTGATTCCAGCGTGGCTTTGACTGACCCGGTCAGATCCCCTATCTGGACTGTG
>JABXJW010000405.1 GCA_013375395.1 Desulfobacterales bacterium
ACAGGGTGAAGGTGAGGGGGTATAAAAAGGGTGTTTCCTTATGATACCCCGCCCGCTTGCGGCGGGGAGCTTCATTTTTGAGCGAACCCTTAGTAGAAACGACGTGGTCAGAGTACCAAGAAGGAGGAGATCATGCGCAAAGCCATCACGTTTGGACATTGTGTCTTTGTGACGTTTTTATCATTATTGTTGGTTGGTTCATTAGCCTTTGCCCAAGGTAAGGGCAGGGGACGCACCGGCGGTAAGCCGCCTGGTTGGGAGAAGGGAGAAAAGCGAGGCTGGCATACCGATGTCCCACCAGGAATTGAGCAAAAGGGTGATTGGATTCCTCAAGGGCTGGGTAAAGAGAAACAGGGCCAAGAGGAAAGCACGCCTTCAAAATTGCAAAAACAGCAACGTGGCAAGAAAAGAGGATGGGAAACGGAGGGCGAAGAAGCTGAGGGAAAATAACTCCGGGCAGAAATGGGCTTGCGTGGCCCAGGGCGGGTACAAGTGACCATATGATGGGATTGGACAAAACAGTCCCTTTTTGTTAGAGACTTGAGTCAGATGTCAGCTTCCGGCAGAGCAAATATCGATATTGCCGGAAGCGTGGACGGGAGGACGCGATCTGAAATATGCGCATATGTGTAATTGACGGTCAGGGTGGGGGTATCGGAAGTGTCATCATAAAGAAACTCAAGGAGGCATTTGAAGAGTCCGTGGAAATCCTGGCCCTCGGCACCAATGCCATTGCCACAGCCCAAATGCTGAAGGCCAGGGCAAATAAAGGCGCCTCCGGCGAAAATGCCATCGTACGCACGGTGGGCCGGGTTGACGTTATTGTAGGACCCATAGGGATTGTCATGGCCCATGCCATGATGGGGGAGGTGACACCCATGATGGCTGAAGCTGTGGCCGCAAGCCCGGCCAGGAAGTTTCTCATCCCGCTTAGCCAGGAAGAAGTGGAGATTGTGGGGGTGCCTCCTACGCCGCTTCCGCCGCTCATTGAGATGTTGATCGAAAGATACTTAAAGGAGTTGGTAGAAAAACATGTGTGAAGCCAATGCCTACATCATCCGCGACGGCGAAGAGGAACTCATCATGGAAGCGGTGGACAAGGTTGAGCCGGAAAACGACGGTCTTCGTCTGGTGGATATCTTCGGCGATCAGAAGTTCTTGCGTGCCCGCATCCATGCCCTTTCTCTGGTCAATCACAAGGTTTTGTTGAAAGAATAGAGCTTTTTTGATCATTAAACTCGCCAAAACTGCAGGCTTCTGCATGGGCGTGCGCAGGGCTGTCGAAATGGTGCTGGATGCCGCCAATATCCGGGATGGCCCGATATATACCTTCGGACCGCTGATTCACAATCCACAGGTCTTGGAGATTCTTGCAGAAAAGGGCGTGACCATCCTGGATGACCCTTCGGCGGCTGAACCCGGAACCGTGATTATAAGAGCCCATGGAGTGCCGCCTCAGACCAAGCAGGGCCTTATTGACGCGGGACTTGTCATTATCGATGCCACCTGCCCCAGGGTCATCAAGGTCCAGACCATCATTTCAAAATATGCCGGGCAGGGCTACGCCGTGCTGATTGTCGGCGACAGAGACCACCCCGAGGTTGCCGGACTGTTAGGATATGCCGGAGGCCGGGGCCATGTGATAACCCACCCTGATGAGCTTGCCGAGCTTCCGCCCATTGAGCGGGCCATCGTGGTTGCCCAGACGACACAGGACGACCGGCTTTTTGATGCGGTTGTCCGTGCAATCGGGGGGCGCTTTTCTCACTTCAAGGTATTCAACACCATCTGTGATTCAACACATAGACGCCAGGCCGAAGTCAGGGAGATGGCAAAGAGCGTTGCTGCGGTGGTGGTGGTGGGCGGCCGCAACAGCGGCAATACGAAGAGACTGGCTCAGGTGGTTGAGCAGGAGGGTGTCCCTGCGTTTCATATCGAAAGCGAGGCGGAACTCGACTGTGATGCAATCGAAACATTGCAGGCAGTAGGCATCACAGCAGGGGCTTCCACCCCCAACTGGGTCATCAAGAAGGTTTACAGGACAATTGAAGCACTTCCGTATCGGACCAAGGGGAGATGGCGGCATGCGGTCTTCAGGGTCCAACGCTGGCTTCTGTTGAGC
>JABXJW010000406.1 GCA_013375395.1 Desulfobacterales bacterium
ATTAAAGGCACAGAAAAAGCGGAAGGCTACAGAGCCAAAACCCTAGTGATAAATTCAGGGGCAAAGGCGGCAAACGCAGACATACCCTTGCCGACATGGGCTAAGGGCGGTCAAAACCTACTGGAACTCACGGTTTTCTCTGGTTCAGATGGAACAGGGTCGGCAGTGGCTACAACATACACGATTAACGATTTTGGAACCGCAAGCAACGCAACGGGTGAAGCCTCACTATACGATGAAGACAACATTCGAGTTGGAGACGCCTTAACGACAAGAGACGTAATCTTGGTTGTCGTGATTTACAAGAGCTTCGAGAAAGAAATCTAGCCCCTAGGGGCTGGGTAGCATGGTGAAGAGTCCAGAAGTGATGGTTCATGTGGTGGCGCCGCCAGTGGTCGTAAAGAAGCCAACAGCACTCTCTATAGAGCTTGTCACGCCTGACGTGATTCACACGGGCGAAAAGGTGACCGTGAGGGGCAGGCTGGCTCACGGCGAAACGGGTTCCTGTGCGGGGCTTATAGGCAAACCTGTCAATATCATGCGCTACAACTGGCAGACAAGGACGTGGGAGAAGAGGGCAACCGTCACGACCAAAAAAAAGATGGTAACCTCAATCATCTGGTGGGCGATTTACGAATATTCGGAGACCCTCAGTCAAGAAGGGGGATTCAACTACCTAGCCGAGTTTCTGGGAGACGCAGAATGGCGAGGATGCGAGGCTGAGGCTCAGGCTGACGAGGGCGGGGTCGGTGTCTTTGAATGGTGAAAAGCAAAGAAGTCATGGTTCACGTCATGGCGAAGCCCCCTCCCGAAGACCTTGAAAGCGGAAGATACAAGGCAATCGTGCATTCCACAAAGTTTGAGGTTGACCCCGACAGAATTGACGAGTTCAAAGAGCAATACAGGAAAGAATGGGAAGCCTACGAAGGCGTTACAGTTGAGAGCGTTGACATTGTTCAGGTTGCGGCGGGAGAGAAGGTTTCGCCTAAGTATATTTGGTATGACGTCGAGCTTGGAAAAACAGATGTCATTGAAGAGCCTCACACAGACGTTATCGTTGTTTTCAAAGTGGCAAGCCCTTTCCCGCTTATGGCAGTCGTCGCCTTGCTACTTGCAGGCTTCATACTGGGGCTTATAGCCGCCTTAATAATCTCTGGAGCCTTTGAACCCCTTTTCCAATTCCTTTACAAACACCCCGAAGTTCTACTCCTCGGTTTAGGAGTCCTGCTGGTGCTCGGTCTAATCGCCTTGGGAGTCAAAGTTCGAAAGCCGCCAGAAGAGAGAGGATGAAATGAAGGATTCAACGATAGTAAGGCTTGCAGAACTAGGCGCTGGTTGCTTTTGTTTATTCGTCCATGCACATTACGGAATTGACAACGCATTACTGTTACTGGTCGCTTTTCTTTTCGGCGTTCCACTTGAGATATTATGGGAGATGAAGAGGAAGAAGCCAGAGGCTTGAAAATGGCTAAACCAAAAATAGGGGCAAGAAAAGTTACAACCAAGCCTGAAATGCTAGTGGACGTGAATCCCCACAGAAAAGCACTGTTAATCTACAACAACGGAACAGCCACAGTCGAGCTTCTATCCAGCAAAGACGGAAGATACGGAGACGGAATACCGATACTAGCAGGCGCACAATACGACAACAAAAACTACTGTCAAGGTGCATACTGGATAATAGCGGAATCTGGAACCCAAGACATAAGGTTCGAGGAGGACGTAGATTAAAAGTTGCCACGCCTAACGCCCCCAAGATTGTTATTTGTTCCTTATAACGGTAAGATAGCGGATATTTCGCATCCTGACACGGACAAGCATTTCTTAGATTTGGCGACCGCTTTAGGCGAAACAAGGAAAATCATTGCGGTCAAGCTTGTGGCTTCAAGAATCTCGGGCGGCGGCTCGTTCTTCGTTTACCCTAACGAGGGCGATACGGGGATACAAGGCATACAAGGTCAAGGCGAAACATGGATGTTCCATTTAGGGCTGTGCATCATTAAAAACAGTTCTCAAAGGCTTCAATACAGCCAACTTTGGGCTGGTGACGATTGGGACTTATACTGTCTCGGCTACGTTGTCGAGGCGTAATAGATTGGAATGCTTCCTTGCTGGTTTAAT
>JABXJW010000081.1 GCA_013375395.1 Desulfobacterales bacterium
GGATAAGCTGTTCTTTCTTTACGCTCACTTGGACGCGAGTTTTACACGAATTAAAATTTGATCGCCGTTGAAGCCGCTATCCTTTTAAAGGGCTAAATTCTTACCAAATCCCGACGCGACAGTCCCAGCTTTTTTGCGATCTCCTCTGCGGTCCGCTGGACAAAGCGATCGAGATCCTTGCCTTCAAGTGGCTTTTCAGGGGTGGGGACCAGGTCCAGGTCTTTTGGCCGAACCAGACTGGGGGCGTTTTGAAGGGATTGTCTTGGAGTAATCTCGAATTCCGGGGGAAACCGGTCTTCAAAATACATAGCTTGAAAATCGGCAAACTTCAGGGCATGGGCCGTGGCGTCCAGCACTACGACATCATCTTCGCTCACAATGCCGCGCTTCTTCGCCTCGACCAGCCCTGCAAGGGTCTCACCACCCTGGGTGCAGGCGATGTGTCCGTTGCGGTTGGCCGTAAGCTGCCAGTCCATGATGGCCTGTTCCTCAACTTCGGCAAAGAATACGGCCTGGCCCCCTGCCTTCTCATTATATGTTTCCACCAGTTGAATTACGCGAGGCATGGAGACCGGATTTCCGATCATGGCGGCCTGGGCCACGCTTGGCCGAACCTTGACGGGTACAAACTTTCTCTTTTCAGGCTCGGGTTCCAGATAGTACCTGTATACCGGATCGGCATGGGTCGATTGCACCCCGATAATCTTCGGCAGCCTGTCTATGATCCCTGCCTCAAAGAACTTCAAGAAGCCGCTGATGATGGCCGTGATGTTTCCCGCGTTGCCGATCGGCGCCACCATGGCCTTGTGGTTCATGTCAAAGTCAAAGTCCTGGGCAATTTCATAAGAGTAGGATTCCTGGCCCAATATGCGCCAGGCGTTCTTGGAGTTCAAAAGCGCCACGTTGTATTGTTCGGAAAGGGCCTCGACCACCTTCATAGAGTCGTCAAACACACCCGGGATTTCAAATACAATTGCACCGCTTCCAAGGGGTTGTGCCAGTTGCTGGGGGGTCACCTTCTTGTGGGGGAGAAGCACGGCGGATTTGACTTTGGGCTGAAGGTAGGCCGCGTAAAGGGCCGCGGCGGCCGAGGTGTCGCCTGTGGAGGCGCAGACGGCAAGCACGTCGGCAAGCTTTCCGGACCGGAGCAGAAAGTTGATGTAGCTCAGGGCGCTGGCCATTCCTCTGTCCTTAAAAGATGCGCTCGGGTTCTGCCCTTCGTTCTTGAAATAGAACCTGGCCCCTGCCAGCTCCTCAAGGTGCGGGTTTGCCTCCACCATGGCAGTGTGCCCCTCACCCAGATAGATGACCGCATCCAGGGGTATTACAGGGCCGATAAACTCATGATATCGATAAATCCCCTTCATGGACGGGATATTCAGCGCCCTCCGATAGTCGAAAATCCGGCGCCACGTATCTGCCGGGACCTTCTTCAGCCGGTCAAAGTCGAGGTCTTCCAGGAGAAGTATGCTGCCGCACCCGGGACATGTATAAAGGAGCCGGCTGATGTCGTATTCCGTGCTGCACCCCAGGCATCGGTACACGACGTGACCGCTTACCTTAGGGATTAGGTATTGCCGGATATGTTCAGGAAAGTTTTCGATCTTCATGGAACGATTCCTTAAAGTGAGCTAAAATGAACTAAAGTGTCTAAAGTGAGCTAAAGTTAATGTGCACGCCTTCGGCGTGGTCAGTCTTAAAAACAGGTTGCGCTGAAAGCGCATTCCTTAACTTTAGCCACCGGCCCGTTGGGCCTATGGCCCGGAGGGGCACTTTCAACTTTACTTAACTTTTATTATACAAGGCACTTGTTCGAGTTAGATTTGATTTTATTTTCCAAGGCTTAAACCAATCCTTGCTTGGTTCCGGCTTGTCCGGGTCGGGCACTTATTTTTTTGACTCCATCCATATACGGCCTGAGCGCTTCCGGGATGATGACGGAGCCGTCTTCCTGTTGAAAGCTCTCCAGGATCGCCACCACGGTGCGGCCCACCGCCAACCCTGACCCGTTTAAGGTGTGGACCAGTTCCGTGCCTTTCTTCCCCTTTCTCCTAAAGCGGATGTTGCCACGCCTCGCTTGAAAATCTTCGAAATTGCTGCACGATGATATTTCGCGATATTTTTGCTGTGCCGGCACCCACACCTCAATGTCATAGGTCTTGGCGGCGGAAAAGCCCAGGTCGCCGGTGCACAGCGCCACCACCTGATAGTGGAGCCCAAGGCGCTTGAGTATGGCTTCAGCGTCGTTTAGGAGCCTTTCCAGTTCTTCATAGGATGTCTCCGGCGTCGCAAATTTCACGAGCTCAACTTTATTGAACTGGTGCTGTCTGATGAGCCCCCTGGTATCCTTGCCATAGGAGCCTGCCTCAGACCGGAAGCACGGCGTATAGGCGGCATATAGGCGGGGAAGCTCGTCTTCATTCAGGATTTCGCCCTGATGGATGTTGGTTACCGGGACCTCGGCGGTTGGCACAAGGTAATAATCCCACCCCTCCAACTTGAATAGATCTTCTTCAAACTTGGGCAACTGGCCTGTTGCGGTCGTGCTGTTGCGGTTGGTCATGAACGGGGGCAGCACCTCCAAGTACCCGTGTTCCTTTGTATGGACATCCAGCATGAAGTTGATCAAGGCGCGTTCCAGTCTCGCCCCCTGACCCATATACAGGGCAAAACGCGCACCTGCGATCTTGGCGGCCCTCTCAAAATCAAGAATCCCGAGATCTTGTCCGATCTCCCAGTGGGGGAGAGGTTCGAAGTCGAATGATGGCGCCTCGCCCACCTTCCTGAGGACGACGTTGTCTTCACTGTCTTTGCCCACAGGGACCGAAGGATGTGGGAGGTTTGCAAGCCCCATCAAGATAGAACGCAGTGCCTGTTCGTGTTGCGAAAGCTCTTCGTCCAGGGCCTTTATCTTCTGGGAGACGGTGCGCATCTCAGCGATCAATTCTGATGCATCCTCCTTGTCCTTTGTCATTCGGGCGATGCGCTGAGAAACGATATTGCGCTGATGCTTGAGTTCTTCGGCCTCAAGGAGGAGGGCCCTGCGTTTTGAGTCGGAATCGACAAAGTCCTCGAGATCGGAAGGTTGTCCTCGCTTTTTCAGCGATTCCCGCACAAAGTCTAGATTTTGTCTAACAAATTTGACGTCCAGCATGGCATGTCCGGTTAGCACGCGCCCGCCATTTAGTCAATAATTATTAAGTGATTATTATTACTTGACTTTATTTGCAATTTTTGCTATGGGATAGGTATTAGGGAGAGCATCAAACAGTTTGCACCTGCCAGGCGCTATTCAGTGACCTGATCTCAAGAAGAGATCCCCCTTGCCCTCTGACAAACATCTCTGCATTACTGCAAACGATATTGTGCTCTCCTTAGTAACTTTCGAACAGTTTATGGAGTTGTCCAATGCAAGACTTAAAGGCAAGAAAGTCTGAAATTAGACGAAAGACCCTCGCCGGCCGGGATGCCTTATCGGATAAGGAACGCTCAGAAAAGAGCAAGGCTATTACGGAACGCCTCTTGGAGTTTGCCAATTTTCTTGAGGCCCGAATCGTCCTTTTCTACATGAACTCCGGCAGCGAGGTGATCACCGAGGCCATGATCCGTAATGCCTTGGAACATGAGAAGATTGTTGCCCTTCCTTTGATCGATCAAAAAGAGAAACAGATCGTGCCGTTGAAGATTGATGACATTGATCGCGATGTACGGCCGGGCTATCGAAGAATCCGTGAGCCGATTCCGCAAAGGTGTAAAGTGATTCCTGTAAAGCACATAAATTTGGCGATCATTCCCGGCATAGCCTTTGATGAGCGCGGAGGCAGGATTGGTTACGGCACGGGCTTCTATGACCAATTCATCCCCCTGCTTGATGCGACCACCAGAAAAGTGGCCCTTGCTTTTGAATGTCAGATTGTGTCCCAGATTCCAATGGAGCCACACGACAGATATGTTGATATCATCGTCACCGAGAAGCGCATAATTTATAAGATCTAAGGCTGACGGCTTCGTAAAAAGTCCAACTTCTGCGTTGCGCTGCATCCTTCGTCACTGCGGCGTACCATACGTACGCCTCATTCCTCAGAATTTGCGCGCCTTGAATTTGGTCCGCCTTCGGCGGATTACTTTGCCGTCTAATTTGGACTTTTTACGAGACCATCAAGGCTGGGGATTTAGTATCTTGTCAAGCCGCTCCAAGTGCTGCTTTTCGCCGATCGCCACCACGGTATCCCCTCCTTGGAGCTTGGTCTGCGAAGATGGGTTGAACAGCATATCACCTCCGGGTTTTCTGATTGCTACGATGATCAGATCGAGGTCTTGGCGGATCCCGGAGTCTTGCAAGGCCATGTCGATCAACTTTGACGAAGGGTGTACCGGCATCTCTTCCATGTGGATGTCGCGGCTCTTATCCGTCAAGGTAAGTTCCAGAAAGTCGGTGACCGTCGGGCGCAGTATTGTCTGCGCGATTCGGTGGGCGCCCATGCTGTATGGGGAGACCACTTTGTCAGCACCGGCCGCCAGGAGTTTGTTTTCCGATTTTTCTTCCCCAGCCCGTGCTATGATAAAGAGTTCGGGATTAAGCTGCCGGGCGGACAGGGTCACATAAACGTTGTCGCTGTCCGTTTTCAATGCCGCCACCAGTCCCCGTGCCTTTTCGACACCCGCCTTAATGAGATTCTCCTCATCAGTGGCCTCACCTGCAACATAGAGCACGTTGCGATCGTTCAGCCGGGCGATTCTCTCCTGGTCACGTTCCATAACGACTAATCCCAAGGGTTTTAAAGCAAGCACCTCACAGATACTCTTTCCTACCCGGCCATACCCACAGATGATGTAATGCCCCTTTTGGGCTTGAATATCTTTTTCCAATTTCCGCCTCCCCAAGATTTCCCTGATGCGACCTTCCATCATAAACTGGATGACGCTGCCGGCGACATAAAAGACAAAACCCACCCCCACAATGATGATGATCATGGTAAAGATTCTTCCACCTGGAGAAACCGTTCGAACCTCATTGTAGCCCACGGTGCCCAGTGTGATAACCGTCATGTAAAGGGCATCCATAAAAGGCCAGCCCTCTATGAACATGTATCCCATAGTACCGACGAGGAGCATCAGAACAAAGAACAGAACACCGACGGCAAGATGGGGCGTACGGGCCAAGTCAAACCTCCATTTTTCTTCGCGACACAGTTCCTTATAGTTCTAAAATTCGGGCTTTTTCCGGCAGAGAATTTTTGCCGATAGCTGTGTAGCCTAATGATCAAATTCAGGAATTAGAAGAGGAAGGACCGCCATGGCCGCACAATCTTTATCTGTTCCATTATCCCGGAGTCGAACCCACTACCTCGACACTGAACTCGCCCAAATCCGGTGGAAGATCGGCAAATACGAGCATAAAGGGAAGCACTTTGCCGGAAGGCACCTTAAGGTTCGCTTTCTTATCTCCAAACCTGTTGCCTAATTTCTCGTTGATGGCAGGTCTGTCCAGTGTTTGCAGTTCGGTATCCGACAAAAAGTTGCCGCAATAGACAACCCGATCCCGGGCTATCTTGCCGCCCTTCGAATAGAGAACGCCTTTTACCCTGATAGAGCTCCTGGCTCCAAGATACTCGTTTCTAATCTTTCCCCTGATTACGAAAAGCCGTCCTATTATTGCATTGTTGTCAACAAATTCACCGGTAATGAGCTGCTCCAGCAAGGCTATGTGCATATTGCCGGGGTCGATCGTCTCGGGCTTCATCTTGCCGGTTAGAAATTCCAGAAAAGGTATTTTGATATGGAAGCCCCTGGAATCATAATTCTTCAAAACGGTGTATGCGCCATAAGCCCCGCCGCCCATAAGGACAAATATCAAGAGGACCAGCAAGGGCGTACTGATGCGTTTCCTTGCCGGAGGTTCTGTCTCGGCTATTGACGGCAGCACGAGTTCTTGCGTGGACTCTTCTTCGAGTTGTTGTGCCTCAAACGCTTCGCTTCCCTCCAAGGATGCCACAGACACGTCTTTAAGCAATGCGGATTCGTCCACTTCTGCTAAAACCGCTGTTTCCTCCAAGGCAATTTCATCTTCCATGGACGCTTTTTCGAACTCAGCTTCTTCTACGATCAGGTCTTGTGTGATTTCTTCTTCAAGCTCTTCGGTTGGTTCAGGTATTTCTTCCGCAGCAGTCTCGTCCTCCAGGAGATCTTCCATGGAGATTTCATCTTCGGCTCCGAGCATTTCTTCTTCTGCGGCCGGTTGTTCCGCAGCTTGGGCTGTTTCTTCGGCAGCGCCTTCTTCCTCCAAGCGGAAATCCTCCAGCGAGATTTCTTCTTCAGCTACTTGTTCTGTAGGCTGACGTGCTTGCTCCAAAGCAGGTTCTTCTTCCAGGAGATCTTTCATGGAGATTTCTTCTTCTGCGGCCGGTTGTTCCGCAGCTTGGGCTGTTTCTTCGGCAGCGCCTTCTTCCTCCAGGCCGAAATCTTCCAGCGAGATTTCTTCTTCGACCGGTTGTTCTTCAGATTCAACCAGATCAAAATCAAGCGCTTCTTCAGAAGCTTCTTCCGAAACCTCCGGAGCCTTTGCCTCGGTTTCGTCCTCTTCTGCAAAAGGCTGCGCGGGTTCGGCTAAGTGGGCCGCCTGATCCGGGGTCCTTTCTTCAAGTTCAATTCCGGGTTCAAGTTCTTCAGCCGGGCTTGACTTATATGCGGTGAATATGTGCTGACACCTTGAACATCTGACCTTGGAACCTGATTCCTTGACGAGATTTTCATCCAGGTTGAATTCGGTCTTACAGTTTTCACAAGCTATGATCATAATGGGTTCCTTCCCCCCGGGCTTTTAGGCGGTAAATATCGGGCAGGGTGCGATATTTTTCGTCATAATCGAGCCCATATCCCACCAGGAATCCATGTTCAACCACACAGCCTGCATAATCGATCGGAACGTGCACTTTACGGCGCTCCGTCTTATCGATGAATGCGCATACCTTAACGGATTTTGGATTCAATTGTTTCAAATGCTCCAGAAAATATGCAATAGTCAGACCAGCATCGACAATGTCATCGACGACCAGAACGTTCCTATCCGTTATGTCAAGTTCAATTGTTTTGGTAAACCGGATCTTTCCGGAAGATGTCGTGTCGGAGCCGTAGCTTGCCAGGCGGACAAAATCGATCTGGACAGGAATGGTAATCTCGCGGACGAGGTCGGCCAGGAAGATAAATACGCCATTTAGGATGCCAATGATGCAAAGTTCCTTCCCCTCGTAGTCTTTGGAAATGCGGTGTGCCAGGGTTCTTACCTTTTCCGCGATTTCAACCCTGGATAGGACAAGGACCATTTCTGCCGGCATAGAAAAACTACCTCACAACCCAGCTTCTGCCAGTTCCTGAATCAGTGCCTTGTGTTTCTTGGACAATCGCTTGGGCGTCCTTACCAGGATGCGGGCATACAGGTCGCCTCTCTGACCTTTTTTCATCTCGGGAAGCCCGTATCCTTTCAAGCGCATCTTGGTTTGATGATGTGTTCCAGCGGGTATTTTCAGATCAAGTTTCTTGCCGTCCGGGGTCGGAACCTGGACCCGCGTCCCCAACAGGGCATCGGTCAATTTTATCTCTCTGTCCACATAAATGTCATAGCCCACCAAGCTGAAGACCGGGTCATGGAGTACCTTGGCCTGGATGTACAAATCTCCGGGCGGTCCGCCAAAGGCCCCGTGCTGGCCCTTACCGGCCAAACGGAGTTTTTTCCCTGTTACCATTCCCTTGGGGATCTTCACATTGATCTTTTGATGTTCCCCGGCTTGTTCTAAGGCGATAGTCTTAGTCGTACCATGGAGCACCTCTTGGATGGTTAGAGGAAGTTCGTATACCAGATCCGATCCCTTAACCATGGTTCTTTGACCTGCCGAATAATTGGTGAAGGGTTCGCCCCCGAACTGGAAGCCAAATCTTCTCCCGCCCCTGGCGCCTCCCATGAATATATTCGCGAAATGGCTATCGTCGAATCCGAATTCCCTGAAGATGTCCCCAAAATTGAACCCACTGAATATATCCTCCTGTGTGTAACGCCGGCGAAAACCAGAGGCGCCGAATGTATCATATTGCCGGCGTTTTTCCTTGTCACTGAGCACCGCATATGCCTCGCTGATTTTCTTGAACATTTCTTCGGCAGACTTGTCCCCTTTAGTGCGGTCGGGATGATGCTTCATGGCCAGCTTGCGATACGCCTTCTTGATTTCGGCGTCACTTGAGTTTCTGTTTACGCCCAAGATTTTATAGTAATCGGTTTCAGACATCCAACAAGATCTCTTAGAGAGCAAAAAAATATTCAGAAATAGCAAAACCTGATAAAATAATATAAATATACTACCACTAGTGTCAAGTAAATAACAGGCTATTTGGGAGGGCTGAATGGCAGGCAACCATGGGCCACAAGGGATCATGTCTTCAGATGCCGACTGTGCATACCCCGGGAGGCTTTCACCACAAGCCGTCAGAGAAGGGCTCAAGACTCGATGGCTTGGCCAACAGGCAATCTATTGTTTTGATGCGGTGGAATCGACCAACACGGAGGCGAGCAATCTGGCGCGGCAGGGTGCGGTGGAAGGAACAGTGGTGTTGGCCGAGGCCCAGAGGAAAGGCAGGGGTCGCCTTGGGCGATCCTGGATTTCCCATCCGGGCACAGGGGTGTGTCTTTCCGTGATCTTGAGGCCGCAAACCCCACCGGAGTGGGGGGGCAGGCTCACGCTGACGGCGGGAGTGGCCGTGGCTGCGGCTATTGCCGAGACCGGGATAAGGCCTGAGCTCAAGTGGCCGAACGATATCATGATTTCCGATCATAAGGTGGGAGGCATTTTGACAGAGGCGAGTTTCGGGGGCAACTCGATCGGCCCTGTCATCGTTGGAGTGGGCATCAATGTGGATACGAACAGTGAAGACTTTCCCGTCTCGATCAGAAACATTGCCACCTCACTGCGCCTTTCGAGCGGCATTGAGGTGTCGCGAGTGGCCCTTGTTCAGGCATTCCTGCGTCAACTGGAACAATGGTACGAACTTTTCTGCAAAGGCTCCTTTGGCGCGATCCTGGAAACCTGGCGTGAGTATGAAACCGTTCTTGGAGGTCTTGTCGAGGTGTATCTTCCTGATTCAAGGCTCCAGGGGATGGCGGAAAACATAGATTCTGATGGTGCACTTTTGGTCCGAGACAAAAAAGGCCGCCTGCACCGTATCATGGGAGGCGATGTTGTACGTTGCCGCGTGAGGGAAAGGCAACGTTTGTAGGCTTCATGGGGCTCGAAGCCCTTGACATTTTCTTTGTTTCTTGCCATTTATTAAATGATCAAGTGAAATTAGAAAGGAGTTCCAAGGTGGAAATCGTTGTCTTACTCAAGCAGGTTCCTGATACAGAGACCTTGATTCAGATCGCCGATGACAAGGCTTCCATTAAAACAGAGGATGTCAAGTGGGTCGTCAACCCATACGACGAGTTTGCCGTTGAAGAGGCGCTTCGAATAAAAGAGAGCCAGGGTGGCGGCAAGGTCACGATTCTTAGCATGGGCCCTGACAAGGTCGTGGAGTCTATCCGCACCGCCCTTGCCATGGGTGCGGATGAGGGGGTGCTGATCAATGATCCGGCTGCCGACGGAGGCGATGCTCTGGGAACCGCCAGGGTCCTTGCCGCAGCCTTGAGGGAGATTCCCTGCGATCTCCTGATAGCGGGCCAGCGAGCGGTGGACGATGATTCATATCAGGTGCCTGCAGCCGTGGCCGAGTTTGTTGGTGTTCCTCAGGTCTCCATGGTGGTCAAACAAGAGATCGGTGGCGGAAAGATCAGGTGCGAGCGCACTGTTGAGGGGGGCACAGTGGTTGTTGAGGCTGATTTGCCGGCCCTCTTTACTACCCAAAAGGGGATCAATGAACCCAGGTATGCCTCGCTTCCGGGTATCATGAAGGCCAAGAAAAAGCCCTTGGCGAAAAAGACACTGGCCGATCTTGGCATAGACCCTGGCGAGGTAGGGTCAGCCGGGGCAAAATGCAAGGTCAAGAGCTTGTCCTTTCCGCCGGAAAGATCGGCCGGCAGGATTATAGAGGGTGAGACCGTAGAGGCCAAGGCTGCCGAACTGGTAAGACTACTAAGGGAAGAGGCTAAGGTTATTTAGATTTAGGGGCTTCGCCCCAATTGGAATGATGGAATACTGGAATGATGGGCACGAAGTGTGATGTTTTGGCGCAAGCTTCACTTCGTGTCAAGCCATCAGGCGCAACCTTTGCGCTATGTTGATTTTCAAAGGAAGTTACACATTTATTAACTTGCCTGTCAAGAGAGATTTTGCCAATAGACCACTGTCCCATTTTCCCAGAACCCATTATTCCATCATAGCGCAGGCTTCACTTCGTGCCCATTATTCCAACATTCCAATTGTGAGCGAAGCGAACTAAATTCTTACCAGATAACAAATAACGAAGACAGGAGACACTGATATGGCACAAGGCGTTTTAGTACTTGCGGAACAGACTGATGGGGTGTTTCGAAAGGTCGCTTACGAGGTTGTGAGTGAGGGCCGGCGTCTGGCCGAGGCTGTCGGCGAGACATTAACGGCTGTGGTGCTTGGTTCCGGGGTAGAAGAGATCGCCGCGGAGCTGGGGAAATACGGGGCGGATAAGATCCTGGTGGGCGACGACCCCACCCTGGCAGATTACACCACAGATGTTTATGCGGATGTACTTTTCGATATTGTGAAAGAAGATGATCCCAAGATCTTGCTGTTGGGGGCTTCTACAAGGGGCAAAGATCTGTCTGCGCGGCTCTCCGCGCGCCTTGACACCGGCCTTGCCATGGACTGCATTGCCCTTGTGGTTGAGGGCGACAACCTGGTGGCCACACGACCTGTTTTTGGCGGCAAGGTTTTGGCCAAAGTTGTCGTTGAAGGGAGTCCCAAGATGGCGGCCATACGCCCGAACGTGATGGAGATCGCGGAAGTGCCGAAGGACGTGGGTGTGGAAAAAGTCCCGGTCAAGCCGGGTACGGCCAAAACGAGGGTTTTGGAAAAGAAGGTGGAAGCCGCATCCAAAGTGGACCTTACCGAGGCGGATATCATTGTCTCAGGGGGACGCGGCGTTGGGGGGGGCGACTTTAGCGTCCTGGAGGAACTGGCCGACGTGCTGGGTGCTACTGTAGGAGCATCGAGGTCTGCGGTGGACGAAGGGTGGCGGACTCATTCCGATCAGGTGGGGCAGACCGGAAAGGTGGTATCCCCGAGCCTCTACATTGCTTGCGGCATATCGGGCGCTATTCAACACTTGGCCGGCATGGGATCATCCAAGTATATTGCCGCCATCAACAAGGACCCGGAAGCGCCTATCTTTAACAAGGCCGACTACGGCATCGTGGAAGACCTGTTTAATGCCGTTCCAGCCATAACGGCTGAAGTAAAGAAGCTTAAAGGGTAACGGAATTGTCATTGGTCATTGGTCACTGGTCACCGGTCATTGGCTATTCAATCTGCAAGCAGCAAAGCATAACCTGGCCAGGAGGGCGCTATTTCTGTGGGGTGTGCCTCGTTCTCACACTCTGCTTGACGCTCCGGGGCTCAACAATGGGCAATGTAGAGGGGCAATGTAGAGCAAGGCGAATAAGTTGCCTTGCTCTTTGTTTTTCGGCCCAATCCGAGCGGGCCAAGGCGGACTCCTCGCAATGACGTTAAAAGCAATTATTCAAAGGTCTCGTAGAGACAATCGCCGCACATGACAAGTTCCGTTGTAAATGTGCGGATCACAGCAGCACGTGAGTACGACCTGACAGGAGTCACGGTATGAAAGGTCTGAAGGAGCGGATTCTGGATTCAGTACGGCAAGATCTGGTCGAAATTGAAGAAGCCCTTGCCGAAAACCTCAGCCCATATCTTCCCGTTGTTTCCCAAGTGGCCAAATATATCATGTTCGGCGGGGGCAAAAGGATCCGTCCCCTTCTCATGGTGCTCTCAGCGCGTTTGTGCGGCTACCAAGGAGGCTATGACAAGACCCTGTCGGTCGTGTTCGAATACCTACACTCCGCCACTTTGCTTCATGATGATTTGGTCGACGGGGCAGAGGTTCGTCGGGGCAACCCAGTGGCCCATTCGGTGTGGGGAAATCCGGCCACTGTCTTGGTGGGAGACTTCTTGCTCGCCCGTTCCATCGCCATTGCAGCCGAGACCGGCAATATTGCCATTATTGATATTCTTGCCAGCACAACAGCCCAAATGTCCGAAGGGGAGATTGGCCAGCTTTTGCACAAGGGAGATCTTGCCACAGATGAAAGTGATTACATGGACGTGATCAGGCGCAAGACCGCCTATCTCATTCAATCGGCATGTCATGTGGGGGCCTTGCTCGCAGAGGCGGAGGAGGCTCGGGTGCGGGCACTGGCTCAATATGGATATAACTTGGGCGTCGCATTCCAGTTGGTTGACGACCTGCTCGATTATACGGCGGACGGGCAGGTCCTTGGCAAAGCCACAGGGACGGATTTAAGGGAAGGCAAATTGACGCTTCCTGTCATCTACGCCCTGAATCGTGCCACAAATGAAGACCGCAACCACATGGAAGAAATCATTGGAGATCCGGCTTTTACGAAGGCGGGGTTTGATGCCGTCCTTTCCCTTATCAAAAAGTATGGCGGTATCGCATATGCCAGAAAGCGGGCCCACGAGCACATTGATCAGGCGAAGAGATCTCTTGGCATCTTTGACGGCTCAAAGTCCCGCGGCCTCCTTGAAGATCTGGCCGATTATGTGCTGATGCGGAAGATGTAATTAATTGATGACGGCTTCGTAAAAAGTCCAACTTCTGCGTTGCGCTGCATCCTTCGTCACTGCGGCGTACCATAAGTACGCCTCATTCCTCAGGACTTGCGCGCCTTGAATTTGGAGCTTTTTACTTTGCCGTCTAATTTGGACTTTTTACGAGATCATCAATTGATGGCTTTAAAAGGTGGAGAATTTTTTTGATTAAGGGTATAATAAAATAGTTGCCTACCGAAAGACTATATTTTCCTCGCTCACAAATAATAGAATAGCGCTACGAAGTGCATGGTTTTGAAGCCGTCGGGCCTACGCCTCGGAGAGCGCAACCTTTGCTTCCAGAATTGTAACGGTTGCCTTTTCAGTAAGGAGTCTAACCATGGGAAAGAAGATCTTGCTGGCTGTTGACGACAGCGTTTATTCGGAACGTGGTGTCAGGTACGCGGCTAGGATTTCTTTGGCTGCAAAGAACGTAACCTATACCATCTTTAATGTGCGGCCTTTAGTGCCCAAAATATTCATTGAAAAGGCAGAAACAGACTCTGAGGTCAGAGCCGAGATCGATGAGCTTGTTCGCAAGAATACTGATGCAGCCAGACGCGTCGTCGAGAAATTCAAAGACCTCATGATGCGTGAGGGGATAGTCGAGAACCGCATTGAAACCGGTACGGAATTCATCCAACTGGGGGTGGCCAAAGACATACTGAACCGGGCTGAACAAGGATTCTACGATGTTATCCTTCTGGCGCGCAGGGGACTTACCCCAAGGCAGGATTTCTTTATCGGCACGACTGCTGCCAAGGTCGTCGATCACGCGCTGGAAATCCCAGTGTGGGTTGTTGCAGGAGAGACTATTTCCATGAAGATCGTGCTTGCGGTTGATGGATCCGAGAATTCGCTCCGGGCTGTGGACCACCTAATTCATATGGTAGGGGCCAATCCAGATCTCAGGCTTACCCTGTTCCACGTCCTACCCTATCTTAGGCATTACTATTCTGTTGACTTTGAAAGAGAGCACCCACACCTTCAGGATATCCTTGAGCGCGAGGTGAGGCGACGGGTGGAAGGCTTTTATGGAAAGGCTCTTGAGAGGCTGAAGATGGCAGGGCTGAAAAAGAGTCAGATCGAGATCAAGACGAACACACGGAGCTATGATGTTTCCACGGCCATCCTCGATGAAGCGAGAACCGGAGGGTATGGCACGGTAGTCGTTGGCCGACGTGGCGAAAGTGAAGCTTTTTTCACAGGACGGATTGCTATGCGCCTGGTCCAGAAGGTTTCTGATCAGGCCCTATGGGTAGTTCCTTGACAGGCTGTTCCCAAAACAGCCGTCCAGACAGAGTTACTAAAGAGTGCGTTAATTACCCGACACCACAGATAGGGCACAATGTCGAGTAGAAAAAGTTCTCATTAGTAAAATGGGTATGGGGCGAGGTTACAGCCATGGCTGATGTTTCAAAATTTTCAACTAAGTATGTGTTATTTCCTTTTCTGACCACCTTGCTTATTTCCATAAGCCTCTCTTTGGGTCTTGCTGAAACCAAGGGACCGCCTAAATATGTTGGCTCGTTGGCCTGTGGGCCCTGTCATGAGAAGGAACATAAGAGCTTTACTATTTATGCAAAAAAAAGCACATCTTTTCAGAGCATTGAGAGGGTTAAAAAAGAGCTAACAGAAAAGGAGATCGAAGAATGCTATTACTGCCATACTACCGGGTACGGTCAACCGGGCGGCTTCATAAGTCCGGAAAAAACGCCTCACCTGAAAAATGCGGGCTGTGAGGTATGTCATGGTCCTGGTGAGCTTCATGTAAAAACAAAAGATTCCTCGTACATAAAGGGGCATTTGACCGCAGAAGACTGTGAGGTCTGCCACACATCGGAAAGGGTTAAGGCATTCAGATACAAACCCTTGATTCACGGGGGAGCCCACTGAGTGGAATGAAGATAATAGGTAAGAATTTAGCCTTTTGAAAGGATGGCGGCTTCAACGGCAATCAAATTTTAATTCGTGTAAAACTCGCGTCCAAGTGAGCGTAAAGAAAGAACATCTTATCCCTCTTAAATAAGGCCGCTAAGGTCTGCACTTTGTCCAGCACTCAAAAGTCGCCCTGCAACTGACTGTTCTTTCTTAACGCTCACTAATACGCTCAGACAGTTACACAAATTAAAATTTAACCGCCGTTTCAGCCTG
>JABXJW010000082.1 GCA_013375395.1 Desulfobacterales bacterium
CAGTGATGAGGGGGGCCCTGAGATCATGTGAGACTACATGAACAAAGGACTCAAGCTCTGCATTTTTTTGGGCAACCTCCTTCTTTCGCTCTTTTATTTCCAACTTCAATTGATCATTTGCTTTAGCCAGCTTAGCGATGCGTTCTTCAATCCCACGTTCCAGTCGGTCATGAGCTTTTCGCAGCCCATCCTGCGCCCGTTTACGTTCCGCGATCTCTTCATTGAGTTCCTGTGCATAGATTATCGATTGTTCGTAGGCAACTTCCAGTCGGCGAACGGTTTCTCGCAGTGCCTCCTCAGCCTGCTTTTGTTCGCTTTTCAATCTTTTTTGATCAAGGGCATTTTTCACTGTCTTTAAAAATTCCTCATGCTCAAAGGGCTTTCTCAGGTAATCGTAGGCGCCACTCCTAAGAGCCTCTATAGCTGATTCTAAGGAAGCCTGCCCCGTCATGACAATGACTAAGCTCTCCAGGTCCTGAATGTTTATGTAACGCATGTCTTGGTATCCACTCACATCCGGCATAACTATGTCTAAAAGGACCAAGTCAAAACTATTTTTGGCTAGATGCTCTATAGCCTCTTTGCCACTGTTACTTGTGTGTACTTCATAGCCCTCACCGCCTAACAAGGCCTTCAGGCTGGCGCACATAAGGAGTTCATCATCGACTACCAAAATTTTGGGCGGCACATAAGGTATATCTACCTTACGTGCCGTATCAGTGGTCTTGTGTGCTAAATTCATGGAACTGGTCCGCAAGCTGTTCTTTTGCTCTATTTTCATCTTTCACTTTTTTTCCTCTCCGAATTGTAAAACCACACAATCTTTGCCTCAACGCAAGTACTCGGCTGCTGTCGCACGGCCAACGGGGCAACTCTTGGCAATCTATCGGTTGCTGAAACCGCATCCCATTTCAAACTTAAGACTTCTTTCACTTTACGCATAGGTAATGTCGTTACTGACATTAGGGCCTCCTTCATTGGATTGAAAAAAGCCCACCATACCGGTGTTTATCCCGTGTTGCGATTCGCTTTGAACAGGTGGCTCGCTTGGTGTGGAATAGGTGGCCGGTTTGCTATGGAATCAGTGGCCGCAACGACGCGTAATCAGTTGCCACCCTGGTGTGAAATGTCTGGCCGGAATAGCGTGAAATGGCTGGCTGGAACGGCGTGAAATACGCAAAATAAGAACCATCTCTCAGGATATGCAGACGTTTGCCGGCAGTATCTTCCCCATAGAATGACGTAGAAGAGCACAATACCGACAACGACAATGCAAAGATCAAAAACTTCTTCATAATGTATCTCCTTCGGTTTTGGCCGGTTAAGCTTTTCAACACATTCTTGATCACTTTGTCCATAAGAGGAAGGGCTCATTTCTTTTGGGAAAAACCCAAACGGCTGGGAATTCATCCTGGATGGGGTGGGGGAAGTAACCAGGGATGAGAATTGTCGACGGTAGGTTTAATCCATATCGATCAGCCCGAGCCTTGATGCATATCGAACTAATTCAATGGTGCTATGATTCTAGCCATATGCTTTATCAAAAAGCCCACAAGATGTTGAGGTCAAATCCTGGGCCAAGATGAAATGTTCTAGTCCCGAGGTTGAACAACTCGTAACGATACAGGTGGCCGTATCACCGCTTGTATGATTTCGTAACTGGTAACTGTAAGAGTTTTGTTGCCGTCACTGTCTTCTCCAACGATGCCAGATGCCTTCACGTGCGTCTTGTCCAACTTGAACAGTGCTTTCCCAACATCATTGTTGACGATGACATATTTCTCGCCCGGGCCGGTCATCAGGGAGACGGCGCCTACGTTGCAAGCCGCCACATGGACTGTCCCGATGATCATACTCTCATCTGCCGCAAATACGTTTGTTAAAGACACGCCAGAAAGCAGTATCATGGCGCAGAGCCCCAAAGTCAAAAACCTTGCGTTCCCTTTCATGTTGATTGCCCCCTTCTTGACTAAATACTTTTAAAATCGGGGACTGCTCTAGCCCCAGAATTTCGTGCAGCTAAGATCAAGATGACTGCTAACGATAAAGGTTCTATAGTGCCCCCTCCCATGCAGTAGTAATTATTCCATCAGGTTTTATTTGGTTTGTCCATAGAGCCAGGGATTCACTTTTGCAAGGTAAATCCCTATGCGGCAGGAACCTAGCCCACAAGGGAAGGATGCGACTAACAAGGATTCACCCAATGAGAGACGTGGATCCAAGACTGAAACAGCTCATCATGCAAACCACCGCACGGGTGCTCAAACGTACCGGGCTTGAGGAGGTGCCTTTTGAGACCTGACACCTGAACAGATCGACATGCTCTGTGACCGCAATGGGTTTGAAATCAAGGCAAGGGAATGATGGGGGTCAGAGCGAGAAGCGATGAAGCCAAGGGAATAAAGAAGAGTGCCGGCTCCAGGGGGAAGGGAGATTGCTAAAACACCAACCTAAAACAAGTCTTCTCTTGCAGTATCATGGCCGGCTAAAAATGCTAAGCTCTTTTCATTTGGCGTTTCACATGGCTCTCCCGAATAGCTTGAAATAAGAGACTTAGCGTGTTCATGAGACCCAGGAGAAAAATAAAAAGTCGTACCGGGGATACCGGTAGTGCCAGCAAATAGAGCCATCTCTTTTGGCATTGAAGCAGCCGTGAACAATTGTAAGAATTGATTTCGTAGCTTGAGGCCTTCCCCCATTGCTGTTTGTTCTATCGTTAGAGTGACTTTGTGCCAAGGCATACTATCTCCTTTATGAAAAATACTGAGGCACTGTTAACTCAGGAACTTCCGGGCACTATCTATAATGTCTCTTTGGACCATGCTCTTGAAAGGAAGAGCGGCAACAGGAAATTTACCCTCAAGACGCACCCTGGATGGCTCGACATAGAGACTCCCTTCGACAAAAAATCCCATTATACGCAAAGAGAAGTGCGCTGTTCCGTCAACCCAGGACTCTTGTATCCTACTGACCTTGTAAGCAGTTTTGTTCTTGAATTCCCCTAGAAGGTTCTTTATTCGATCCCTTACTTCGTCAACACGGAGATTGTGGGGCACCGAAATTTTTATTCGTGGCATGACACAGTTGTCCTTTTCTCCAGTTCGATTTGTGCAGAACGCATAATGTCATAGGCAGTTGGTGCTGTCAACCGCGTCCCTTAATACCTGGGAAGATACCTGTCATATTGAGCACTTACAAGGCTGTCGCAAATTAGACGTGGGTGTTTGGGTGCTAAGGGCTCGCGCAAAAATAACTTAGCAGAATTGGCGCTCAGATTTGGGTCAACGACAAGGAAAATGAAGATATGAGAACCAAGTAAAGAATCCACGCCCAGAGGACGTGACTTTGCTTGAAGCCCCCTGGAATGGGGCCAAAAGCGGCCCCTCGATGTGGGCGTCTTATGGTATGGAGTATTGGAGTGATGGAGTAATGGGAAAAACTAAGCATGGAGTACCCTGGATTCCGCGTCTTTTTCCAATACTCCAATACTCCTTCTCGGTTGTACCGGCAAAGCCGATTGACTCTGACCCGGCCCTTTGGGCCGGGTTTTCAAGGTCTAAATAAAGCTGGACAATCTACCCCCTTGTCTTTGCCAAAAAGCAAGTTCTTATCAGTTATGCAAAAACATCAAAAGGCAACCAAATTTGAAGGCCGGTCAACGTAACCCATTGACGCAGTAAGATTTTTTTGGTAGTTTCTCGTTAAATACTACGATACTTCGTCAGTTCTGTCGAAGTTGGGCCATGAACTGCATCTGCTTTCCGGTATGAAAAGAGAGGCGTGATTTTTTTAGATGAAAAGAAGAGAGTTTCTGAAGGCAGTAACCGCAGGAGTTATCGTAGCAGGGTTCGCGCCCGATGCCATGGCACAGATGGCAAGCTTTTTCGCTGCAACACCTCAGGCTCACTACGATGATCACATCAAAGACTACCTCAACAAGATGCAATACTTCGACAAACCTCATAAAGACGACGTCTGCCTCGACAGGAAAAAATACCGACTATTAAAATCTTCTGTCAAGCGACTCAAGCGCCTCCAGCGGATCGTAGGTCATGGCAATTTCTACCTTTTAGACTTTGACTATGCGATTAAAATTGCCCGTAACTACTCCCTTGTGGGCTCGTTCTCAAGGGCAGAATTGGAATTTCTTGAAATGATCTTCTATGAAGGCGCCCCCCTCTATGGTTTTTTCGGCGAAAAGCCTATAAAAAATCTTACCGCCCGGATTAGGAGACGGGAGGTGGCCAAGGTCCCCAACACCGGTAACTACCTTTATAAAGGCATCCCTCTTGAGACTTACAGGAAAATCAAACAAGACGTGGGCGATCAGGTTATCCTTACCTCCGGAGTACGAAGTGTTATCAAACAGTTCCTACTGTTTCTTAATAAGGCTTACAGGAACAACGGCAATCTTTCCCTGGCTTCCCGTTCACTAGCCCCTCCAGGCTATTCTTTTCATGGCATCGGCGATTTTGATGTGGGGCAGGCCGACTTAGGAGCAGCCAACTTCACGGAGCGCTTCACCTCTACAAAGGTGTACAGAAAACTTGTGGACCTCGGATATATAAAGTTCCGCTATCTGCGGGACAACATGTTTGGGGTGCGCTTCGAGCCCTGGCACATCAAGATCAATTCTTAGGACCCACTCAAAAATAATTTCACATTTTGTTCTCGGATTTAGCGTATGATTCCAGCTTGGAAAACTTTCATGGAGCTTAATTGAGAGAAAGTCCATCTGAAAATCTGATACTTTTTCTCCTGTTTTGTAATGTCTTCTTACAAAATGTGCTTTCACTTTCAATCCCGTTGATGACTTTGTCGTTTGCATCGGTTTGAGCATTTTCTCATAAGTCTCAAGTGGCCCTCCTGCCCAATCTTGCTAATTTCACTGAAAAAACGATGTTCGATTGGATTCCATCTCGATGCTCCAGGAGGATATGAGCCTATTTCTTATTCCTTTTGGTAGTCTGCTGATTTCTTGGTCATCTTAAAGATGGCTATCCGGCCACTGGAAGTTCCACGCGGAAAGTGGCGCCAACATGGGGGTTGTTTTCGGCAAAGATGTTTCCGTTGTGTCTGCGGACAATCTCATGGGAGATGTAAAGACCAAGGCCGGTCCCTTTTCCAACTTCCTTGGTCGTAAAGAACGGCTTGAAGATATCTTTCATGACGTCTTCGGATATTCCGGGGCCATTGTCCACACACTCAAAGATGACCATATCTCTTTGCTCGTCGTAGCCGGTCCTTATGATGATTTTTCCTTGATCTCTGCCTGCGGCATGGATGGCATTTGTTATGATATTAAGACACACTTGTCCCAGGTTGGCAAAATCCAAATGCAAGGGGTCAAGTGCAAGGGGTCAAGCAAGGGGCAAGGGGTCAAGCAAGGGGCAAGGGGAGCAAGGGGCCAAGTCTACGTTTGACTCTTAGTCAGCTGAAATCTTATTTGTTCGACACGTTTTCTCAATTCCCGGTCTTTTGATATCCCGGTTTTCAACCTGTCTATAGCACTGCCTGGCCGTTCATACTTATCAAAAAGCCCAAAAGAGTCAAACGTAGACTTGACCCCTTAGTTCTTAGTTATATGTGAAAGAGGTTGGGGTCCATAGTTTTTTCTCCCTTCATTCATTAATGAGTTCCCGTGTCGCAATTTTTGAAGCGCCTTCAGCTAAACCTTCTTCTAAAATCGTAGTGGCTTTTTGCGAAAAATAGCGAGAGGTTTATCATACATTTTCTAAAAACTGCCGCTTGTATGAGTCTGAGTAGTTGTTCCTGCAGGAATGGTAATCCGGTTATTGTCCCCGGGCTGCCAGCGTAAGGGCTCTTTAATGATACATTTCCACTCAATAGGAGTATCTGAAGGTACCTCAATCACACTGTTCCAGATCCCTTGCCATGGGTCAGTGACCGCATTGAGTTTCACTGCCTTGCTGACATCCCAATTTCCTAGCTCCTCGACATTTCCCACTATATAAGCATCTTGCCCCCAGGCAGTCCAAGTATTATAGCACGTGAAACGTACAGGGACTTTGGAGCGGCAGGCTGGTTGAGCAGTAGAGATAGTGTGGGATTGCGCACTCACCCAGATTTCCTCTACGTTTTCAATGTGATAGTCCTGTCTACCGTTATTGTCCCAATTGGTTCCATCAGTAAAGACAAAGTCAATCCCTATCATAGGGTCTACAGGCAGCGTCACCTCCCACCCAGGCAGACACCCGGTTATCTGCTCAGGCCTCATGGGCATCGTTGCCCAGGGACCTGCCAGTTGTTTCACTCCGTAATGGATCGAGACCTCTCTCCAATTGGTTCCATAGTAATGGATTTTCAGCTCATTGGAAGGTATTGGTGGCCCAACCGGCATTATTTCCGCCACCCTTCTTTGGTTCACCGGGGCATTCCCCAGGCCTACATAAAGAAGAACGGTACTTTCCTCGTAAAACCATCCTTGCTCCGCGGCAAGAATTGACTCCTTTTCTGGCCATTCAACCAGTTCCTCTTCTCCCAGAGAGACAATTTCCGGCCTTTTCCCTGTAACGATTTCCAGTTGCATATTCCGACCATCTACCGCGCCTTCATACGTCCCATGTGCTTCAGAAATGGTAACTGTCAATTTCTCGTCATCGGTAAGGTCGGTCACAACAGGCGTCTTTCGAAAGGTACCTTCTCTATATGCATTAGTTATCCCATCGTCTTCATAGAGGGCATATGCGTGGCTTCCTTTCGGATATTTTGGGTAAATTCTGAGGATAAGGTCTGTGATTGGCCCTTCTCCAACTCGACGACCACTAAGATTCATAGTCTTTTCATCTATGTGAACCATGGGTAGTATAGCGCCCGCCCTCACGTAGAGCGGAACCTTCTCATGCGCCCCAGGCAAAAATCCGGGGATATTATGCAGGCTTATTCCCCCATCATGTTTAACATTGGTATAAAAATCGTACCATTCGTCTCCCTTGGGTAGGTAGACACTTCGAGAGGTCTGGTTTTCTCTTAAGATGGGTGCCACCAAAAGCTCCCGGCCAAAAAGAAACTCGCTTCCTTCGTCAAAGACATTGGGGTCAGTTTCATAATGGACTACCAGACCTCTCATGATGGGAAGGCCTGTTTCATAAGCCTCACGTGCCGCCGTGTACAGATAGGGCGCAAGTGCATATCGCAATCGTGTGTAAAAGAGGTTGCTTGCCCTATTTCCCCTTAGGGCAGGAGAGGTCGGCTTGCAATTACACAAGTTTTCCTTATGGGGGCGAAAGATAGAGGTAAATGCCCCGAACTGAAACCAGCGGGTATAGAGGGCATCACTTTCTGCGCCATGGAATCCACTGATATCCGTACCCCAATAGGGCATTCCAGAAAGGCCCATATTGATCATGGTCCCGGTTTGAGCGACCAGGGCCCCCTCGTTTGCGCCCACATCACCCGACCAAAAACCTACACCATAGCGCTGACTACCCGCCGTTCCCGAACGGCTGAGCATGAAGTGACGCTTGGTGGGAAAATGACGGGCATAACCGTCTGCGATACTTTTGGACCAAAGTAGGTTAAAGACGTTGTGGATGTCTTTATGTTCGTTTCCTCCATGATAAATGCATTCGGATCGAAACATTTCTGGCTCTCCCAAATCGGTCCAAAACGTTACAACTCCATCCTCAATGAGCGGTATATGTTTCGTGTCAAACCAATAGGCCCCTGCGTGAGGGTTTGTAAAGTCGATCATTCCGCCCCTGCCCCACCAGGGGTTGTAGTCTATAAAGCAAGGACCACCTTCAGGAAATTTGGCCAGAAATCCTCTGGTTGCCAGATCTTGATACTCGGGGAGGTCCTTATCCACATAGGCCTCTTCAATCACTATAATGCTAAGCCCATTTTCTTCGTTTAATCTCTTAATATGAGCCCTTGCGTCGGGAAACCTACTAGCATCCCACGTAAGTTTTCCCATGGAAGATTGACTCACGCCCGGAACCGCTGGCACCCCGCCAAACCACTGAAGATCCAGGATAAACCCATCCAATGGAAAATGCTCCTTGTCATTTGCAGGATCATCATCAAATGCTGTCTGAAGGTCCAAACGTACATCTTTCAGTTCATTCCAGTCATCATAGCCGTATTCGGACATATAGAGGCCTAGTGCGGTCTTGGGAGGCAATGGGGCACGACCTGTAAGTTCCGTATAATCATCCAAAAGATCTACCAGGTTAGGGCCAGTCATTATGTAAAATCGCAGGAGGCCGTCATCTACGTGAACTGTCCAACTATTAGCCCCTTGAAAGTCCCAGGTGTGCCTGTAGACATTATCCAAGAAAAGGCCATATCCTCTCGTAGAAAAAAGCACAGGCACACTCATGTTGGCATTTGCTCCTCCCGTCGCCCCTTCCATAATATTTCCAAAAGGACCAAACTCTCGCCTTCTTCCACGCCAATCAATGGAATTATCAAAGTTACCCCTTACCTTTTCCCCCAACCCGTAGTAGTGTTCATCACTGGCCATAGATACTTGCAAAGACTTTTTTCTCCGTATCAGGTCTTTTGGAGTAAAAGTTGCCAGTGCCTTATTTGAAGAACGCTCTATGACAGTAATACTCAGGTTACCTTTATCAACTAGTACTTCAAATTCCTCGGTCCAGTACCGGGCTGCTGATGGGCTATCAGTAATAATTGCCACACTAGTTCCTGTATAATCCGTCTTATAAACCATAGGAGTCACCTGGATATTAGCATCTCCCCCTCCGGTGCCATAACGGACATGCATCAAATCTTTATCCAAAATTTCAAGTGCCACATCTCCTGCCGTGCTACTATGGACGATTCTAAATACCTCGGCCCAGACTTGGCCCGGTATGGTAAGGGTTAAGACCATAAAAATACAGAGAATTAATCGTCGATTAATCATGTTGATCCCTCCTCTGAACTTAGTTCGCTTCGCTCACAATTGGAATAATGGAATGATGGAATGATGGAATATTGGGTTGAAGAGGATTTTGGTCTTTTTATCTTGTACATTATTCCAGTATTCCATTATAGCGCAGGCTTCACTTCGTGCCCAATATTCCCTGATAGAGCGTCCAAGACGGCCAATATATAGCTATACTTTCAATAGGTTGTAGAAATTCCGAGACGTTTAATTAAAATCCCTCCCAAAGCCGTTTACTAAAGGCGTTGAAGAGAGCCTAGGTTTTCCAGCTAACTTTATAAGTTCTTCTTTGGTTGGAGCCGTCGTCCCAGTCACGATAGCCGAAATTCCTGGATCGAAATGGTGAAATCGGTTGTTCTGTCAATACCTCTTGGTCAGCACCAAGCCCATTCCAAAGCACCACAGAACTAGGCTGTGCGAGCTAGTGAGATTGAAACAAAAAAAAGCCCTGAAAGGAATTATCACATCCCCTTGGGGGCTTCAGGTTGGTACTTTTGGGAAATTTTTTTTCATCATGAGTTACTCTTTGGATAGAGGTTGCCCTAAATATTGGAAGGTGAAGTTTTGTTGATATCGTACAACACCCTTACTTCACGTTGTCCATAGGGAAAGTGGCTTATTTTCTATAAGAAATATTCCCAACGGGTAGGGATTCATACCTGGTTGGCGGGTAATGGATTCTGGTATAAAATCAAAAGAAAAGTACTTGTTGAAAAGATTATGGCAGGATATACACGTCCATTGGATATTCGGTGTTTATATGCAGATAGGTAACGCTAATCATAAGCTTTTGAGGACATCACTTCTTTCCATCGATAGCAATTATTGCAATTCAGGACTAGATATTTGAAGCACCATATGTTGTTTTTACAACTGGAGAGCCAATTGCTTACTAAAGAGTGCATTAATTACCCGACACCACCGATAGGGCACAATGATGTCTTTTTTGGAGTGATTGGCGGCAGGGCACCGTGTTTTAGTGACTTATCTGTGGGGGGACCGCAGCTCCCGCTTGCGGGAGAATGCGGAGGGGGCAAGGAATGCCCCCGCAGATAAGTCACTAAAAACACCAGCCCGGGAGACTCGGAACGAAAGAAAAGACATCATTGTGCCCAAACCAATGTCGAGTACAAAAGTCTCTCATTAGTAACTAAAGGCACATGCCGATTCAGAGGTCTCGTTGACTTCATATCGCAGTCTACATACTGATAACATATTGACTTGTGCATTAGACTTCCTGTGCTCAAAAGTGAGGATATTGCCATATTCGTAAAATTGGCAAATCTTGTGATATTGAAGGCATATCGCAATGCCAATCTTGCTTTTGCCTCGAGCCGACTCCGTAATACTCAGCTTTTTCTTCCAACCTGAGTTGCCCCACAAAGCACAACCCCCTATCCATCCTCACTGGCCGCGCCATGACTTCGCAATACCTTCCTCGACTCTTCTGTCAATTCTCAGAAGATGTATGAAAATGTGGCCCCGTCCCATCTCCGGACCACGTAATAGGTCATAATCATGGAAAGTTCTAAACAGATATGGGGTTTACTTTTGAAATGGAGAGATCCCTTAACTTTTACTTTTTAGGATGAGGTAGACTTTCTAATACAATCTCCCAAAAACTTAGATCACTGATAGTTACAATTGCCATTTTTTCTCTCCAATTTTGATGTATGTTTTCCCACCGATTTTTGTCATGGCCTCTTTTTAACCCTATTTCTTTGGAATGTGATATCCAATGTAAGTTCCGGAACTAATCCCCATCAGGCCCAGCAGTGTCGTGGGGACACTGATGAACTGCTGGTCTTTATAGCAGAACCATGTGAATATCCCACCTATCAGAATGGTCCAAATCAGCATCTGCAGCTTGTGGAGGCTGACGTTGCCTTGGACATCCACGATCAGGTCTGCCCATCTCCAAGGTTTGGTTCGGTCGGCCGGGGTTTTCAAACTTTTTAATTCATTTTGCAACAATCCGAGCTTTTGGTTAAGTCTTTCTTTCTTCACTGGGGACATTTTTCCATTATCCAGTTGGTCTTGAATGTTATCGATCACCGGCTCAATCTCGCTGATTCTCTTTTCAGCCTTGCTCTTGGAAATAGATTTGGCACTGAGGAAGGTAGTACTGGCTATACCCATTAGCCAGAGAATCGATGCCTCTGGTTCAAAGATCTCTCCTTTCAGGAAGACGAGGTACAGGTAGCCGCTGACGATGAGCCATGTCCAAATAGTCATTTGAAACTTTGCTAGGCTTAACTATCCATCAAAAACCAGCTGCAACAGAACGGGAACCAGATCCTGGAGTGTCTAAGATATTGTTACTTCCGCATTATCGAGAATCCCTTTGAAGTCTCCTCCCAAATATCCAACATTTGCTCTCTGCCCACTGGGCCCATAAAGTGGCCGATCAAAGCTACGACTGTTTCCACCCTGGTTGGCAAAGTTATTCCTCTCATCACCGTCAACGAATCGATCCGTAAGAACAAAATAGATTGCTTCCTCAGCATATGGTTCTGTTGTTCCAAAAAACTCGTCATTAGTTCGAGCAAAGATGGAATCAGAGAAAAGTAAAAGGAAAACCAAAGATAATAGTATTTTTTGAACATATTTCATTTTTGCCCCCCCTTTGTTGCTTTGAAGTCCGCATTGTCTTCTATTTTTGCAAAAGAACCGACTAACTTCCTTTTTTCCCAATAATCTGTATCTCCACGGGCTTGAGGGTAAATGGAAGTGCGCGAACCGGACCGTTCGTAGTACCTCCTCTGAGCCTGTGAACAACTACGCTGCCTTGTGGGTTTTCAGTAACACTGCCGGGCAGAGTAGCATTCGCCTCTTGATTGCCATAAAGGAGATGCAAGCTCGTACCAGGAGGATTGAGAGCAAAATCTACAATCACAAAACCCGAAAAACTCCTGTCAATCAATGTGTTTGCAACAACTACTACCTCCATATCATTGAGAATTCGGGAGAAAGCAACTATTCCTGGAGCTGTGGTAGATATGCCAAACTCCGTGCCATTTCCGGATATCGCCCTGAAAAACTGCCTGCCATAACGCAATGCTGGCTGGCTGGCGTAAACAGCGGTAATCTCCTGTATAGCTCTATAAAAGGGGTTGTTGGTATCAAAAGCGTTGGGTTTGCCCCAGAGAGCCTCACGGACATCCTGATCGCTGTTCCCGGCTCCGTGTAATCCCTGCTCTGTTCCATAATAGATGACGGGTACACCCTGAAGGGCAAAAAGACAGCCAACCCCCATCGAAACCTGTGCATCAAATCTATTCGGATCAGAAGGGTCGGAAAAGCGAAAGCGCTGGTTCTGGTCATGGTTATCCAGAAAAGTAACAAAAAATCGGCTTGCCTCTCCATGAGTACTCATCAGGACCCGCCCAGAATCCCTCTGTCCTCTGTGCATCTCTTTGCGATCTTCGTACAAATTAGCCAATTGAGAAGGAGCACTGAACCCCTTCAGCACACCTGGAAGCAGATGAAAAACCGGAAAATCAAGGGCGGCATCCGCACCAGTAAGCAGGTCTGGATCTGAGGCAAATCGACCGGTGTATTCAGCTATCTTTTCATCATTATCCGCTACCTCACCATAAATGAACAAATTCCTTTTGCCGATACTCAAAGCAAATTCCCGTATAGCATTGCAAAAAATACGGGCAAAAGGCCGTTCCACGTGCTTCAAGGTATCAATCCGGAAACCGTCAAAATCAAACTTGGCAATAGCAAACTGGTATGCTTTGATCATTATGTCTCTCACCGGATGGAAGAATCCACGCTCAGCGGTAACTTCACTGAAGTCTGTCTTAAGTTCCTTGAGAGAAAAAAAGTCACCCACTACTCCCGATAAATTACTTCCATGCCGACGGAAAAACCTGTTGTCACAGAGTTCATCGGGAAAGCAAGCCGCACGAGGTGTAAGATCAGGGTCATCACGTAGATCATCCGGCGCCACGCGCCAACTGTCTTTAGGGTTTCCATCTCCTTTTCGCCAGCGAATATCGTACGGAACATTTCGAAAAGGAGCCATAGCTCCATGTTCCACATATTCAAAAACATCACCGGCATGGTTGATGACGACGTCTAAGATTACATACATTCCTCTGGCATGGGCCTCATCAATTAACTCTTGAAGCTCTTGCTCTATGCCATATCGAGGGTCGACTGTCAGAAAATTCTGGATTCCATATCCGTGATAGGTCCCATCGGAGAACTGGGTGTTTTGAAGAGGAGGAGTTATCCAGACAGAGGTGACTCCAAGAGACTCGAGGTACCCAAGTTTTGCGGTAATACCTTTGATTTTGCCTCCTTGAAATCCCCCAAACCTGGAATCGAAAGGTAAATGTGCGGGCTCTGCGTCCGGGTTATTAAATCTGTCGATCATAATCATATAGATAAGCTGATCGCGCCAATCTTGAGGAGATGGAAATGGCGTTGGAATCTCTACAACGTCTCCATCAACGGTTACCTGTTTTGTCTTTCCTGACCTTGCTTCTTTGATAACTTCCTGAACATCAGGTTCAAAGATCGAGTTAACCATGATAATACCTCCATTCAGTTGCAGTGGCCCACAGACGGATGGTTGTCACTGACGACTCGTGTCAGAACGCCTTACTGGGAAAAGCCATCTTGTCTTTTCCTTCTTTTCGTGAAGGACGTACGAAGTGAAATAAATGAGAACGGGAATTGTTTAACAGCGTGGTCTTCGGTCAGCTTTTGTGACCCTCGTATCTACGGGGATCTCAGCCCGAAAATGGGCTTGGCACAGCCTCCGATGTCGCTTCATGCTCCCAACAGAACGGACCACGCCCTGTCAGGAGCCAGGTATGCAGATCTTGAGGTTTCTCTCCATGTATATCAGGTGTGATTAGCATCAGGTTCAGGGCGTAAAATAGCCCGATTGGGTCGGAACCTAAGGAGCATTTTTTGTGCTTTACCAACCGGTATTTTAACTATTTTCACCAGTCTTTTCTCGCATTGTCCATAGGGGAAGGGGCTTATTTTCTATGAGAAATATTCCCAATCGATAGGGATGGGATCCCTTCCATACGGCGGTTCGGCTGGTCAGAGCAGACACAGATAAAATAGCTGGTCAGCCGGGCCTTCTAAAATGAGACGCTACCGACATTTCAGCGTCACCTGCATTATGCCGATAGGAACCCGCTCTTTGACAGCCACGACCATTTACCCAAGCCATTCGGTTGGGGACCGTTCGGGCTTTCGCTGGGGTGAGTCCTCCGCGTCTCTTCCACCGCGGCTCGTTTCCTCCGGCTACTATACCCTCTGCTGAGTTGCCACTCGGTTGCACCTCATTCGTGCCCTTCGGGCCTGTCTCTCCGCTCCGCTCCGAGTCTGTCATGCGATCAGGGTTCGATTTCTCGATCCCTCAGCCTTAGGCAGCATCACAGATCTCCCGGGGTAAACACGCATCTTTCCGCACGCGAGTGCCGAGTATACTTGCCTGGCCTAAAATGGCTAGAGGACTTTGCCGTGTGTTGCCGGCTCGTCCCACCAGGCCCGCCTGACTCGGTTCTTGTTCATCGCCCTGTGCGTTTGCGGTACCCTGCCTTGGCATGGCGGCCTCCTCCCCGAGCACCGTCACCGGATACCCGGTTGCCATACCGCTACATGGTTGCCACTCCCTTTGGTCGCTCTCGCCTAGCGGCTCGCCTCTCCGCTTCGCTTCGAAGTCGCCTCCATCGGGCTGG
>JABXJW010000407.1 GCA_013375395.1 Desulfobacterales bacterium
ATATTTCCAGCATTCTTTTGGCCTCCTCTTATAAGAGCTTTCGCTCAATGACTAGAGCCATTCCCTGCCCACCGCCAATACACAGTGTTGCCAGTCCAAATTGGAGGTTACTGCGTATCATCTCATGGATAAGAGTAACCAGAATTCTAGCCCCGGTGCATCCTATGGGATGACCCAATGAAATTCCGCTACCATGTGGATTGGTTCCTTTCAAATCCAGACCTAATTCTCTAACCACAGCTATCGTTTGAGAGGCAAAGGCCTCATTTAATTCAACCACGTCAATATCCTTTATACCGAGTCCAGCTGCCTTCAGTGCTCTCTTGGTTGCCGGGACAGGTCCCAGACCCATATAGGCCGGGTCAACGCCGGTAGAGGCATAAGCCCTGATAGCGGCCATTGGCTCTAGCCCAAGCTCCCTGGCTTTTTCTCCTGACATTATTACTAGAGCAGCGGCGGCATCGGATATTCCTGAGGCGTTACCGGCGGTCACACTTCCATCCCGTTTGAATACCGGAGGCAGTTTGGCTAAAGCCTCCAGGGAGGTTTCCCTTGGGTGCTCATCAGTATCAAAAAGCTTGGTCTCTTTCTCCTGCCTCACTTCGACAGGGACTATCTCCTTCTTAAATATGCCGTTCTTTATTGCCGATAAGGCTCTCTGATTGCTCATTAAGGCAAGCTCGTCCTGTTCCTTCCGGGTTATGCCATACTTTCCGGCTAGATTCTCCGAGGTTACTCCCATGTGGTAATCATAGAATACTTCCCACAATCCATCGTGAACCATGCCATCAACCAGCTCGGTATTGAACATCTTGGCTCCCCATCTGGCTTTGGGCATATAGTAGGGAACGGCACTCATGTTTTCCATGCCACCGGCGACAATCACTTCGGCATCACCAACCGCTATCGCTTGGGCAGCCAGGGCTACCGACTTCATTCCCGAGGCACAGACCATGTTTACCGTATAGGCGGGCGTTTCTTTGGGGATTCCGGCATAGATTGCCGCCTGACGGGCAACATTTTGACCTTGACCGGCCTGTAGAACATTCCCCATTATGACCTCATCAATCCTTACCTCTTTTAGAGAATCATCCCAATCAGCATATCTCTCCTCCAGCGCAATTAAACCAGCATCATTGCCTCTGTGGGGACGCAGGCCGGCCCTTCTTAGTGCTTCCTTTATGACGATACTACCCAGCTTTACTGCCGGGATATCTCGCAGTGTTCCGCCATAATTACCTATTGCCGTTCTTACCGCGCTAACAAGCACCGCTTCTGCCATGAGATTTTCTCGCCTCTTATTTTTTTAGAATCTGTTCCTCAACTAGACGCACTGTCTCTCGAGCCACCATGAGCTCTTCGTTGGTAGGTACTACCACAACCTGCACCTTAGAGCTGCTGGGGGAGATAACCATCTCCACGCCCTTTGCCTGTTGGTTCTTCTCCTCATCCAATTCAATGCCTAGAAACTCCAGTCCCTCGCAGATCCGGCTGCGCATGCGGACTCCTTTTTCTCCAATACCACCAGCAAATGTTAACACATCTACCCCACCCAGAATAGCAGCATAAGCGCCAATATAGCGCTTGACGTCGTAGGCCATCACATCTAAAGCTAATTGGGCGCGCTCATTCCCCTCGTCTGCTGCTTCCTCTAAATCACGAATGTCGCCACTTAGCCCAGAGATCCCAGCTAGTCCCCCCTGCTTGGTGAGGCTTTTAGACAGCTCTTCTATCGATAATTTCTTCTCTTGCATCATGTAGATAAGTACGAAGGGGTCCAAGTCTCCGTTCCGTGTCGAATGTATGATGCCAGACTGAGCGGAGAAGCCAAAACTGTTGTCCACCGATTTTCCATCCTTGATGGCGCACAATGAGGAACTCCCGCCAAGGTGGCAGGCGATAATCTTCAGCCCTTCCGGTCCGCGACCTAGTATCCAGCATACCCGTTGTGACACATAGCGATGGGAATTGCCGTGATACCCATATTTCTTTATCCCCAGCTCCTTATACCAGCTATATGGAGCTCCATAGACCATGGTATATTCGGGTCTGTCCTGATGGAAACCCGGCTCGAATACTCCTACCAAGGGC
>JABXJW010000408.1 GCA_013375395.1 Desulfobacterales bacterium
CTAACATCACTCCTGGATTCTGGACTACTATTTCTCCACGTTCTCCAGGTGGAACTGGATTACCTTCATCATCAACGCATAGGATTTTGCCGCCAGGCATTGGTAGCCCCACTGTACCTAATTTAATCTTGCCATCCCACGGATTTATCGCGCCATATACACTGTCTTCCGTCGTTCCGAAGCCCTCGCATACCGGGATCGAGCGACCATTCGTATCGACAAACACTCCTTTCATTCGCTTCGCTAAGCCTAACGGCAAGGGAGCACCGCCGCTGATCAGACCTATTAGATTGGGGCTGAACTTTCCAACGAAATCTTGTATATTATCTTGTTTAAGCATTATTTGGTACATGGCCGGTACAGCTGCAAATGAATTAACGCTAGGATTGCAGAGCATTTTGAGGACATCCTGCACTAGAAATCCGGGAAGCATGTCAAGCCTTCCACCAAAGGTAAGGATCGAATTCATCACGCTGAGCCCAAAAATATGGTACATTGGCAGGGAAAGCACTATGACAAAATCGGGAGTCATTTTAGTTGCTATTTGTTGCGCTTTTGCTGCAAATACATAGTTTCGATGTGTGTGGATGGTTCCCTTTGGCTTCCCTGTGGTCCCGCTCGTGAAATTAATAGTGGCCCAATCATCTAGCCCGACATCTTCCTCTATCGGGGCAAGTGACCCACGTTCTTCAAGAACTTCCCAGAATTTCAAGGTTCCTTCGATCTCATTCGGACCCACTACAATAACGTGTTTTAACGATGGGGTAATTTTTATCATTTTTTTAATAGTTCTTTTTCCATCATCCGCAATTATTAAGCCTTTCAATTCGGCATTCGAGCCAATATCCGCAATTTCGGCAGGCTTCAACATCTTAATAATCGAGCATCCCACTGCCCCTATCTGGAGTATTGCATAAAAAGATATTGCAAATTCAGGGGTATTCGCTAAAACGATTCCTACCCTATCACCCTTCTTGATTCCTAATTCTTTCAAAGCGTTCGCAAATTTAATTATTTTTTCATAAAACTCCTTATAAGTCATCGTAACGTTTTTAAATGGGTAATTTATAGCGATATGATCCGGAAACTTGTCCACGGTTGCCTTTAATGATTCACCAACGTTTTTATATGGTACTTCTAACGGTTTAAATGCCAATTCATTCAACTCCTTCATTCTTTGTTTGATATATCGCGTGGTAAATTATTCAATTCATCTATTATTTAAATCTAATTAGCAGGTTTAATTTGAAGTTTGATAGGTAGAAAACTATAATGTTTACTTAATTGCGTCCGCTTCTTCTGATAAAACCATAAGGATTTGGGAAAGAGAGGGACAGTGTCTTTAAGTGCTCGAGGGTCATAATGCTATTTTTTAATGCTATTTTTACCGATGCATTAGATTTCAATGCTATTTTTACCGATGCGCTTAAATACGCTGTTTTAAGTTGGTTAGATCTGACGCTAGTGGAAAGAAGTGATCCATTTGCGCACTTCTTGAAAGTGATTGCTTTAAATACTTCCACATCATACAAGATCTCGAGATCGACTCCAAGAAATTTGCGATCTCTAGCTCCCTCGCCATGAGCCTGACCTGCGAGGAGGATGGCTTCTCGGCTTTTCTAGAGGTGGAAGACACGATAGCGACGCGGGGACCTTTCACGCTAGCGAACGTAAATTTTGACGCTTGGGATCGCGCGCACCTCGCGAAGTGCGCCCATTACGGCGTTCGAGGGGCGGCCCCATCATTCCACCTCAACCTCCTCGTGTGTTAAAGCTTTCGGCTTCACCTTCTGTGCCGGCTTCACCTTCTGTGCCGGCTTCACCTTCTGTGCGACGGGCTTCCCCCGTCTTCTAACTACCGTAATGATCACTGCCCCTGTCCCTGCAGCGACCCCCAGTACAGCAGCGATCAGGTACCAAGAATTCCCCGCGCCATCGTACTGCCATGCCGGACTGCGGAACTCGAGCGTGTAGGACCCCGCCCCGCTTTTCGCCCGGAGGATCACTGCGTGCGGTCCGGTCTTGCTGGCTTCCCAGAAGATCCGCTCATCGCCGCCAATGCCTCCGTCGTCTGACCTTTCAGCGTA
>JABXJW010000083.1 GCA_013375395.1 Desulfobacterales bacterium
CATGTCCTGCTTGTACCGCGCCTTGGCGAGCCTCAGGCGCTCGAAGTCCTCCTCGAATAGGTACACCCTGCGGAAATCCATCTGTGTCCCTGTCCCATATTCTACACTCACAGACATTTAAAAATGCAGGGGGTCTCCTCCCGCTCTCGGGCGGCAGGACGCAGCTCCCGGTGATTCTCCAGCACCTCGGCCACGTGCAGACCCCGGCCATGACTAAGGTAGAAATCGAAGCACGAAAGGACAAGAAATTAAAAGAAAAACAATGGTGGTATATCACCGGTTTTGCGATGGGATTTCTGTTTTTTGGCATATTTTTCTATAACACTTTTCTAAGTTTATTTGTTTCAAAAAATTATGCAGTGACAATGTTTTATTTGATTGTATCTTGTGGCTTAATGATTTCGATTTGGATTTTTGCGTGTAAATTGGATGAGTTTTCAAAAAGGGTTGTTTTCCGTGAACGCTTTTTAAAACGGGTTCAAGCTCGACCACCCGCGCAATCCGTCGGCCCTGTCCCGAGGGCGGCAGGCCGTGAGGAATCCGACCGTTACAGGCTCCAAGGCCGGCGGGCGCAGGGGGAGGCGATGCTATGAATGAGAAGATTTTGGTGTATTTCAAGGAAGGACAACAGCGGGAGGAGAAGGGGCTACGCAAGATCGAGTACGGTATGCGTACATTCCAAAAACGGGATCGAGGAAGGTGAGGTGAATGAAATACGAAATCTTGGATGTTGAAAGGAGAAACTGTTTGGCGAGAATTGGTAGCGTAGACGAATACAAAGTTACGGTGAAACTCGGTGACGGGCGGATTTTAAAACTGGACGCATGGGCGGGTGTGGCCAACCCTACCCTCGACCACTTAATTTCTGATATTGAAGGACAATTGAAGGAGGCTCTTTCTCCCAAACCAAAACCAATCGTGCCAAAATGGAAAGTCTTGCTTGGGGCCATCGGGAAAAAGGGGGAGGTGAGGCCGTGAGCGAGGATGAGAAAGAATTCCTCGATAGGATGCGAATCAAGAATACTATCCGTGATTTGCAATATGATGAAAGATTTCCCTGGAAGGTGAGAAAATTGGCGAATGAGATTTATAAAACGATGCTCGGTGAGGAGGGGAAGTGAGATGAAAAAACTCAAAATTGGCGAAATCGGCAAGTGGCTTTTAGAAGTCAAAGAGCTTGTGAGGGATATTGTTCTGGCGACTGCCGACTTCGGCGTTGAACAGGGGGGAGAGCCAAAGCACGTACGCTATCGCTTTGATGAAATTGACTACTTAGATTGTTTGATAAAGGAAGTAAGAAACGACCTGCTGGACATAAGAAGGCGTTGCATCTCTGGATTTGAGAGCAGGAATGACGGACAAATTCTCTCGAAGTTTGGGACAATGCGAGGCGAGGGAGCTGAACGATGATGCTGACTTTCGACCAGATCGTCCAAAAAATCATGGCCGGCGCAGGGATCAGCCGCGACGATACACTGACCAAAATCAGGGACATGCAAAACGAACTTCACGGCTTCGTAACGGTCGAAGGGGCGGCGAGCATCGTCGCGAGCCAGCTGGGGGTCTCCCTAGAAGGAGCGCTCATCGATTTCACACCTGCGCCTTCACGCTCGACCAGAACCGAAACGGAGGAGAAACGAATGGGAGTTAGCGACATTTACCCGCCGAGCCTGCTGAACGTGGCGACCGCGAACGACCGGAACCTGTGGGACAAGCCGCTGACAATCACCGGCCAAGAAGTGCGCGAGTTCGAGCGAGACAAGACGCGCAAGATCGTGCTGAAACTCGAAGGCGTGGACGTGGGGATCGGGCTGAACATCACGAACGCGAGGACACTGGCGAAGGCATGGGGCGACGACTACAGGACATGGACTGGTAAGCAGATTAAACTCGTGCGCGTGCGGGTGCTGTTCAAAGGGCAGCAGACGGATTCGATAGGCGTCGTGGCGGTGTAAACATGAGAACCCGGGAGCGCGAGAGGGGGTCGGGGTCAATCACGGCTGGCGCGCTCCCGGGCTCTTCTTTTTTCAGGATGTCGGGGTGATAAAGTGAGGTCGCGCGCGGTGAAGGTGATACTCATGGGGAGGATACTCGAGATACTGCACAGCCACAATCCGTCCCGCTACATGTCAGCGAAGGACATAGCAGACGAACTCAAAAAAATGGAGTTCAGCCGTGCAGTAAGGAGCTACATAGAGCGCGGGGGCGGGATAAACCCTGGGATGGTAGCACACTTGCTCTTGGAGATGAGGGGGAAGTCGGGCCAGCCGCCCTTCGGGATCGCCGGGACGGCCCTCGTTTCATACAAACAGAGGAAAGCGGGGGTTTGGAAGGTCAGGGGGAAATACGGATGATGAAAATGAGTGAACTTCCGATTAACCAGGTCATCTGCGGGGACTGCCGGGAGGTCATGCGTGGGTGGCCGGCGGAGATCATCAATTTCGTGATGTTCTCCCCGCCATACTGGGGATTGAGAAATTACGGCGAGAATACCAACGCGGTCTGGGGCGGCGACCCGAACTGTGAGCATGAGTGGGAAGAATACAAAGCCACAACCACACACGAAAACCGGCAGAACTTGGACGGTGGGACTTTAGACGCAAAACAAACGCAACAATTTAGAAAAGAATTACACGGGTGGCAAAAATCCCAAGCTGGTTTCTGTTCCAAATGTTCGGCGTGGTTCGGGCAGCTCGGCCTCGAACCGACCTACCAGATGTATGTCGAGCACCTAGTCGGGGTCGGGCGGGAGATCAAGCGAGTTTTGAGGAAGGACGGCTCTTGGTACCTGAATTTGGGGGACACCTACAACTCACATTCAGCCAAAAGCAAGAAGGTTGGGGGTTTCCAAGGAAGGCAGATGGATAGGAACGAAGCCTATCGGAATGTTGTTGTGATCGGTAAGCCCCCGATAGATTTACCCGACAAGTGCAAACTCCTCATCCCCCACCGCGTGGCATTGGCGCTGATTGACGACGGGTGGATAGTCCGCAATGACTGCGTCTGGTTTAAGCCCAACTCGATGCCATCCAGCGCCAAGGACCGCATGACAAACAAGTTCGAGTTCGTCTTCCACCTCGTCAAATCCAAAAAGTACTACTACGACCTCGACGCCATTCGAGAGCCGCACAAAACATCTACAATCAAGAGAGAAAAACTACCCCACAAAGTTGGTATATTTGCTCAAACACCAAACGGCGACAGAATAGAAAGCGATGACCCATTTTTTGTTAAATTAAACCCCCTCGGCAAGAACCCCGGTGATGTAGTGGGTTACCCACCGCACGAACCCAGACACTTCCAGCTCAGGGCGATGGGGATACCGCACGGCGGCCACACGGGAAAGACCGTTAGGCATGACCATCCATTAGGGAAGAATCCTGGAGATGTCGTTGAAACTTCTTGGAAAATGAAAGAATTAGTGAAACAGGGAATTCACGGAAAGAAAAGCATATCGGATCGGGGTCATAGCGGATATTTTGACAAAGAAGGGAACCTTATAGGAAGTCCGTTGGGGGCAAATCCCGGCGACTTCTGGGGGATAAACACGAGGCCGAGCGACGACTACTGGTGCCCCAGTTGTAAGGACTTCGTAAAGCAGAAGGAAATGAAGTGTGTCCGTTGCGGGGTGAAGGTCATGGCTCACTTCGCCGTCTACTCCGAGGAACTCTGCATCAAACCCATGAAGTCGAGCTGCCCAACCCAAGTTTGCAGGAAGTGCGGGAAGCCTAGGGAGCGGATTGTTGAAACTCATAACCCATCTAAGCAACTTCAAGATGGGAGGAATTTAGATTGGACAAACATCGTGGGGCAAAAAACATCCAATCCTCAATCGTCAAAGTCCCTTCATAGAAATAAGGGTGGAGTCTATTACTCAGGCAAATTCATTGGCTGGTCCGATTGTAAATGTGGTGCCGACTTCGAACCAGGCATCGTCGTCGACCCTATGTGCGGGCGGGGCACCACCCTTGCCGTGGCTAAGAAGCTGGGGCTCCGTTTCATAGGCATCGACATCAACCCCGACTACTGCGAGATGACCACAAAATGGCTCTCGGGGGTGGAGTGGCCGCTGGAGGCATACGCATGAACCGAGAACGCCGGGCGGGGGCTCGAGCCTTGGGAAACAACGTGGGGACACGCTCCGCAATCCCAAGTGTCACCCGCCCGGCCTCGACAGCAAACGCCGTCTGCCGTGAGACTTGCGTGTTTTACGGCCTGCACCCGTGGGAGGGGGACGGACGCGGTGATTGTGAGTTCGAGTTTCTCAGGCGATGGTTACAAAAAAACCGAGTCCCCACCAACTGCCCGAGGGGATTGGTGAGAAAAGGGGGACACAAAAAGCCTAAAACAGACCTCTACGCCGAGTTGCGGCCCCAGGTGTTGGACGCCATGAAGGCCCACCCAAGTAATGTCGGCTTTAAACCTTACCAAGTGGCGAATTTGATGAACGGATACCGCGCTGGAAAACGGAACTCAAAGTGGTACAACGAAGAGACCATCAAACGCATACGCGGCGTTTTGCAGGATCTCCGGGCCAAGGGCATGGTTTACTCCATCAGGGGGCGCTGGTTCGTCCCCACCCGCGACATCGTGCGGCACGTCTTCGGAGGGGTCGCCGAAAGTAATCAAGGAGCTGGGTGAATATGGACTTTGATAGCAAACAACAAGGGGAATTTTCCGGAATGTGTGTGTGTGTTCCGCGCCGAAATCGTGCTTTGAGCCTATTTTCCCGAATTATGACTTTGGCATTAAAAACACAAATGAATTATGACTTTGGCATTAAAAGCAACAATATTCTATATTCTATATTCTATATTCTATATTCTATATTCTATCTATCTATGACTTTGGCATCATACTGCCAGTTTGGCATCATACTGCCAAAAGCACAATTCGTTTCGGTGGTCTGAATGTCCCAACATTATTCCTTCAACGCCGACGAAGAGCAAGCCAAAACCGTGAAACGCTTTAAGAACGCCCTGATCCGCAAATACAGGAAGCTGCACGGGGTTTGGTCCAACGAAATCGTGGCGCTCATGGAGGACTTTTTAAAGAAGAGCAGCGGCCAGAACGCACACACACAACCGGCAAGGTTCACACCGTTTCATAAGAGGCTCGCCTTGATCTACTTCGCCCTCCCCAACGGCACCGAGATCAAGGCCCACACCATCGACCTGCTAATTGAAAGGTACGCGGGCGCCCACGAAAAAACCAAGCGCAGGTATTGGAACTCGCTGGCGGCGTGGGGGCTGATCATAGGGATCCCATCCGACAAGCCACACGGACGGATGAAATACGATCGGGGAAACTGCCCAGACTGGCTGAGGGAGGCGCACGAGCTCGTGAAGGAGGACGAGAAATGAGATCCGCCCTCCGCCGTCTGCTCGATTGTTTGATGATCTTGGCGTTAATATGGGTGTGGACAGCCTGGCTGATCCCTTATTTTATCAAGAAAATCATCAAACCGAAAAAACACGGCGGCGATGACGAGAAAAAGTTGGAGGGGGGTGACGCGATTGAAGAGTAAAGAAAGGGTAGTGGTATTCCTCTGGGGGCTCGGGCTCGGGATGATCGGCGGGGCCTTGTTCATGGCGTTATCACCTGGACTCGGCGTGGCTGCTGGTGTTTTCGGGTTCGTGTCAATGATGTGGAGTGCTCGAAAAGCCGGGATGTTTGAAAAAAGGAAGGAAGTGAAGGGATGAGGATTTGTCTGCTCACACGGTTCTTCAACCGCAGGAACGCAGGGATAGGCCAGTACAGCCAGAAGTTGCTGGCGGAGATGCTTGTGCGGGGCCACGAAGTGGACCCTATATGCACGACCCATCAGGGGAAGATCGGCTATCTCCTCTACACGGGTATGGAAATTCGATTCAGGAGGCCGAGCGACGTAGATATATACCATGCCCTGACGCCCCTTGAATCCATCTACTTGCGCAAGGACAAGACGGTCACGACCTTCCACGATCTCATCCCTTGGTTGCACAGGGGAGAGGAAACATGGTATTTCAAGGGGGCTTTCGGCCGCTTCAGGAGATGGTTCGGGAGCTGGTGGTTCAAGCGCGCTTGCAAGAAGGCGGCCAAATCGGAGCGGATAATCTGTAACTCCGAGCAGACGAAGCGAGAGATTATGGAGCACTTGGGTGTTTTGGAGAAAAAAATAAGGATAACAAGGATGGGAGTCTCGAAGGACTTGAAGCCAAAACCCAAGAAGCATGACGGTTACAAAATCGGGACATTGAGCTACCTAGACCCACGCAAGCGCGTAGACATCCTGATAAGGGCGTTCAAGTCGGGGGATCTCGGCGATGCGGAGCTCCTCATAGCTGGAGTTGGGCAGGACAAACAGAGGCTTGAGGTGATAGCCGATGGAGATTCACGGATAAGATTCCTAGATTTTGTGCCGGAAAAGAAAAAAGCTGACTTCTACAACTCCCTCGATGTTTTCGTGTTCCCTACTCACCTTGAGGGATATGGACTGCCACTGGTAGAGGCGATGGCGTGCGGGATCCCAGTGGTGAGCTTGCAGGACGCACTCATCCCCGCCGACGTGAAAACACGAACACATATCGTGAGGGAGGCTTTTTTGTCGGGATTATTGGGGAATCGGAACTTCAACTGCGACATAAGGGCAAACTTGAGATTCGCAAAGGAGCACGATTGGAAGAAGCTCGCCGACCAGACCGAGGCGGTCTACGAGGAGGTGGCGGAATGAGGAAGCCTGGCAACATGAGAAAAAGGGAAATAATCATAATTTATCTGATATTTGGTGTACCCGCCGTAATATATCGCGGCATAGTAGGTTGTTGGGAACCACGTGGAGCTGCTGCCATCTTTGCTTTCTACACAGACAAAACACTTTTAGGTAGTTCAACATTAGATGGGATTTTCCTATTCGCGCTGATTTTTATATTATTTTATCCTTGGTTTCGGGGGGTGGGGAAATGAGAGTATTGGTAACTGGGGGGAGCGGTTTCATAGGGGGTCGCCTCATCCCAAAGCTCGTTGAGTGCGGGCATGAGGTCTACTCCCTCGAGCGCTACGTTACGGGGCGGTATGTTTTAGGCGCGAAGGCGATGACAGTGTTCGGGGACTTGCGGGACAGTTTCACCATCCGCAAACTCGTGAGGGAAGTCCAGCCAGATTCCGTGATCCACCTCGCATCAATCAGCCCGGTGTCCTTCTCATACGATCACCCGCAAGAAGTCTTTGAAGTCAACACATTGGGAACCATCAATCTCGCCGAGTCATGCTTGCGAGAGGTCCCCAACTTCAGGCAATTTTTGATGGCTGGAACCTCTGAAGAATATGGGAACCAAACAGAGATACCGATCAAGGAAGATGCAGAACTCAGACCAAACAGCCCATATGCCGTCAGTAAGGTCGCCGCAGACAAGTACCTACAATATATGTGTGAAGCTTACGATTTTCCAGCCACCGTACTCAGACCCTTTAACACCTACGGTCGCGAGGACAACACACACTTCGTAGTGGAGCGCACAATAACCCAAATGCTGCAAGGCAAAAAAATCAAGCTTGGCGACCCCCAGCCAGTGCGAGATTTTATGTATGTCGATGACCACGCGAATGCCTACTTGGCATGTTTGGGCAACAAAAAGGTGATAGGAGATATTTTTAACTTCTGTACGGGCTATGGTGTTTCTATAAAAGAACTAATAGGTCAAATAGCCAAGCTTGTAGGTTTTGATGGAGAGATTATCTGGGGCACCATCCCCACAAGACCATTGGATATCAAAAAGTTGGTTGGTAACTGCGAGAAAGCCAAACATGTGCTCGGCTGGAAACCAAAGTACACGCTTGAAGGGGGTTTAAGGAAAACTGTAGATTTTTGGAAACACAAATTGAATATGGGAGACGAGGAGGCGGCGAGGTGAGAGATTACCTAACGGAAGTCACGGATAAAAACAACCTCATTCGCCGTGATAGGTGCCTCAAGATGATTGGGCCTATTTCTGGGAAGCGGATACTCGACGTGGGCTGCGGAACTGGATTTATCTCCAGAAGTTTGACTGGGAAAAACGAGGTTCATGGCGTGGACATTTCAGCCGAATATCTATCCCGTGCGGCGAGTTATGGAATAAAAACAGAGCAATGGGACATTCAAAAGGGTTTGCCGTTCGATTCTAGTTCCTTCGACGTAGTTTTGTTGGCCGAGGTGCTTGAGCACGTTTTTGACACTGACGCCCTACTCTCAGAGGTTAGAAGAGTGCTAAAAGAGGATGGTGTCCTTGTCCTGACCGTGCCGAACGTTTGTAGCCTCGTTTCGCGGGTTCAGGTTGGTTTGGGGCGCCTGCCGAGCTATGTTGAGCATCACTGCCGAGAGGGGATGGCGGGCCACATCAGGGGGTACAACCTTCCAGCGGTCAAAAAACAATTGCTGGAGCACGGGTTCAAAATCGATAATATAAGGACGAATGCGATTGTAGGCTGGAGGTTTTTCATTCCTTGGCCTTGGCGGTTTTTGCGAAGCTTTGGGGAAATCATCATCGTGAAAGCGAGGGCGAAAAAAATGATGGGAATTAAAGAGGCGTACACCGTTGGAGCTGAGGATTACGACGGACTCAGGTTCAGCTCGAAGGTTGGTGAATATTACTACAAGGTGGAAATGGGCAAAATTTTCAGGCATTTGAAGGGACCCAAGGTTCTCGAACTCGGCTGCGGCACGGGCAGGTACGGGATCCCCTTGGCGAGGCTCGGGTTTGACTACACTGGCATCGACATAACCCCCGCCATGCTCAACATAGCCAAGGAGAAGGCGAGAAAGGAGAATTTGAAGTTAGAACTGCTTGAGATGGACGCCCATGAGTTGAATTTTAAGGAAGCCACTTTCGACAGCGTGTTCTGCGATAGGACGTTCAAATTCTTCCACGATCCGATTAAAGCTTTGGAGGAGGCCCATCGGGTTTTGAAACCCGGTGGGAGAATAATCATAGACACTGAACGCATCACAAGAGTGCCCTTCACCTGGTTGATAGATGCGATGAACTGGTGGATGACCGCTGGGGCACCGCGCCTGAAACCCGCCGTTTCCCCGAGGTTCTATTCAAAAGAAGTGGTGGGGGGTATGCTTCTTGAGGCTAAGTTTAAAATTTTAGAGATAAAGCGGATTATTGCGCTACCTATTTTTCTTGTATGGATGAGTCCCAAGTTTTTACTGAGATATCTACCCCGAATTGAGAGTAGCCTTGAGAAGGTGAAAGGATCGAAGATTCTGGCGGTGGGGGAAAAATGAGCCGTATTATACTAGTCAACCCATCTCTGAACGACCCAGCGGTCACCGACAATCTCTGCCCCTCTGGCGCCCTGGTTTTGATGGGAACTATGGCTCATAACTCAGGGCATAATGTAAAAATTACCCATATAGGTGTGGATGCCTCAATGTCACAATTCTCGGATTTGGTGGGTTCGTTCAAGCCAGAAATAGTAGGGATTACAATGAACACATTCCAGACCCGGGCGGCGAAGCAAATAAGCAAAATCGTCAAGGAGAAAAACAGGAAAACTCAGGTAGTGGTCGGCGGGCCGCACCCCTCGGCGCTGAAGTCAAGGATTTTCGACACCTTCCCGTTGGTCGATGTGGTCGTGGTCGGTGAGGGTGAGCACACATTCTTGGAGCTCGCCGAAGGGAAACCGCTTGAGAAAATCAGGGGGGCATGCTATAACGGCAAAATGAACGAGCCGCGTCCCTTGGCTGAAAATTTGGATTATCTACCCCTGCCAAATTTGGATTTGGTCGATATCAGTAAATTTACTGGTGTTCCTCCAGTAGGCGCTTACCCTTCCGCGTACACGATGGCGTCTCGAGGTTGCCCATTCCATTGCACTTTCTGTTCCAAATCTGTATGGGAAAACAGAGTAAGATACAGAAAGCCCGGACTGGTCATCGAGGAGATAAAGTGGTTGCATGAGAAGTATCGCATGCGAGAAATTTTCTTCCAAGATGACACTTTCAATCTGAATCGGGAATGGGCCGAGGAACTTTTGAACCTCATAATCGATAACAAGCTAAACAAGGAAATTGTCTACAAGGCACCGTTCCGAGCCAATGAAAAGCTGGTCGATGAGGGATTGCTAAGATTGGCGAAAAAAGCGGGCTTCTGGTTAATCTTCTACGGGGTCGAGAGCGGGAACCAGGGAATGCTCAATGGAATGAAAAAGGGGCTGACCGTGGGCGAGATAAAACGGGCATTCAAGCTGACGCATCAAGTTGGATTAAAAACCACGGCAAGTTTCATTATTGGAATGCCTTCGGAGACAAAGGAGACCATCTCGGATTCCGTGGCGTTGTGGAGGGAGATCAAACCCCACGACGGTGATTTTTCCCCAGCCATCCCGTTGCCAGGGACGGAGCTTGAGAAAACCGTGATTCAAAAGCGACACTTGCTCACCCAAGACTACGATGAGTATTCCCCAAAAAAAGTATTGGTCCGGACGGATACCCTGACGAAAGAGGATCTGGAGCGTTACCGGGCGAGGGCTGTTGATACGGTCGCCTTGAGCACTCTGTCGAAGAACAAGAAGCGGGCGATTTCCTATGCGTTGAGGAATCCCGTACAAGCGACAAGGAGGATACTGGGTCTGATGAGGGGGGGTAGCAAGTGATAAGTGCAAGAGTAGTATCCGATGAAGATGGATCCCTGCAAGTTCTGGTGGAGGACAGGATATTTGACGGGGGCCGCGAGGTTTCAAAAAAGGAGTTCACTATGGTGGTGGTTCGGGGAGAGCTCACGGTGGGGAAGGAAACCCACAGGACTTGGAACTTTGACAGGGGACTCGCCCCTAAAGTAGCTTGGAAGGTCATAGGGGCGATCATGGGGCGGGGGAAAGATTGAGGAAGCTGCTTTTTTTATCGGTTCTCGTTTTCTTCGTAGTTTTTAGTATCGAAACAGTGGGCTTTAACTACGTCACGGGGGATCACCCATATTACATCACCACCGGGTTGCTCGGCCAGGGGCACGATCTGACTCTCCTGGTATTGAGATCGATGTACTTGATTCTCCCCTCATTTGTTAGAGATACCGCGCTCCCGATATTCATCAACTTCATGTTTGTTTTTAGTATTTATTTTATGCTCAAACCTTTCGTAAAATACCCCGAGTGGGTTTTTTTACTGGCACCCCTCATGCCGCTCTCCAACATCTACGCCCAGATATTCGCCATATCCTTCTTCAACTTCATGCTCGGGTTCTACTTCAGGGGCAAGAGGGAGGTCGCCCCCCTGTTCTTGGTTCTGGTCTTTCTTGCTCACTATTGGACGGGGTTGTTTGTCGCCATCATTTTCACGCTGTATGTACTGGCTTTTGACAGAAAATCCTTGAGGGATTCCTTGCTGCCCACAGCCATCATAGCTGGAGCTTTCTTCTTGATTCTACCTCAAGGAATAGGTTTTTTGACTCAAGCTCCAATTGTTGTCCCCATGTATTACTTGACAACGGCAGGATTCTTCATCCTCTTGAGCCGTGGACTTATTTTCTTCTTTCTATCATTTTTCGGGTTGTGGAGATTGTGGATAAAAGATCGTGGCTTCTTCAAGATTAATTTGATGCTGTTCCTTATCCCTTTTTTCATCGTGTTCGCTTTGCCCACCTCTAACTACTGGGATTGGAGGCTACTCTACTTCATGCCGTTTCTCGCCCTAGTTAGCGTCTTCATGTCGTACCTCTTTGAGGGGAAATCCAAATAATCGCATAAAAATACCTATTTATAGTAGGTGTTCACATATCAAAAATGGACATCGTTCCAATATTGGAACGCTGAACTAAAACGGGGGGAAAAAATGGCAACCATAAACATCCGGTCCATTATCGGCGTACTCGTGGTATTGATCGTCGGGCTATCCGTAACCCCGATCGTCATTGACACGGTGTCAAGTGCGGCCGCCTCCATGACGGGGTCGGCTAAGACAATGGTTAATTTGATACCATTGTTCTACGTCATCGCACTTTTGCTGGCAGTGATCTACTGGGCCGTCGGACAAGCCAAAGAGAAGTAGTCGCTGGTAGTGGGGGAGTGCGAATGCGGTCGCCCGAAACCTATTTAGCATTGGGCATAGTGGTTTTGCTATTTTTAGCTGTCAGCCTTGGTTCCGTTCCTTTAGTCTCCGCTTATACCTCGCACGAGCCAATTTTAATCACAAACAATAGTATGTTCGATGAAGCCCACGGGGTCACTGGTGGTACAGGAACAGAATCGGACCCCTATCGAATCGAGGGGTGGGAAATCACAGGAACCTCGGGGGTAAATGGCATAGATATTCAAAATACAACCGCCTACTTTATTATTAGGGACTGTTCGATTACGAATGTTACCGTATGGGCAGGGATTTATATCCTCAATGTGACCAATGGAAGGATCGTAAATAACTACTGTCATGCAGGAACTTTTGGTCATGGATACGGCATTCTCGTGGTCGAGTCTTCCCATATCACCGTCTCTTACAATATTGTTGAAGATACCCTTCATGGAATTTACATCTCTTGGTCGGATTATTGCACCCTCGATTCCAACGATGTCACTCATGTCGCGAGTTACGGTATTTTCTTAATGCAAGCCAACAACACCGCTGTGACCAACAATACCTCCAGCTACAACAAATGGGGTATTCTTCTATACGACTTTTGTGGGTATAATGAAATTGCCAATAACGTGTGCGAGCACAATGCCGCATACGATATTGGACTATTCAATAACTGTAATTACAACACGCTAACTGGAAATTTTTGTGGACCAAACGGTATCTTCTTTGACACTACATGCATAAGTAATGAGTTATCGGGCAACACGGACGGGGAAATTAGTTATGAAACGGACACCCTTCCCGGTCCCTTCCCCGATCCGTCAGACCCCGGAGACACGCCAGACATTCCATCAGCAGATCCCGCGATGTGGCTTCCCGTCATGTCATCGTTTGCCCTTATCGCTGGCATGGCGTTTATTGGCTTTAACCTGTCCAAGAGTTCCCACGACCCTATGCCCGGGTTGTTTATGATGTTCGTGGGCATTATGTTGGCGTGGTCGATTGGATGGCTCCCGACATGGATCTTCGTAACGGCTATCGCATTGATTGCAATTATAAGCGCCGCGTTGTGGAGCAAACTGTTTAAGAAGGGGTAGAAACGATGAAATCAACCGAAATTATGTTTTTCTGTGTGCTGTATCTACTCTTCTTCTTCATGTTGGGGAGCTTGAGTGGAATCGCCGCTTTTCCACCCCCCCCTCAATTTGTCGGGTTCGATTTATGGGGGCAAGAAGTAGGCTTTTACCTTTCATTTTGGGACATGGCACTTGTGACTGGCATCATTATCACGGTAGTTGGTTTGTCGCTTCTAGCTGGCATTAAAGTATTTGGTTCGGGGATAACTTTCGACCAATCATTTGTGGTCACGCTTGCCGTTGCGCTATTCTTCGGGGGGTTGCTCGCGTGGACGATGAATTGTATGCTGATTGATGTCCCGATCTATGTTTCGGCAGTCTTAATATGGCCATTCATCGGCGCTTTGATGTATAGTATAGTATCCATGGCGCGGGGCGGGGGTGGATAGGGTGAGCTTGCCCATAAACGAACTATTGGCATTTATGATCGCCCTGATGCTCGCCGCCGTTGGGTTCGGGCTGGTGAGGGGTAGGAAGCCCGAAGCCGCCCTAATAATGTTCACAGCCGGGTTATTCATCTCGGCTATGGCGGGGCTGATCGGGCTATACATCCCGATAACCCTGACGGTGGTGCTGGCTTTGATGCTCGGCTGGAGATACGCTAGGGGGGACTAACATGAAATGCTTATCCGTTAAAAAAGGGAGGTGGTTTAAGTGATACCAAAGAAACTGGCAATACTGTCCACGGTTCTATGCGCGAGTCTTGTGGCCTTTGTCCTGTTGGCGACAGTGCCCCCCCCAGGAGCGAATATAACATTGGTAGCGGCGGATCCGGGGTTGAAAACTTCGGAAACTAAGATATACTCGGTGGAATTATCAGGTGACGCTGGATTATTTGCGATGTACCTAGACACTGGCCAGACCAAGACGGTGGAAGTGGGAACCAACCTAGACACGATAAATGTGCACGTCTATATCTCAAAAACATACGCCGCCGACATGTACACCGCAAAGTCCCTCACTCGAGTGACTGCGGTCATCAAAGACCCAGCCGCTGGTACTGTCTACGACGGGACACTAGCGCCCATGCTAATGGTGGGCGAAGAAGCAACTTGGTGGGTAGTATGGCATTGTGGTGCCATAACTTCCCACGACCTTGTGGAAGGCCAGTACACCATAACCGTGAAATACGAAATCTACGTGTAGGGGGGTGTAAATGTCAAAGACAAAGGCATTCGCCCTCCTGCTGATAGTCTTATCCATAGTGTTAGCGACAGCTAGCCCAGTTTTTGCAGCCACGTGGCAGGAGGTCGAAACTTGGGAAGATTATGTGAACAGGGAATGGGTGTGGGAAGAGGTCGAAACGTGGACCAATCCGTTAAACGCCATTTTAATTATTGGT
>JABXJW010000409.1 GCA_013375395.1 Desulfobacterales bacterium
AGAAGGACTTTGAGCCCGCCAGCGCCTCATTCCTATTTTTGATGTCCGGGCCATCTATGGAGCTTCTCTGCCAGACGAATATGAAGTGGGCAGGGCATGGGCTCCCTGACGATATTCAGTATCAGTTCCTAGAACAGGAGTACATGAAGGCCGATGAGTATCCCCTCTTTCTCGACGATCCCACTGATTTTGTGTTACGGCACTATATGCCACGTCTGCACCTCGCCCTAAAGGGATTGCAAAAGCTGCCCAAGTTTTCGGTTGAAGGCATCGGCTTTGGCCCTCCCTACATGCCCTTTATAGATCCGGAAGTCCAGGAGGCCCTGAACCTTCTGAAAAAAGCGGCGGAACTCTCTATGCAACCCATGAAAGTTACCCTTGACACGATGACGCGTCTCCACGCGATGGGCTATCCAAGCCTTGCGAGGGGGTTTGGTGCGGCGCCCTTTGATGTCGTGGGCGATTCGTTGCGAGGCACGCGTGGCATTATGACGGACTTGTACCGTAACCCCGATAAGATCATTGCGGCGTGTGAAAAGGTGGCAGCCCTCACTCCCGTAATGGAGGTCCCTTTGGGTGACACTCCGCTTGTTATGATGCCGCTGCACAAGGGCTCTGATGGTTTCATGTCAAGGGAGCAGTATGCAAAGTTCTACTGGCCGACATTCAAGCAGGTCATGCTCGACATGATTGATGAAGGGCTAATACCCGCACCGTTTGCAGAGGGAGAGTACAATGGGCGGCTGGACTTTATCACCGAGCTCCCGAAAGGCTCGACTGTTTGGTTCTTCGACCGGACGGACATGCGCCGGGCGAAGGATCTTCTCGGTGATGTGTGCTGCCTCATGGGGAACGTGCCGATCACGTTAATTGCGACCGGTACGGCGGATCAGGTGAAAGCCTGCTGCAAGGACCTCATCGACTACTGCGGTAGGGACGGCGGTTACATCCTAAGCCCTGGGACTCAAATTGATGATGGTCAAGAGGAGACCGTCAGAGCCATGATCGATTTCACCAAGGAGTACGGCATCTACCGCTAAGTCATTCGTATAAAGGAGGAGATAAATGGAGTCAGTGCTTGACAGGCTGATCCCCATTTTCGCACTTCCGAAATCACATGTTATTGCCCATTGACCTCCTGAGAAATGGATAATTATTTCGAAACAGAACGAGTTTATTGGAAGCTCTTCGGTTTAAAACTGATAGCTTACAAGAGACTTGCTGACGGTCAGATTATCGATACAGGCCTGCTAAATCCGATCATAAATAGGTTTAGGCTTTTCACCATGCTCTTTTTACAGGCCAGATTCTATAAACAATACGAGAATCTCGGGACCTGGAAGGGTAAGCAAGTTACCAATAGCTTTGCACCGCCTGTCGGTTCCCGTCCTCAGTTCAGGGCTCTAAAAGGACTTGTAAAAACGCACCTCTATGGAAGAGCCTTTCCCGTTGCCATGACATTTGCTGTAACATACAGGTGCCAGTGTAAGTGCTCTCACTGCAGCGCAGGCGACCATTTAAGAAATGATATCAAGGAACTCTCGACAAAGGAGGCTAAAAAACTCATCGATGATGGCCAGGATCTCGGTATAACAATTATTGCCTTCACGGGAGGAGAACCCCTGTTGAGAGAGGACATATATGAACTCATATCACATGTTGATCAGAATAAAACAATGCCCATCCTTTTCACAAATGGTTTATTGCTTACGGACGAGAATGTGGAGAAGCTTGCTGATGCTGGTCTCTATTCGCTCTTCGGGAGCCTGGACAGCCCCTATCTCCGGGAGCATGATCGCTTGAGAGGAGTGAACGGCCTTTTTGAAACTGCTCTTCAAGGAATGGAGAAGATGAAATCAAAGGGTGTTTTTGTAGGTATTTCTTCGTATGCTACCCGTACTGGGACTCGTAGGGGTTTGTATAAAAAGATGCACCAACTGGCCATAGAGCGGGGTTTGCATAACCTGTTGCTCTTCGATTGTGTGCCGACTGGAAGGCTGCTGAAGGATACTAGTGAGATGCTCACACGGGAGCAGCGAGAAGAGATCTATGAATATTCAGCGAGTGTATTTAAGAACCGTATC
>JABXJW010000084.1 GCA_013375395.1 Desulfobacterales bacterium
ATGAAGCTCCCCGCCGCAAGCGGGCGGGGTATCATAAGGAAACACCCTTTTTATACCCCCTCACCCTAACCCTCTCCCGCCAGGGGACAGGGAACTGAGCGGCAACCCCGCCGCAAGCAGCGGGGTATTGAAACGTCTCGGAATTTCTACAACCTATTGAAGTTATAGATATTTATTGGCGCTATTGCAAGTTCGATCAGGGAATAATGGAATATTGCAATGATGTAAAAGAAAAAAAGACAAAAATCCTCTTAAACCCAACATTCCACCATTCCAGTATTCCACCATTCCAATTGTGAGCGAAGCGAACTAAGTTCTTACGACACAGCAAGATTCATGCCCGCAATGATTTGCCCCGTGGTCCATGGGGCCTGCGCCAGAAAAACGTCTGACCGTACAACTATATCAACACACTCTTGCCACGTAGAATCCTTGACAAAGACATGGCCTGCTGCTAGCCTCCTTTGAAAATCGGTATTATGATCTGTTGACCCCAACCACAAGGGATTCCATGAACTGAATACAAAGCCCCTGCTTCTCATGAAGAGATGTGGGGCTTTGTACTTTTGAACAAGGCTTGCAAAAATGATATGCCCAAAGTGCGGATTTAGTCAACCGGATGACGCCTATTGCGTGCTTTGCGGCGTTAACATTGAAAAGTATGTTCGTGGAAAAAGGAAAAGGCGGTATAAGGCATGCCTGCTCGTTGCCTTGGTAGGGATTGCGGCACTCTCCGTGGCAAAGTATGTCAAGTCCGTCCGCCATGCCAAAACGCACCAGACGGTTAGCAAACCCGGCTACAGCGAGAATAAAGCTCAAGCAAAAGGGAACGCCCGCATCGCAGCAAAGGACCACCGGCCGGTATCCGGGACCAAAGCATACTCCCCCAAAAAAACAGGCAACCGCCTCCAAAGCAAATCACTGAAAGAGCCCCTCAGCACTAAGAGCCCCGAAGACAAGCCCCCCGGCAGGAACGCATCCGAAAACAAGTCCCGGTTGGATCAGCAAAAGACCGAGTCCCGTCACGAAGCGCCCCCCGGGACGCTCACGGCCAGAGAATGGTTTGAAAAAGGCACAGCTCTGGATGATGATTCTGATACCGAAATACAGTGCTATCAAAAGGCAATAGAAATAGACCCAAAGTTTTCGCCGGCCCACTATCGTCTCGGTGCGATCTACTACCGCCAGGCCAATTATGAGTTGGCCGATAAGGAATTTTCCCAGTTTCTCAAATATGCTTCTCAAGCCGACAGGGAGGCGTACGACATCTACGTGTACTATTCTCTGGACGACGTGGAAAGAGTGTCTGCAAAGGTAGAAGAACAATCTCCTGCCGAAAAAGGGCAAGAAGAGACACACTCGGAAGCCAAAAAGGAAAGTGTGGGAACAGCCGGAGAGGAGACTGGCCAAGAAACTGGAGAGGAGGTGATGACCATTGTCAGGTTCTCACCCGCCGAGGGGCATATTATAGTGCCTGTCGTTTTGAACGGCTTCCTCAAAGCCAAGGTATTGGTCGATACCGGGGCTGGGATCACTATTCTCTCAAAAGAATTGTCGCAGGGCCTTCGGTTGGAAGCAGAACCTGACAGTTCCATAACACTTAAAACGATGACCACGGACATCCAGGCGCAATTGGCGAGGCTGGATTCTATTCAGGTCGGAAATCTGAGCAGAATCGACTTCCCTGTAGCGATATTGGATCTGCCCCTTGGAGAGAGAACAAAATTTGACGGCGTTTTGGGCATGGACTTCATGAATCACTACAAAATACATATTGACAATGAAAACAGAACAATAGTGTTTACCCCCAAAGCTGGGAGGGTAGACCATAAATAGAATGTCTCCATGGAAGCAAGGGAAAATCCTTATCCGGGAAGAACTGGAATATCGTATTCTGTACGGCCTGGCTTGTGAATGGGAAGCGGCGCTATTGGTCCTGGGGTCGTCGCACAAAGACATGATGCGGAAACCCCTGTTCAGTCTACGGGATACAAAAAGCAGATTTGGGCATTGGTCCGGTGAAAAACGCGAGATTTCCCTGAGCCGAAATCTTGTTCTGAACCATTCCTGGGACTCTGTTGTCGAGGTTCTTACGCATGAAATGGCCCATCAGTTTGCAGACGAAGTCTTGTGCGCCCGCAACGAACCTCCACACGGACCGGCGTTTCAGAGGGCCTGTTATCTGCTTCGAGCCAATCCGAAGGCTTCCGGTAAATATAAGCCGCTCGATGAACGGGTTGTTCGTGAGTCGTCCAGGCCGGAAGATAAGATCATGGTTCGGATCAGAAAGTTGATGGCGCTGGCCCAAAGCCGGAATCAGCATGAAGCCGAAGCGGCCATGGCAAAGGCCCACCAGCTCATCGGAAAACACAATGTAGACATCTTAGCCCATGAGGAAAATCGGAATTTTGTCAGCGTCTTTGTCGGCAAGCCCGCTCTGCGGCATTTTCGCGAGGAATATGCCCTGGCTCGTTTATTGACGGATTTTTATTTTGTCGAGGGGATCTGGGTGCCTGCCTATGTAATGGACAAGGGTAAAATGGGAAGCGTCTTGGAAATCAGCGGAACAATACAAAACGTAAACATAGCCCACTATGTCTATGATTTTGTCCGGCAATCTATTAATTCGCAGTGGGATGAATACAACAAAGACAACGGGCTAAACCGATATCGAAAGACCGACTTTGCTATGGGAATTATTCAAGGGTTCAGTTCCAAATTGAAATCACAAAGCAAGGGGGATAGGAAAGTCAAGGATACCTGCCCGCTCGTGCCTCGCAGTGGCAGACGGGAACGCTCGCTCATCAAAATTGAAGACCATTTACTGAAGAAATATGTAGGATACAAATACCCCCGCACTCAAAGCGTCAAGGCAAAGGCCTTAAGCCACGATCACAATGTAGTGAACGACGGGGTGAGTGTCGGCGCAAAACTTGTGATTTCCAAAGGGATCACGCAGAGAGGAAAAAGCAGAAGGCTTCTGATAGAGAACAAAAAGGCCGGATCCGGCTGAATAAGACAGCATTCCATTCCTTCCAACATCAATCTCATGCCTGAAAATCCGTATCATTTTAGCCTTATGAAACAAATGGGTTCGAGGGAGCGACCGTGTTTTCAAAGACCTAAATGGTTTTGAACCGGCGGGGATGCCGGAGTACGGTCCACGCACATTTTCTCTTGCAACTTAAAAATAAGTCTGATATCCTTCAATACTACCCAATATTAACCCTGGTATTTTTTCATAACAATTTCTAATGACAATAGACCAAGTCACATTTCAAGTTCTGGCAAGGCATAATCCATGGCTTCTTGATCGGTCGTCGTGGCCAAGTACCGCTCGCAGTCATCTGCCCGCCCGGTTTGTGCCCAGGCATCTCCATATGCCTCTACAATGCGCAAAAGACAAGATATGCTTGCTGGTGGGGCCGAGACAATCAGGCAAATCGACTCTCATCTGGCGCCACTTGGCTGAACTGCCCGACCCTTTCCTGCTCATTAACTGTGAGGAACATTCCTGTCGGCAGTTATGCGAATCAGCGGCCTTATTCCTGAACAGTGTGGATGAAATTGCCAGGCCCGTACCCGGATTGTTTTTTGAGGAGATCCAACACCTGCCGGAGGCAGGGCTTTTCCTTAAGGCCCTGGTGGACTTAAAACCAGGGGCGCCAATCTATGTTACCGGATCATCCAGCTATCACCTCCGGAGCAAAACAAGGGAATCTCTGGCAGGTCGAGCATCACGGCACTTGCTGCTCCCTTTCGGAATGGCGGAGTCATGGCAGGCCGGGCTGCCCCCGCTGATCGAGGAAGAAATCGCCAGAGATACCTGGCAACATCTGCTCTTATGGGGTGGATATCCCGAGGTGGTGCTCAACAAGAACAAGGAGGAAATCCTTGCCCAACTGGTGGAGGCGTTTGTCCTCAGAGATGCCTCCGATCTTTATCGGATCAGACGCCCGGAAGCATTCAGAAAGCTTCTCTCGTTGGCCGCCTCCCAGATCGGCAATATGGTCAACTTCTCTAACTGGGCCGAAAACCTGGCCATCAGCGTCAACACCGTGATTGAATATATGAACCTCCTGGAAGAAAGCCATGTGCTCAAACTTGTCCACCCATTTGTCGGCGGCAAACGCGCGGAAATCACCTCCACGCCGAAGATCTTCTTCTTGGATAATGGCCTGCGCAACTTATTATTCGGTGGTTTCGCCCCCGTTAATCAGCGGGCTGACTGCGGTGCGCTGACGGAAAACCTGGTTCTTACCGAGCTATGCAAGCACACCCACCCTCTTTTGCATACTATCTCGTTTTGGAGATCCAGTTCAGGCGCGGAAGTTGACTTTGTCATCCGAACGCAAGACAGACTGTTTGCCGTGGAAGTCAAGGCCGGCCCACTCAACAGGCCAAAAGTCAGTCGTTCTCTCAGGAGCTTTATTGCGGCATACCGCCCGGATACAGTATTGATACTGAATGACACCCTTGTTGATGCATTGGAAATACAAGGATGCCCGATCTTCTTTGAAAAGCTTGTCCGCACCCATCTGAGCCTGCGCAAATGCATGAGTCAAGAGTAGACTTCCTTTGCCGGGACAAAAATCCGCATCAATTCTTTTCTCCGATAACAGCCTCCAGTACACTGGTTCATCAAGACGTCCCCGCTCTCGGATTGACAGATGTTACGATTTCAATTACATATTTTCAGTGAAGCGGTTCGACAGACGAGCATCGATAATGTGAGGTTATATGTGCTCGGGCAACCCATGTTTTGAGACACAGATACCAAACTGACATCTTTACAGCCTCTTCTTGGTTCTCAAATGGGGCGGGGTGTGTTATCTTTACCAAGTTTGGGGATGGGATAAGTAGCGATAATGGCCGAGGTACCCTGGGCTGTCAAATGCTGAATCAAGGGGCTGAGGTGGAGCTTGTGAAGGACATCCTGTGGCATACGCGGTCGGATATGACTCGGAGATATGCAAGGTGGTCGAGCGAGGTTGTCACCAAGGCTTTAATTGATCAAAGAAAGATGATACGCATACGAAGAAAACGAACTCATAGGGATTAGGCGATGCATCACTTCATTAATTTCAAAGGATTTGCCCACGCAGCACTAGACCTTTTCAGGCCGCTTACAGTGCTTATTGGGCCTAATGGTTCGGGCAAAAGCAATGTCATAGAAGGGGTGGAACTACTCTCTTTTATCGCTCACGGACGTCCACTTCATGAAATATCCGACGTGGGTAGAGGTGTGAATGGTCTTGAGATTCGAGGGGGATTAGCGGAGTGCGCTCGGCACGGCCAAAACTCTTTTGACCTTGGGTTTTTTGCCTCGATCAACTTCGAGGGTGAGATGAGACCCTTTGGCTACACGGTCAGTGTGGGGACTAAACCGGAACCAAGGATCATTAGTGAAAGTCTTGCTTTTCTTGAAGGACCGACAATTTTTAAAACCGTGGGGAGACGACCAGGCCGAGCTTCAGCGGACATCAAAGTGGAGTACAACAACTTTGCGCGCGGAGGAAAAAAGCCCCACGTGCATGTTTCAAGCAACCACTCAGTTCTTTCCGAGTACAAGGAATTCGCTACGAAAAATACTAAATATCAAGTGTGTGTTGAGGTAGTTAACGGTATAATGAACTATCTTCGCGCTTCCTTTGTCTTTGATCCGAATCCAAAACTCATGCGGGTGTATGAACGCATGGGAAATCGCATTCTTTCGCGGGACGGAGCCAATCTTTCTGCCGTTTTGTATGGGCTCAGCAAAGGGACTAAGGAACAGAAACGGAGCCTAGAGCGATTGGTCGGATGGATAAAGCACCTGCCTGAAGAACCATACTACGGTATGGACTTTGTGGAGACACGTCTGAACGACGTGATTTTTGGGCTGCGGGAGGTTGATAGTGACTGGCTTGTGGATGCCCGTCTCTTGTCCGATGGCACTCTGCGCAGTCTTGCTGTCTTGACAGCCCTGGAAACGGTTGATCATAATTCTCGGGTAGTGATCGAAGAATTTGACAATGGCTTGCATCCGAGCAGATTAAGGCTTTTGACGGATGCGATGAAATCTTGCTGTGACCGGCGGAAACTAAACGTCTTAGTTACAACTCATAATCCAGTCACGTTAAATGGATTGGAATCGGAGCAGTTAGAGGGAGTAGCATTTTGCGCCTGGGACACTGAAGAGATGGCATTTAAGCTGATTCGACTATATGATCTGCCGAGGTACGACGAATTTCTTGAGCGGGGACCCCTTGGGGATTTGGTCACTCGCCGAGTGGTTGAACAGTATCTGGCTCCAAGGTTTGAAGAAAATCAAAAACAAAAGGCCCTGGCCTGGATTCAAAAGCTGCCATGACTACTTTTGCTTATGTCATAGACACGAGCTATCTCCTTGAGCTGTTCAAGGTTCCTCGTTTCTATGATGAGTCCGTTGCCGAAAAGGTTAAAAGCCGTATCACCCTGGCAATAGAAAGTGGTAGCCGATTGTATGTACCACTTCCGTGCATCTTTGAATTGGGGGATCATATTGGAGACGTTAACGACGGACAGACCCGAAGGAGACTTGCAAAAGAACTTTGTGAGATGCTCAGGACTTGTGTGCAACAAGGTAGGCCTTTCAGTATCATACCTGCGACGGGGGTTGAGGTCCTTTCCCGGTTGTGTGAGGTGTGTGCGGTTTTTGAACGGCATCATGCGATGCAAGGCATCGATTTGACGGATACGTCTACTATTGAGGAAGCCAAGCGTCTTAAGAGAAAATACAGTGGCTTGTCTTACAGAGTGCACATCTGGACCAAGGACGCTGAAATGAAAGCCCGTGAACCTGATAGGGAACAAAACCTCTACTTGGGATAGTCTTGACATAATAGCCAGTACATACCCAGTAGCCCAGAAGTATTTCCTGTGATGTCAGTTAGTTAACGAGCGAAGGCTCGGGTTCGACTCCCGCCGCCTGCTCCAGAGTAAACTCGTTTCAATCGTGTTTCTGGTAAGAAGTCTATGTCTCCGAGAACATAGGATTTGCCATAAGGGTGTTGTCTGTCCCAGTCATTTTGCAGTTTCGCTACCTGCTGTGCATCGAGGTTCCCACTCTGCCTGATTGAAGTTTCGATATCTACTTGCCGCCGGGCTCGACCACACAATTGAGGGGTAAAGATCTCGTTTGTTGATCTTTACTCAAAGGACAAATCTCCAGATTATACCTGCTATGCATCGACAATCGAGATCATCCAAAACCCTGTTGTGATATCAGTGGCAAATCTACACTATAACTGGTAATCGATTTGCCTGGTTCCGCTAGCCTGGAAAAGTCCTCGTAGAGCATGTAAGGAAACGGCGGATATGGTGGTCCTATTATCTGTGTCATGATTACTTGTCCTCCTTTTGAGATGGAATTCTCTCGCCCGCTCCATTTCATCGCTTGAGCCCACAGAGATCTCAGAGATAAGTAGACTTTGTTGGATTTTTTGAAAAGAAATTTGCCGTCCCATGAACGGTTACGCGCTTTTCATTCTCTGCTCACCCTGTTAATCCATTTTACGGCCTCTTCATTGACAACCGTTGTCATTTTCAAGCTATGCGCAAAAGAATTTTGAGATTTTCCGCATCCATGTGGAAAAAAGAGTTCATGTGAGAGGGGTTTTATTTTATTGGGTATGGTTATGGAATTGGACAGGTAGGAAATGTAGACGTGTTATTCCCCATTAATTTTCCAGAAGCAGAAATGCCCATAAAGGGATATGGCAAACTCTATTCCATTTAAAGGAATCCCGCGTAATCAGTATCCCTTAACCAAAAGAAAAAATGGGGTCACAATGACTTCATGAACCTAAGCACGTCCAGTAGGCTGAAAGTCTATTTTTGATGCTTCGAACAGTCTCCCTAGCTTCTTTCAATCCACGGTCTGGTTTCAAGTCAGGTGGTATCGGCTGAGGTTCTTCTATTGCAACTTCAGTTCCTGTGACACCTGCAATCGAAGCGAGCCAGCCGAGGGACACGATCTGGGGACTGGAGCTGTAGCCGGAGCCCACAAAATCGACGAGCTTGCCCGCGCAGATTCTATCTGCCGTCTCGCTTACAAGCGTTGCTACCATCTTTATTCCTTTCAGAGTCAGTCCCATTTGCGTAATGCGATCTGTGAAATGTGGGTCGCTGCCATCCACCATCAATATGATTTCCGGCTCAAACTCTTCAGCCAAAGGAATGAAAACTTGGTTCAGCGCATATTCGTAGACCGTGTCCCCCGCGTGGGGTGGCAAAGGGACGTTGACGGAATAGCCTTTGCCCAAACCGTTGCCAATCTCATCTACAAAACCTTTGCCAGGATACAGCGTCGAAGGATCCTGATGCATGGATAGATACAACACTCTTGGATCTTCGGAGAAAATTTCGTAGATGCCGTCGCCCGCATGGGCATCTGTATCAATGATAAGAATCTTTGTAACACCAAAGTTTTGCACTAAATTCTGGGCGCAGATTCCTACGTCACTGAACACACCAAAACCTTTCTCGCGGTTCCTGCTTGCATGTTGCACTCCTCCCCCGATAACAAACGCTTTGGCATATTCTCCAGAGTGAACTATCTCTCCCGCATACTTCCCCGCTCCTGCCAACAGCTTTGCGGCTCTCACTAAGCCAGGAGAAAGCGGCGTATCAAATGGGTCCCTGCTTTCGCACCTTTCGACACGTCTAATATAGTCCTCGGTGTGGATGAGTTTCAGATCACTGTCAGTGGCATAAGGGGGAGTCACAATTCTAAAATCGGAATAGTGGCCAAGTCTTTCTTGAAATAGTTCGATAAAATTTTGGTATCTATCTTGGGTAAGGACATGGCCAAGATCATACTCCTTTAACTTTTCGCTATATAAGATGGCGAATTTACACATAAGCTCGTGCCATAAACTCAGATTAGGCTGACTTCCTTACGACCTTAACATATTTGGCCAAAACTTGACAAAAGTTGTGATATAGCTTAGAAATCTTTGATAAAATTATCAGGTTGGCGAGTGTAACTGCTGGCAAGAGATCGTGAATTTGCTATTATAGAACTCAGTCAGGTTGTTATCATACATTGCAGACAAGTTCTGCCAAGGAAGTTTTGAGTGGTTCAAAACTCGATCTCACCTGTGAACGGCCAGGGTAAAGTATGATTGGGGGAAGTGGCTTAAAGAAAAAGGGGAAACTCAACATACAGGTTCGGGAGAATCTAGTCCATCGGCATTTCCTATGAAAAAAATACTTGTCGTTGAAGATGAAAAGATAATTAGAATCATGTACGCGGAAGAACTCGAAGATGAGGGATACAGAGTTGTTACAGTGAGCGGCGGGTTTCGGCTTCTTGAGACGTTGCAACAAGAGCGGCCAGACTTGGTCGTTTTGGATATCAAGCTGAAAGAGGAGGACGGTCTGGACCTATTGCAAAACATTAGAAAGGAATATTGCCAACTTCCGGTAATACTATGCTCAGCATACAGTTCCTATCGAGGTGATCCCAAGTCCATAGGAGCAGATGACTATGTGGTAAAGTCCGCGAACTTAGATGAGCTTAAGAAAAGTATACGTATTTGCTTCGTATGCCAGGACCACAAAGAGGATGCCACTAAAATTAGGGACCTTGTTAGAAAAGAAGCTGGCATAATTACTGGGAGTAAATGGGACGCTCTCTATCTTCAGGCAAAAGAGACCATAACCACAATGGATGCAGAAGATGTAGAGCTGATCTTGGACAGTGAAGTTGAAAAGCATAATACCTCCCCACTGTTTTTAAGTACCCTTCGCAAGACATACAGAGATATGGTGATGCGGGGAGATATCTCCTTTAAGAAGACTCCCAAGGTTCGCGACGTTCAATATATTCTCGAAAACAATCACGATCTCGGTTCAACACGGGATCTCTTCCGGTCTCTTAGTGATGGTGACTTGGCACTCAGTCTGGAAAAGGAGCGTACGGCATTGTCGAAAGAAATTGGCATTCTAAAGGCCGAATTGACTTCAGTTCTAAACGCATTGAAGAAGTGTCAATTTGAACAAATTAGAAACTACGACAACTTGAAACATGTTCTTACTTCGAATGAATCAAAAGATTCTGGATTGCTCCCCAGTCAAGACTTCAAGATTATTTTGGAGGACTTCTACCACGATTTGAAAAATTCTGTCAGATCCATCAATGTTCTTACCGAAGACCTAGAAGATGAAGTCGATGAAAGTGTCGAGCGTCCAGCCTCCGCTAAGCTAAACCAAATTTGTGCAGCTATAACACAGCGAACACGTGACATTGCCCAATTTGTAAAAGAAATGGAACAGCTGCCATTTGTTCGCTCACTAACTCCGGAATACTTCAATGTTGAAGCAAGAATTAACGATATTATTGCTGACTTGACTCACGACACTAATGTGAACGTGGAATTGCTGATAAATCCTAGAAACTTATCAATAGCCAGTGATAGGACATTGTTTACCATTATCTTAAAAAATGTTATCAAGAATGCCTTAGAGGCCATGCCTGGAGGAGGACTGCTAGTAGTAAAAGGACAAAGAGAAGAAGAAAACGTTAGGATATCAGTTAAAGACTCGGGGTTCGGAATACCATCGACATTTATGCCAAAAGTATTTGATCTAAAATTTAGCAAAGGCAAGGAGAAAGGGAGAGGAATGGGCCTTTACATCGCGAAAAAGGCAATCATGGCCTTGGGAGGGAAAATTCACATTTCAAGCGTTCAACAAGAAGGAACCACTGTGAGCATAGAGCTGCCAAAAGGGGCATGAGATGACAGAATGTTGTATTCTCATTACAGATGACGATCTAGACTGGGTGAAGCGAGTCCAGAAAAAACTGCGCGCAAAATACCCGCTGACGCAGGTTGCTACTGAGGTAGAAGCCGCGCTACAATGCATCGAGAAAGGTCTTTTCGATGTTATCTTTTGTGATATCAAGATGAAATATCACGACAAAAGCGGAGTTTTGAGAGACGACGGGGGGTTTCAGATTGCTAATTCTGCTCGAGCTCTTATCCCAGGTGTTAAGGTCGTTATGGTAACCGCATACGGATCTAATTCATATGTCCGCCAGTCTTTTAGGCAAGGGGCGTTTGACTACCTCGAGAAATCGATTGAAGGGACTAAACATGACGTTAGTGCGATGGTTGAGATCATAGAAAAAATCTTGCGTGAGAAGGAAAAAACTCCTATTGCGCCCAACCCATTCGTCATTGAAGAGGGAAAACTACCCAAGTACTTCCTACCAAGAAGAACTGATCAGCCATCCGCACTAGATCATAATACCTTTATTGCCGAGCTCTTTAAAGATACCTTTGACAGGCATGCGCCCCGCAGTTTCTTGATTCTGGGTGCTGCTGGAACTGGTAAGACATCTTTGTTTAAGCATTACAAAAACTTCATTCAGAAAAAGGGTTCCCTTGTTTCTTACTTTAATATGTCAGAGGCGCGGGAATTGGTTAGTCCCAGGGAGATGGTTAGTTCTGTCCTGTTCGGAATTGTGAAAGGATTTTCGAAATATGAGGTTTCGTATTTCAAAAGGTTCGTGAGCAATCTGGAAAAATTCGGGCTGAAAGTAGGTCCGATAAGTTTCACCATAAAACCGCAAGAAAGTGAATTGGACATTTCAACTCTGATTCGTGAGGGACTTGTGGGGATATCACAGGACCTCGAGCGGAGTTCAGATGTAATTGGTCTTTTCATTGATAACTTGCAAAATATTGAAAAATGCCCGGAAATACTCGAACTAATGCTGAACATTCTCTCATCAACTGCTCTATCAAAGATGCCGATTATTTTCGGAATTTCCTGTCTGACAGACGCTTGGTCACTGCTCACGAGAAACGAATCATTAGCCTTAACCCGAAGAGCCTTTGTGAGAAATGCAGTGACCCTGTCTAACTTCTCTGAAGACGAAACTACCGAATTGATAGTTAACACACTGTTCAATAGTGGAGTTACTTTTACGCCAGAAGTAATCAAAGAAATATTCTCTCACACTGCAGGCCATCCATTTAAGCTACAGCTCCTTTGTTCTAATCTATATGAGAACCAAATAAGTGGAACTGTCGATATCGGCGTTTTTAGCAAAGCCCTAAACAAAACACTTGAGGATATGAAAATCTATGAATTTCGACTTGTCGACCAATTATCGGAGAGGGAGACGACAGTCTTGAGAATCTTGGCTAACGCTGAGACCCCCATAACAAGAAAAGAACTTGACATCCAACTCCTTGAGATTGAACGGAGGGATCTGATTATAGAATCACAGGATATCCTTGAAGAGCTGCAAGAAAAAGATGTTGTGTCAGTTCACGAAGCTACCGGCACTGATGCTGCCAGGTATTATATAGGGGATAAAATGCTGCAGGAATATGTTCGAAGGAAAAGAATGCGGGTGGGTAAGGGCTAGAAGGATGTAAGACCTGTCTCCTAAACTACATATGGCAAGGTAACTAAAGCCGGTGTTCTCGATTCGGACTTGAATGTGTCTTATATTAGCGTCAGCAAAGATACCTGCTATACATCGACAATCGAGATCATCCAAAACCCTGTTGTGATATCAGTGGCAAATCTACACTCTAACTGGTAATCGATTTGCCTGGTTCCGCTAGCCTGGAAAAGTCCTCGTAGAGCATGTAAGGAAACGGCGGATATGGTGGTCCTATTATCTGTGTCATGATTACTTGTCCTCCTTTTGAGATGGAATTCTCTCGCCCGCTCCATTTCGTCGCTTGAGCCCACAGAGGTCTCAGAGATAAGTAGACTTTGTTGAATTTTTTGAAAAGAAATTTGCCATCCCATGAACGGTTACGCGCTTTTCATTCTCTGCTCACCCTGTTGATCCATTTTACGGCCTCTTCATTGACAACCGTTGTCATTTTCAAGCTATGCGCAAAAGAATCTTGTGGGGAAAATGGTGTCATGGGAAAAATGGTGCCAGACCTACACATTTTACAAAGGCGGTTCCTTCACCATCTTGGGGATAAGGACTCGACAAACAATAACTTCACATTTTCGCATCTCAGCTTCAGGCCGTCTTTGATCGGTCCTCATTCGCAAAATCCTCTGGGAATTTTTACCATTCCTGCTCTGGCAGGATTTAGGCGTATGTATAAGAAAAGCACTTCTCCCTGTCCCAAAGGCTCTTATGAAGCTTTTCTTGATGTGGTAATATTCGCAATCGATTACTGTCCTGTTTACCAATCCAGGAGGGATTTATAAAATGTGTAGGGCTGGTACCTGTGGTTTGTTATTGGGTATGGTTATGGAATTGGGCAGGTAGGAAATGCAGACATGTTATTCTCCTCTAACCCGGACAAGCCTGAACCAAAAAAATTACCACGAATAGATCTGCGCACAAGCTCTTCTTGAATTTACCTCCGACATCAATAACATCAGTACCTTGTAAATTTATCCCAGTCCTTTTAAATCTGCGCAGATAAAGTCGGCAATATGGGCAGGAGAGACAAGAAAAAGGGGTTATGGACCGATCCATAACCCCTTGAAACTGTTGGTGCCGAGGCCCAGAATCGAACTGGGGACACGCGGATTTTCAGTCCGCTGCTCTACCGTCTGAGCTACCTCGGCGTAAAAAATCAATCTTAATTAGGAGTTCTAACCGTTGTCAAGATTTTTTTGGGTTCCACCCAGTCGCCAAAGACATACTGGAGGATGGCACCTGCCGCCACAGATGCCGTGTCCGATTTTAGGACCCTCGGCCCCAGACAAATCGCAGCGAAACCGGAATCGAGCGCAAATTTCACCTCCTCATCCGTAAAACCGCCTTCAGGCCCTATAAGAGCCAGAACCTTGCGCACACCCTGCGCAGCATCCAGGCAATGCCGGGGCTTATCTCCACATTGCCGGTTGTGGAAGATGATCTTTAGATCGTAGGATCGGCCAGAGCCAACCACTTCCTTGAAGGGAACCATGGGGCCGAGATGCGGTATCCGAGACCGGCCGCACTGTTTGAGTGCCTCTCTGGCGATTGCCTCCCAGCGCTGCTTTTTTTCGGCCAGGGGCCCTGGCTTTGGCCTCGGCACACTTCTCTCGGCAATAAAAGGGATGAAAGCGAAGATGCCCAGTTCGGTCAACTGCCGCACAATACGGTCCATCTTTTTGGCCTTGAGGATGGCCTGCCCTATGGTGATCTGCACGGCAGGTTCCAAGATTGCCGGATATCGGTCCAAGACCGAAAGGGTAATGGCCCGAGGAGTGCTCCCTGTAATTCGGGCACGGTATTCAGATCCTTCGCCGTCAAAGAGCGTAATCTCCTCGCCGGGCTTCAACCGCAACACAGTTCGAATATGCCTCACGTCGGGGCCTGTGATGGCCGGCCTGTCGGAATGTATGATCTCACTGTCAAGGAAAAAACGTCTCATCGAATTTCCTTTGTTGAACTCAATTGATACGCCCACAATCTCATTCTGAAAAGACCATACTTGACGGCTTCGTAAAAAGTCCAACTTCTGTGTTGCGCTGCATCCTTCGTCACTGCGGCGTACCATAAGTACGCCTC
>JABXJW010000410.1 GCA_013375395.1 Desulfobacterales bacterium
AGGACATGGCCTGGATCACCAGGGGAGGCGAGGAAGAGCTACTCTTCCAGATGGACGTCGAGGTCCAGGGCGTCTCCAGGAAGATCGGCTTCCAGTTCAAGCCCCCCATTATCGTCGTGAAGAAGCGGAAGAGCGGGGGGCGAAGCCGGTGGGTTCTCGATCGGAAGCCCGCAGCCAGCTGGAGGATCTTCCACGACCTACTCGAGAAGACCCTGGCGGCTGCGAAGCTAGGCATCATGCCCGTGCACCACGTCCTCATGGCCTTCATCGCCAAGGAGCTCCCGAACGGCACCCAGGGCACCTTTGGCGACTTCATGGACACGATCATCGCCAAGGACCAGCTCACGACGCTCGGCCTCGAGGACCAGAGGAAGCCCAAGGTCGTGGAAGCCGAGTTGGTCGACCACCGTTGACAAAGTGGGGGAGGTATGGCAGCGGGGTATAGACGAAGGATTTGCGCCGCCGTGATCCTTATCCTCGTGGCAATCATTGTAGCGGTCGCCTTCGGCTGCTGTTTAGGACGGATAAGGGGAGGAATGTGACGTGAGCGAGGATGAAGGATACTGGTGCCTGTACTATCCAGACTTGGAATGCCCCGTTCAGAGAAGGCTGAAGGAGTTTTCGTTTATCGACAGCATAGAGCCCGTGAAGGAGGATGACGCCGCGAAGATGGCGAGGACCATGAGGAGCGTCATGACTGCCTCAACGTTCATGTTGTCGTGTTTAGCGTCGTTCTGTGGTTCGTGCCCCCATTTGAGGAGGAAGACCTACGAGAAGGCGACGGCTGAAGCTGGAAAACTGATGTCGCTTGGACCTGCAAAGGCGGTTCCTATTCCAGGGAGGAATGTAAAGTGAGTGGGCCTGAAAGTAACATAATCATTCGATTAAATACATTTCAAAGTGGTATCTTGATGGCTGTGATAATGGAGAGCGAACATAAAGATGGCCCCCTAAAGAACGTGTATGAGCAGTTGATTGAAATAAAGAAACAATTAGAAAAGGAAGCTGGTGTTGAAAAAGAATTGCTTCCTAATGGGCTTTTAAAACTCACAGACAAGGATGGCAATACGATTGTTAGGCCTCCTATGGACTGGGAAGGGTTTCCTTTCAGAGGTGAAAAGTAAAGTGGTTATTCCACATATCTCTTGGAAAAAGATGTCTGTTGAGGAATTAAAACAACATTATGAAACGACAACCCAAGAATACTCTCAGGAAGATAAGGAAATGATAATAACCCTCGTTCGTATGGTGGAGGAAGGCAAACTCCGAGCATTCAAGGACCCCACCGGCGAAATAAGGTATCAAAATAATCCCCTTTACGTTCTGGAGGTTAGAAAGTAAATGGTGTTGGTTGATATGGTAGCTTATTTGTCACGATTTAGAAAAGAGCTTGAAAAAGAAGGATACGATAGAAAATTTATCGACGTAATAATAACAATAGCCCGAAAATCATGGAAAGAAGCAGAGGACCTTGACATAATGGAGGAGAAGTTAATTGAGTGAAAGGATATTAAAGTGGATACTTGCCGCTCTACTCTTCATCGCAGCATCGAACTGGATAGGGATGGCCTTCATTGATTCCACACTTAAGGAAATTCTTACGGAACTGAGGAGGAAAAAGTAACGTGAGCATCTTGGTGGTCAGGGATCCTGAGGTCCTCGAGATAGCACGTGCCATGGGGTTCACGGGAAAGGTCCTGTTAGACACGACGGAGGAGTATTCGATTACGTTTTTGTCGGACACCTGTGTCCTGTGCGATGATCCTTGGACCGTGAAGGTCTCCATGCTGGGGAAGCCCGACGACGAGGATCAAGCCTCGGGTGAAGAACTTGGCCCCTTCTACCTCTGCGAGGCGCACCTAGAACACGCTCGAGGGAAGTGGCCCAGGCCGATCCACGTCATGCTGAGGAGGATTGACATTGAGTGAAGACTAAATATGTAAGTAGATGCCGAATTTGCGGTCATAAGGACAAATTGAACGTTGATTCAGATGGAGAAATAACCTGCGGAAACTGCAGTTCTATATTGGGAGTTCGTGTATCCCCCGACATGGATGTTACGATAATGAGATC
>JABXJW010000411.1 GCA_013375395.1 Desulfobacterales bacterium
TTTGCACACGCGAGACAGGGATCATATGCACGAAAAGCCATCTCTACCATGTTTAACAAGCCTTCTTCGACTTCCCAGTTCTTTATTAGATTTTGTGCAGCTTTCTTTACTGACATGCATATCGCTCCATGATTGTGCCCGGTTGCAACAATTATGTTCAGTTTCTTCGCTATTCCATCTTCATCCGCCCAGTAGTGGTGGTATAGAGTTCCACGAGGAGCTTCCACGCATCCCACTCCTTCACCGGGTTCTCCTAACTCGCCTCTTATGTCCTTAGAAGTTATCTCAGGGTCTTGTATCAATTCCAAGCACCTCTCTGCAGCGTATACTAGCTCTACGAGCCGAGCCCAATGGAAGGCGAGTGTATTATGCACCGGCTTCTTACCAAAGAAATCATACATTCGTTCGTATGCTTCTTGTGCCGCATCTGTAGCCATTCCGTCTGCAACATTGAGCCTTGCTAATGGAGCTACCCGGTAAATCCCGCTGTCCTTTCCGTCCACAAGTCCGTTCCATCCCACTCCTTTCAAGTGTGGGAACTTCAGATACGTCCACGGCAGAACTGCTTCTGATATGTAATCCAGGTAATCTTTCGCTTCAAACTTTGCATATTCCTTACCATCCGGGTCCACTACTTTTATCTTACCATCGTAGAAATTCACCTTGTCATTATCGTCCACCGTGCCCATGTAATAGGTCTCGTGGTAGTAAGTATCGCCCGCTATTATATCCACGTACTCTTTGTTCTTCAACACCACATCGTCGAATACCGTGAGGGTTGTCTTACTAAAATCAACTAACTTCTTCGCCTTCTCCTCTATCTCATCCCTTTCTTCTTCTGACAATGCTTTCGACATCCCTCCAGGTAAACCACAGAGTGGATGCGTTGCCTTACCACCGACTATCTCCTGTATTCGCTGTGCATAGCCCCTGTTCTTTATCACTGCTGTTCCTAACTCTAAGCCTACTTTTCCTATTACTCCCACTATGTTCCTACTTGCTGGGTCTGCTTTTGGTCCTACTACAAAATCAGCAGCTGCTAATGCATAGAAATGAGCTATATGGCTGTGAACATAGTGAGCAGCGTAAGCCATCTCACGTAATTTCTTCGCCGCCTCCGTAGGCTCAGCATTAAATACTGCATCAACTGCTTTTGTAGATGCAAGGTGATGCGCCCACGGACATACGCCACAGATCCGAGGCACGATACGTGGCACTTCCTCTACCGGTCGCCCTATGCAGAATCTCTCGAAACCTCTGAGTTCTACTGTCTGGAAGTACGCATCCTTCACATTCCCCTCGTCATTAAGGAATATACTTATCTTACCATGCCCTTCCAATCTCGTTATAGGAGAAATGGTTATTTCTCTACTCGCTCCTGCTGGTGGTGCAGCTTTTGGTGCAGCTTTTGGTTTAACTTCAGGTTCAACCTTTTCTTCCTCTTTCTTTCCTTTGAAAATGCTCTTCAATCGCTCCATTTTTCACTCCTCCTTCCCCCCATCGGATTTTAAATTCACTCGCTTTAGCATGCCATTTGGCAGAGTAAACCTGTAAAATGTGCCAAGTGGGTCTTTTACCTGATCGAGTAACTCTTTAATCTCTTCGGGTGTCCCGACATCTATCATTTCAGTTTCATCCTCTACTCCCATAATAGACGCCACTGCGGACAAGACTGCAGCGCCATGGTCTTTTATCTCCGGTGATGGTCCATAACAACCGCGGCAGGGCATGTTCACATTCGGACATCGAGCACCACAACCACCACGTGTTGCAAGTCCCATACATAAGATTCCTTGATCCAGAAGACATTTCTCGGGATCTACTTCTGTTAGCTCATGAGGTCCTGATAATACACAACATCGGGTTCTCAAACCTTTACAGCACAATAGTGAGAGCTAATTTGAGCTACTTTATATTAGCTGTGGTGCTTCAAGCCTCTTCCATCTTAGTGAGGAACTTAAAGTGGCAGATCTTCGTGAACGGCATAAAAAAAGCGCCCTTCTTTTCCCTATTAGCCATGTTACTTGCCGGAAGCTTTATGGATACTGCCACACCTGGACCTCAG
>JABXJW010000085.1 GCA_013375395.1 Desulfobacterales bacterium
CTTGTGTTGACTGTTTAACGAAACTTTTGCAGCACCTTTTACCAAACGCGAACGCATTTTCGCTCTCATACTAATCCAATAAACTTCTTCTGCATATCGTCCAACCACCTTTCACGTTAGAGAGGAGGTTTTGTTAAATGAAAAGGAAACAAAGGGAATGTTATTGCAAAAAAGTTGCAGGAATTTTGGCTGCCCTAGCATTTAGTTTTGCCACATCTTACTCGGCATCAGCGAAATCGTACAAATACGAAGTAACTCACATTGGCGCCGAGTACCATGAGAGTATGGCCAAAGGTATTAGTAATTCAGGGCATGTAGCTGGCAGATTGGTACGGGCTGCTGCGGCAGGATCAGATATATGCGGCTTTGTTTGGAAAGATGGTAAAATGACCGAGATTCCGGGCTTAAGAACAGCCAGTGCCGTCAACGCTTCCGGCCAAGTCGTGGGCCACTCACAATCAAAATATTGGCACGCTTGTCTATGGAAAAACGGTGCGATAACCGACCTCGGCACTCTCGGAGGCAAAACCAGCTCAGCCCTTGACATCAACGATTACGGCCAGGTAGTGGGTGACGCGTTGACTACTAATAACGAAATGCACGCGTTTCTCTGGGAAAATTCCACGGAAAAGATGATCGACCTCGGCACTCTTCCCAATGGTATTTGGAGCCGTGCCACTGCCATCAACAATTGCGGCCAAGTGGCAGGTTTTTCGCAGCGAATGTATAATGACATTCGTGTTTCCCATGCTTTTTTTTGGGAAGATTCCAACATGACCTTGATTGACCTCGGCACTATCTATGAGCGTGGAGGTCATAGCTTCGCCTATGATATCAATGAATCCGGGCAGGTGGCAGGCACATCGATTTGTAGTACTTCCAGTTACCAAGCATTTGCATCATCATATCTTTGGCAAAATTCCGACATGACTGCTCTCGGCACTCTTGGAGGAATGCACAGTCATGCCTACGGCATGAACGATTGCGGCCAGATAGTGGGCGCCTCGTTGACTGTTGATAAAAAAATGCGCGCATTTCTCTGGGAAAATTCCACAATAATCAACCTTAACGATGTAATTGATCAGGACTCAGGTTTCACGGTTGTGGCTGCATACGACATAAATAACTCCGGTCAAATCGTGGGCTGTGGAACAATCAATGGCAAAACCGGGAACCATGCCCTGTTGCTCACGCCTATCGCCGATAATAAACCCCCCATGGCTGATGCAGGCCCAGACAAGACTGCCCATGCGGGAACGGCCGTGACATTGGATGGAAGTGCCAGCTACGACCCGGACGAAAACTACCCTCTAAGCTATACGTGGGAAATTACCTCTAGTCCCGAGGGGAGCACAGCCACGTTATCAGATGCATCCACCGTCAAGGCCGCATTCGAGCCTGACCTAATAGGAGATTACATGATAAAACTGGTTGTCACTGATAGCCAGGGGGCATCAAGTGAACCGGCAGTAGTACATGTAAGTTCCTTCAACTCAGTGCCGGTAGCCGATGCCGGCGTGAATCAGTCTGTTACGGCCGGGGATACGGTCTATCTTGATGGGAACGGCAGCTTCGATGATGACCTGGATCCTCTTTCGTTTACTTGGAGTATGGCCTCCAAACCTGAGGGCAGCTTGGCCGAGTTCAGCCAACCCACATCCGCTGAGACGAGCTTCGTGGCCGATCTGCCGGGAGAATACGTTGTGAGCCTTGTAGTAAACGATGACTTTGCAGATAGCGATCCCAGCGTCATACGTATCGTGGCAATATCCTTGCAAGACATTATTGCACAAACTTTGCAGGAATTGACAGCCACTGTCAACGATCTTGACGACAGCGTGTTCAAAAACAGCAACATGAGGAACGCACTGACTAACAAGATCAATGCAGTGTTGGAGATGGTAGATCAAGATCTGTATCAGGATTCGATGAATAAGCTGGAGCATGACATCATGGCCAAGACAAACGGCTGTGCCGAGACAGGTGATCCTGATAAGAACGACTGGATAAGGGATTGCAAAGCCCAGAACGAGGTCTGTACGCCTATCATGAATGCCGTTGACCTGTTGAGGAAACTAGTAATAGAATGATGAAATATTGAGGCAAAGCCCATCGAAGTTCATCTGGCTGGGGGAGGAGGATTCGAACCCCCGCTAATGGATCCAGAGTCCACTGTCCTGCCACTAGACGATCCCCCAACAATGACGGCTCGGAATTTCTACAACCTATTGAAAGTATAGCTATATATTGGCCGTCTTGGACGCTCTATCAGGGAATATTGGAATAATGGAATACTGGAATAATGTACAAGATAAAAAGACCAAAATCCTCTTCAACCCAATATTCCATCATTCCAGTATTCCATTATTCCAATTGTGAGCGAAGCGAACTAAGTTCGACTTTTTACGAAGCCGTCAACAATAAGACTTTCGCCGCCGCCTGTCTGGCTAGATAGACGAACGGAATTCTAATTATCAAGTAGTACAAATACAGCACACTGTCAAGCGGGACCACACAAACGCAGAGAAATATCAAGCAACGATTTCCATAGGGATGCAAGTCACCCCTTTACAAAGTTTTTCCACTTTCAGCACGGCCATAATCCCGAATTTCGCAAGTATCGCAGACCGTTTGCAACCATAGGAGGGAATGGTGAATATCAAGACCATCTATCGTATGAGGTCTCGGGGCAGGAACAGCACTCACCCCTTGCGAAATTCGGGATAACAAAAAAGGGCGGGACCCTCGTCCTGCCCTTGTATTACAATGAGATTGAGTGCGTGAGGCTATTGCCTCAGCATTCGCTCAGCCAATCGTCTCCAAGCATTCAGTCTCTTCACCACTCAACACCTTATCGATATCGAGCAGGATCTTGACTCCACCCTCCATTTTCGCCATCCCAAGGATGTACTCTATATCCAGCTTCGTGCCAAATGTTGGAGTCTCCTCGATGTCGTTTGCCTTAATGTTCAACACCTCGGATACCGAATCGACCACGATCCCGATCTGTACCTGACTGGAGGATCTCTCTGCCTCCACAACTACGATACACGTCCTCTCTGTGTAGTCAATTGAAGGTATTTCGAACCGGAGCCGCAAATCGATAACCGGGATGACTTTGCCGCGCAAATTTATGACGCCTTTAACAAACTCCGGCGTCCGCGGAACAGATGTAATCGGCATCATTCCGATAATCTCCTTGACCTTCAAGATGCCAATACCGTACTCCTCTTCAGCCATGTTAAAGGTCAGGTATTTTCCCTCCTTGTCCCCCATTGCTGCCTGATCCACTGACATTGTATTCTTCTCCCTATTTTGACGTCCACGTTGGCATATCAAGCTGGCCCAGATGGAGAATCTGAACTTGCTCGCTTTGCTGCACACCTTTTCATAGCACAGATCGTGCCAAACACAAAACACGGGTCCACACAGGGCCCGAAAAGCCAAGCAGAGGCCGATATCCCGTTAGAAATAAGTGCGAGAAACAGGGGCAGCAAAGAAAGGCACACTGTAGACAGATAAAAGCAGGCAACCGGGACCTGATTTTCTTTTAGACGCCTTTCTCGAACAATGCACCCTGTCAAAAAAAAATGATAACCGTCAAAAAAATGTCAAGCACAAAGCGAAAAGGAATTTGGGCAACAGCCCGTCAATATACGATAAAGCCCGCGTAACCGACCACTTGGGCATAATCGCCGGTCACATCTCCTGATGTGGCATATTGCACCAACTCGGCCTTGGTGGCGCCCAACACCTTGCAGGCTTCAAGCACAATCGTTGTGGGGATGACCCCGCACATGGATATCCTGTGTCGAGCCACCGTGTCATATAGCCCTTTTGGGTCCAAATCAAGGATGCGCTCAATGGCCAACCGGTCTTTGCTCAGGGCCGTCTCCTGAGGCTCATAATGTGTCATGTCCGTGCTGGCCACCAGGACGACATCCTTGCCGTAGTCGCGAACAGCTTGCGCCAAGCCCCGGCCGATCTCCTGGCAGGCATGGTAATCGACATGGCCCAAGGCAATGGGCACTATAGCCACATCAGGCCTCAGGACTTGAAGAAATGGAACCTGGACTTCAATCGAATGTTCCATGGTGTGGGCCTGAGGATCATCCTTGATCTTGCCGCGATGTGGGGATGCCTTCAGAATTGAGTCGGCAAGGTCTTCATCGATCGAAACCGGCCCCAGGGGCATCTCCCAGGCGCCGGACCCGTACAAAGCCACGGATGCCCCTATGCCCCTGTGATTAGGCCCAAGGATGACCGCGACTTCCGGAATACGAATTTGAGAAAAAACCGCGCCGGCAACCGCGCCGGAATACATATACCCCGCATGGGGAGAGATGGCTGCCAGCACTGTTTTTTTCTCTGGTATTGATTTTACGAACGAATCGAGCTGCTCCTTCAATAGAGTTCTCTTACCAGGATAGAACATGTCGGCTACGGCAGGTGTGCGTGACATGTGTGACCTCCGTCTTGTTGTTCGGACACAATTTTACTCAATTCTATTCACCATAACACAAAGGAATGATGCGGACAAGCTGTCAATCTCGCGATTTCAGCATAAACTTCGGATTAAAGTGCTTGACAAAAGTTTTTTTTGACTATATTAGGTCTTTCCAACTCAGCCGATTGTAGCAATCTAGAAACTTATGGAATAATAACAACTTAAAGGGACCAATTTACTACATACCGGCGGATTTTTTCTGAAAAATGAAGTCAATTTGAACGCCGTTTGCGAACTTAGTTCGTGCCCATCCATAAATGAATTTCAGAACTCTGGGCACTGATGTCGGTTTCCAATTCAGAAATGAGCAATTTTTCGCAAGGTCAAGGGCAATTCCGCAGGACTGCGGAATTGGACAGCCGTCAGGCTGCCCGCAAGGGCGAGGGGCAGGGATGCCCCGAGTCAAATCAAGGGATTGCGCGGAGACGTACATTGGTACGTCGCAAAAGCGATCCCGCAGATTGACGCCGAGATTGCGGAAAAGGGCCATTTATGGATGGAAACTAGTTCGCTTCACTCACAATTGGGCATGCAGTGTGATGTTTTGGCGCAGGCTTCACTTCGTGTCAAGCCGTCAGGCCTCCGGCTCGTAGAGCGCAACCCTGCGCTATGATGGAATAGTGCCTGCCTGCCGCAGGCAGGGGTATTGGGAAAATGGGACAGTGCGATGTTGGGTGGAGTCCTCTTGACAGAAAAGTCAATAAATGACAAACTTTCTTTTAGAATCAACATAGCGCACAGGTTGCGCCTGACGGCTTGACACGAAGTGAAGCCTGCGCCAAAACATTACACTACGTGCCCAATATTCCACCATGAGCGCAAGCTTCACTCCGCGTCCATCATTGCATGTGTGAGTCGAGACTCAAGCCTCAAGAAGCCCTATAATTTCAATAAGTTGTAGAAATTCCGAGACGTTTGGATTAGGAGATGAGTTATGGCATTACCAAAGCGCAAAATTTCCAAATCAAGGCGAGGCAAACGACGAAGCCACCAGAGGGTGACACTGCCCAGTCTATCGGTCTGCCCGCAGTGCAACGAGCCCAAGCTTCCGCACCACGTCTGCCCAAGCTGCGGCCACTACAAGGGCCGTACTGTCATAGAAAAAGAAGAAACGTAGGTGTCCCGGCATCAGTTGGGCAATGTCTGGAGCAAACAACCTAACAAAGCAAGGAGTTTAGTTTAAATGTCAGCAGGTGCCACAGAGAAACAACAGGATCTTGCCGGACTTGATCCGGAATCGAGACAAATCGTCCTTGACACCCTCCAACTTGTCAGAAAGCGCCTTCTCCCCAAAGAAAAGATCCTCGAGCTTGACAAAAAGGAAGAGTTCCCTGAGGACATAATCAGAGAGATGATGAGTCCGGATATTGGACTCCAGCTCCTGTTCATCCCGGAGGAATACGGCGGCATAGGAGGAGGCGCCAGGGACAGCTGTGCACTAACCAGAGATCTGGCTAATATCTGTTTGGGCGTGGCAACGGCATTCTTTGCCATTCAGCTTGGGGCAGATCCCATTATGTTTGCAGGCACCGAAGAACAAAAGCAGAAATGGCTCGGCAAAATCGCCCAGGGCAATTGCCTGGTAGCCTATGCAGTGACCGAAGCTGAGGCAGGAAGCAACCTGGCAACCCTCAAGACCAAAGCCGAACCAGTCAAAGACGACTCCGGACAGATCACCGGATACATAATAAACGGAACCAAACAGTTTATCTCAAACGGCGGATATGCCGACTTCCTTACTGTATTGGCCAGAACCCCGGAAGGCCCGAGTTTTTTCATCGTAGAAAAGGGAATGGAAGGGTTTCACCAGGGAAAAGGGGAAAAAAAACACGGTATCCGGGCATCCAACACCTCTCCCCTCACCTTCACCGATGTCCTTGTCCCGGCTGAGAATCTCTTGGGCGGCGAGCCCGGCAATGGGTTGAAACAGGCCAATATGGTCTTTGGGCACACCAGACTGATGGTCGCCTCCCTTGGCCTTGGTGCAGGAGAATCCGCCCTTGAGATCGCAATCAGATACGCAAAAGAGCGGATACAGTTCGGAAGCCCCCTTTCTGAAAAGCAGGGCTATACACACAAGCTGGTAGTTCCCAACGCAGTCCGGCTCGAGGCGGCACCTGCTTACATGGAGGAGCAGGCCACAAGGCTCGATGCAGGTGAAAAGGACCTTCAGGTGGAAGGCTCCATTGCAAAATATTTTGCCACTGAAGCCGCGAATCGCGCCGCAGAAGATGCAATTCAGGCCCTGGGCGGATATGGGTACATTGCCGAATACGAGGTCGAAAAAATCAAAAGGGACGTAAAGATCACCTGCATTTACGAGGGGACCAGCGAGATTCAGCAAAATATTATCAGCATGTTCAGGTGGCGGACCACCGTGAAATCGAACGGCGAATATTACGGGGCCATGGCAGCCGAGATGGAAGAAACCCACACATCCCTGCAGGAGATTGGCGCCGGGACATACGCACGGGCAGCAAGGGCATTGAACGAAACCATCCTGTTTGCCCACAGCAACAAGCTCACCAAACAACAGTATATCATGTTTTGCCTGGCAGATATGATGACCCACGTTGAGGTGGGAGTCAGCATGGCAAGAAAGGCAAAGACTCTGATCCAAGAGGACTCACCCGGGGCAAGAAAGATTGTGATCATGTCCAGAATCTTTGCAAGCGAGGTGGCCGAGCTGGTTGCCGGAAATGCCATGAAGATTGTTATGGGCTCCGGTCTATTTGATGAACAAACCGCATCTGAGCTAAAGACAAAAATCGGGTATGAAGGGTTGATAGCTGGTTACAGCGGCCTGATACAGGACATGGACGCAGTTGCTGACATGCTGTTTGACAGAGGATAGCGGATTTGGAGCTTTACTTTTTGTAAGAATTTAGCCTTTTGAAAAGATTGCTGCCGCAAAGGGACGCTTATGAGCACGGATGCAAAACGCGTAGTTGTAATCACAGGGGGATCAAGGGGTATCGGCCGCACTATTGCGCTGCGTATGGCCGGCGCCGACACCAAGATCTATTTTAACTACTCCGGGCAGAGCAGCACGGATGCTGAAGCAACAATAAAACTCATTGCAGATGCCGGAGGCAGCGCATGGGCGGCCCGCGTGGACGTGGCCTCACGTCCTGATGTGGAAAACTTCTTCAACAAGATTGTTGAAGAATGCGGCCGCGTGGACGTGCTGGTAAATAACGCCGGCATCACCATGGACGGACTTTTGGTACGCATGAAGGAGGAAGATTGGGATCGTGTGATGGCAATCAACCTCAAAGGGGCCTTTAACTGTATGCAGGCTGTTGCCAAGACCATGATGAAGCAACGCGCAGGGCGAATTATCAATATGACCTCGGTCGTGGCTGTAATGGGAAACGCCGGGCAGGCCAATTACACGGCATCCAAGGCAGGCCTGATCGGCTTGACCAAGACAGCGGCAAGAGAACTGGCCCCCAGAGGAATTACCGTCAATGCAGTGTCTCCAGGCTTTATTGACACGCCCATGACGGCAGTCCTGCCCGAAAAGGTCAAAGAGGCGATGCTCGCCCAGATTCCACTGGGGCGTTTTGGACAGACGGAAGATGTGGCTGAGGTGGTGGCTTTTCTGGCATCAGACAATGCTTCCTACATTACAGGGCAGGTTGTTCATGTGAACGGAGGCATGTATATGTAGCGCACCATGTGGCGCATGCAAAACAAACCGGGGCTCAAGGCTCAGTGGACTTAAGGATTACGCATGGCCTTATACCTTATCCCCATGCCTTACGCCTCGGGCCTTATGCCATTCCTTCCCCTTAAAGTACAGGAACTGCTGGCACAAAGAGTGGTAAGCGATTACTGCTAAATGATAAACACAAACCAAGTTTAATATTAAAGGAGGTGATAGAGCGTGGCTATTGAAGAAAAAGTGAAAAAGATCGTTGCCGAGAAACTGAGCGTCGAACCGGATGAGGTAGTGCCGGAGGCATCGTTTGTGGACGACCTTGGTGCAGATTCACTTGATCTGGTGGAATTGATTATGGCCATGGAAGAGGCTTTTGATATGGAAATCTCTGATGAAGAGGCCGAAAAACTGCAAACGGTTCGGGATGCCATTAATTATATAAACGATCATTCCTAACAAGGCATGCCAATCGTATTATTTCACCATTTGGTGTAAGGAAAAGCGCAGGTATTCGGCCACTCAACCCGCCTGCCACTGCGAGGCACAAGCGGGCAGGTGCCTTTGCTATGGCGTTCAGCGCTTTTCCTTACCCTTCAACTGTTACTCCCGATCCACTGTCAGAGTATGCGAGGCTTGAAACAGCCTTCCAACAGATCAATTCAGTGGCTCGGTGACGCCACCCGCTCTGAAGGGCCGGGGGGCTGCGGACTTACGCGCCCGGCCACGATAAGTATTTTTGCATGGCGCTTGACACCGCGCTATAGGATGTGGGGGCTGCATTGCGGCAATGCTTCACGGGGTGGCGGGTGGCGAGCCGGTCAGAAAGGGTTTTGGTCGAAGCGGGTTATGAGAATTATTATGGGCTCGGATCATGCCGGCTATCCTATGAAGGAAAAAGTGAAGGCCTTTCTCCAGGATCGAAGCATAGCAGTCGAAGACGTTGGAACCCACAGTGAAAAATCCGTTGACTATACGGATTTTGGGAAAGAGGTGGCCCGCAAGGTTTCAGACGGAACGTTTGAGCGTGGGATCTTGATTTGTGGGACCGGACTCGGCATGTGCATGGTTGCCAACCGTTTTCGTGGGGTACGTGCGGCACTGGTCAACGATCTTTTTTCAGCCATCATGAGCAGGCGTCACAACGACTCGAATGTCCTTGTTATGGGCGGCAGACTCATCGGCGAAACACTGGCCCTTCAGTTGGTCGATGTTTGGCTTGAGACACCTTTTGAAGGGGGACGTCACAAGCGCCGTCTGGAAAAGATGGACACGGCATCTTGACATCACAACAAAAGCCGCCCTCCAGGCAAGAAAGATGAAACTTTTCCTGTGAGCCGTCCTTCCTGGGAGCAATATTTCGTGGACATCGCCTCACTGGTGGCCAAGCGCTCCACATGCCGCCGCCGCCAAGTAGGGGCTATTGTGGTCAGGGACAAACGAATTTTGGCAACCGGCTACAATGGAGCGCCAACAGGCCTTCCTCACTGCCTTGATATCGGCTGCCTGCGTGAGCAACTGGGGATCGGCTCCGGTGAGCGCCATGAGCTGTGTCGCGGGCTCCATGCCGAACAAAACGTCATTATTCAGGCTGCCTACCACGGTGTTTGCATCAAGGATGCCACGCTCTATTGCACCAACCTCCCCTGCTCTATCTGCACCAAGATGTTGATCAATGCCGCAATTTGTGAGATTATATATAAGGAAGACTACGCGGACCCCATGGCGGAAGAGATGTTGAAGGCTGCCGACATTAGACTAACCCAGATTAATAAGGCTTGAATCGTAAACCGGATAGCGAGTGCCGAATAACGACGCTCGAATAGTGGATAGCAAAAAATGAAATGCCCATATTGCGCCGAGTTGGACAATAAAGTAATTGATTCGAGGATGACCAAGGAAGGAAACACGATCAGGCGACGCCGTGAATGTTTGGCCTGCAACAGGCGATTCACCACCTATGAACGGGTCGAGCAGTTGCCTCTGGTGCTGATCAAAAAGGACGGCAGGCGTGAAAACTTTGATCGCACTAAGGTCCTGGTAGGCATGCAAAAGGCCTGCGAAAAGCGAAACATCAGCATCAACACCCTCGAACAATTTGTGGATGAACTGGAGCGGGAACTCCAGGAGATTGGTGAAAAAGAGATTCCTTCCACGGTGGTAGGAGAATGGATCATGCGCAAGCTCCATGAGTTGGACGACGTAGCCTATGTCCGATTCGCCTCGGTGTATCGGGAATTCAAAGATATCAATGACTTTATGTCTCAACTCAAGGAATTGCTTGACACACCCATGAAAAGGCCTCCAAAATCCCTCAATCCCTAAGTCCCTCAATTCATATTGATAGTCATGGATGAGACCTACATGAAAATGGCCCTTGAACTGGCCCAACAGGGTCGTGGCCGGACATCTCCAAATCCCATGGTCGGCGCAGTTGTTGTCAGGGCCGGCCGGGTGGTGGGAAAAGGCTTTCATCAGGCTGCGGGGGGGGCTCACGCCGAGATCCATGCCCTTGAAGATGCGGGTGAAAAGGCCAAGGGGGCCACACTCTATGTTACGTTGGAGCCATGCAACCACACAGGGCGCACGCCTCCTTGCACTCAAGAAATAGTCAAAAGTGGTATCAAACGTGTTGTGGCGGGGATGAAGGATCCCAACCCACTGGTAACGGGAGGCGGCCTGGCCTTTTTGAAAAGTCAGCGCCTTGAGGTAGCGTCGGGGGTTTGCGAAGATGAGTGTCACCGTCTCAATGAGATCTTTATGAAGTATTCGACCACCTGTTTGCCCTTTGTTATCTTGAAATGCGCGGCTACCCTCGATGGTCGCATTGCCACCCGCACAGGAGATTCCAAGTGGATCACCAACCCAGGCTCAAGACAATTCGTCCACGAACTGCGTCATGCAGTAGATGCCGTCATGGTAGGCATAGGCACGGTTGTCAAGGACAACCCTCGGCTTACAACCCGCCTTGAAGGCCGCAAAGGATCAGACCCAATAAGGATTGTACTTGACACCCGCCTGTCCATACCCTTGGATGCAAGGCTGTTGCATCTTTCTTCAGATTCTGATACGTTGATTGTCACTGGGATGACGGTCCGCCGCAGGCGGAAGAAAAGATCCATTGAAAATCCCGGTGTCCGCATTCTTCCCATTGACAGTGATGGGGATCAAATTGATCTCGGGTCCCTGGTAAAAGAACTCGGAAAGATGGAAATCACAAGCCTCCTGATCGAGGGGGGTAGCCGTGTCAATGGTTCGGCCCTGAAGGCCGGGATTGTGGACAAGGTCTATATGTTCTATGCGCCTAGGATTTACGGTGGAGATGACGGGGTTCCTGTTTGTGCCGGAACTGGGGTTGATCTCATGGAACAAAGCATGAGGCTCGAAAATATCTCGGTGCATCGGTTTGAAGATGACGTAATGATCGAAGGATATATGAAAAAGAGCGGACAGTGAACTGGAGTGAAGTAAAGTTGGTGACTTTGGAAAAAGTGTTATAGCTTATGCCACTGACTTTAGGCACTCTAGGCACCTGTACTTACTGCCAGGCAAAGTCCCCCACCAGGGAGATAAGGTGTTTACCGGCATCATAGAGGGTCTTGGAACGGTCAAATCGGTAGTCCGCACAGCAGGGGGCGTCTCCATGGATATCCAGGCAGACCTTGCTCTGGACGACGTGCTTATCGGCGATAGTATCTCCGTCAGTGGCGCTTGTCTGACCGCCGTTCATGTTCAAAGAGACGCCTTTACGGTCGATATGGCCCCTGAGACGCTTTCCAAGACCACCTTGGGCCAAATCAGGGTGGGTGACAAGGTAAACCTGGAGCGGGCACTGCGGCTTAGTGATCGCCTCAGCGGCCACCTGGTGACCGGACATATTGACGGCATAGGAACCGTGAACGCAAAGCAACCCACAGGCAATGCCACCCTTTTTACCTTTGGTGTTTCAGAAGACCTTGCACGATACATTATCCAAAAGGGCTCGGTCGCTGTTGACGGCATCAGCCTTACGGTCAATGCCTGCAACCGTTCGGCTTTTGAAGTCAGCATTATTCCCCACACAGCCGGCGTGACCACCATTGGTCTTAAGAAAGTAGGCGACACGGTCAATATTGAAACCGACCTGGTGGGAAAATACATAGAACGCTTCACACAACACTTTACCAGCGGGGCCACAGAGCCTGAAAATAGAAGATCATCAGTTGATGAAACATTGCTTAAAGAGACCGGATTTATGTAACAAGCAAATTTGATGGACTCGCAAAAAGTCCGAAAATGGACGGCAAAGTAAAAAGCTCCAGATGCAAGGCGCGCACCTCTTTTCAAGCCGCCAGGCGCAATCTTGAGGAATGAGGCGTATTTAATGTACGTCGCAATGACGAAGGATGAAGCGTAACGCAGCAGGTGGACTTTTTTGGGAAGCCGTCAAATTTGAGGTGAATGAAATGGCAAGGTTATCTATAGAAGAAACTATCGAAGAGATCAGACAGGGCAAAATGGTCATTCTCGTAGATGACGAAGACCGGGAAAATGAAGGCGACCTGACTATGGCTGCCGAAAAAGTGACGCCCGAAGCCGTCAACTTCATGGCCAAACACGGAAGGGGACTGATTTGCCTGTCGTTGACGCAGGAAAAGTCACACGCTCTGGACTTACGTCCAATGGTGAGGGATAACACGTCCAAATTTCAGACTGCTTTTACAGTTTCCATAGAGGCCCGCAAGGGTGTTACCACGGGAATTTCTGCCGCGGATAGGGCCACGACTATATTGGCGGCGGTGGCAGATGATGCCAACCCCCACGACTTGGTTCGCCCGGGGCACGTATTTCCAATCCAGGCTCGAAAGGGCGGTGTTATTGTTCGAAGCGGACAGACAGAAGGCTCGGTGGACCTGGCAAGGCTTGCAGGCCTGAAGCCGGCAGGGGTAATCTGTGAGATCATGAACGAAGACGGCACGATGGCCCGAATGCCTAATCTGCAAGAATTCTCGGAAGAGTACGACATTGGAATCTGTACCATTGCTGATCTGATCGAATATCGACTTCGAACAGAGTCTTTTGTGCATCCTGTGGCCACGACAGTCCTTCCGACAGCCATTGCCGGGGAGTTCAAGACCACAGTTTACGAGAATGATGTTGACGATTTCCTGCATATTGCGATGGTAAAGGGCAAGATCGATTCTGCCAAGCCGGTCCTGGTCCGTGTCCACTCGGAATGTCTCACAGGTGACGTGTTTGCTTCCATGCGGTGCGATTGTGGGGAACAACTTCAGGCCTCCATGAAGATAATCGAACAAGAAGGCGCCGGGGTTCTTCTCTATATCCGCCAAGAAGGCCGGGGCATCGGCCTACTTAACAAGATGAAGGCCTATGCCTTACAAGACGAAGGACACGATACGGTGGAGGCCAATGAGATTCTCGGATTCCGGCCGGACCTGAGAAACTACGGGATCGGCGCTCAAATACTGGTGCATCTTGGTATCCGCAAAATGCGCTTGATGACCAATAACCCCAAGAAGATCGTAGGACTTGAAGGTTATGGCCTGAGTGTGGTTGAACAAGTATCAATTGAGACGAGACCGAATGAGCATAACAGGGGTTACCTGAGCTGCAAGAAATCAAAGATGGGGCATCTTTTGAAACTAGACTCGAAACGTTAAAGGCCGTGGAATAAATAACTTCCCAGTTTGCATGAACTCGAATGCGGCTGACAGCCTCATCTTCCGCCGAAGGCGGCCTAAGCCGGAAACCTATTATTCCGCTTGTTCTGAGGAGGAACCACTATGCCAAATGTGTACGAAGGTAAGATATCCGGTGAGGGGAAAAAGTTCGCTGTGATTGTGAGTCGCTTTAATGATTTTATTAGCGATCGCCTTCTGGGCGGGGCCCTCGATGCCTTGACCCGTCATGGGGCAAATCATGAGGACATTGATGTCGTCAAGGTGCCTGGTTCCTTTGAAATCCCTCTGGCAGCAAATAAAATGGCTAAAAAGGGGAAATATGACGCCATTATCTGTCTCGGGGCTGTGATCCGTGGTTCCACACCCCATTTTGAGTATGTCAGCGCAGAAGTTTCAAAGGGAATCGCCTCAGTCGGGCTGGAGTCAGGGGTTCCGGTTATCTTTGGCGTCATCACCACAGACACCTTGGAGCAGGCCATAGAACGGGCCGGCTCAAAATCCGGAAATAAGGGCTGGGCGGCAGCAGTGGCTGCCATGGAGATGGCCAACCTGATGGAATCTGTTGCTGAACTTAGTTCGCTTCGCTCACAATTGGAATAATGGAATACTGGAATGATGGAATATTGGGTTGAAGAGGATTTTGG
>JABXJW010000412.1 GCA_013375395.1 Desulfobacterales bacterium
TCCGCCAATGCTGGGCGGTGTCTACCTCTTTACCGCGGCCGATGAGGTCATTGTAAATCATCTCAGCTAATTCTCCCATGGGGCACCTCCTTTCACTGGAAGTGTAGCAGGGTTCATTGTGTATGTAAAGCGTTCCTAGTAAGAACGCTGTTATTATTCCATCATCATTATCATCATCATCAACAACATCATCTTAATCATCTTTATCACCCGGCCGTCAGCGGCTGCTGCCGCTGGGCTGGTAATATTTTGCCCTCCTGGAATGACAGCCCGCTTGGAGAAAATTCGACACCGGGATTTTGGTAATTTTATTACCAACTTCTCATCCTGGCCAGGGGATCTGCCGGCTGCCGGCCGCCCTATGTATGTATGTATCCACCTACCTACCTATCTATTTATGCCGGCAGCGGACGCCGCCTGGCAGGTCCCGAACTGACCAGTAAACAATTTGTTCACTATAGTAGACACCGGTGTTTACTGACGGGGCCCGAGCTGCGGCGCCCCGAAGTGTCCAAAACTGTCTTAAAGTGGTGAAAAATGATGTAAACTGCATCAAAGTGATGTAAAGTGTCCTATCCTGGCGCCATGGTCAGGGAAAGAGGGGCACCCGCCCCTCTCCTTCAAAGGAGAGGGGGACCCAGGGGGTGAGGTGTGGTATAATTTCCCCGTGGCCATGAGTAACGAGACCCTGTTAGCGGCGTTTTTTCTAAGAGCTCTGTTATTTCTTCCCGCGGTAATACCGGCGGTTGAAGTCACTCGCCAGGTGCTCGCCAAGGAAGAGGCGTTAGAATATGCCAGGGGCTTAGCCCAGGGGAAAGGTATCATCAACCTGGGCGCTGGTCCTCATCGAACATTCCAGGCCCAGGTGATCGCTGAGACACCTGAAGTTATGGCGAATATTGACATCGTTCCTAACGGTATGCCTCACTTCCTGCAGTTCGATATCGAGCGGCAGCCGTTGCCCTTTAATGATAAGCACTTCGGTTGTGCCTTCGCCAGCCATGTGCTCGAGCACCTGAATAACTGGCAGTTCGCCCTTGACGAAATGGTGAGGGTGGCTGATTTCGTCGTTGTCGTTCTACCGCACCCTGCCTTCTTTAGCGGATACATTACGCCGGAGCACCGGCAACACTTCACTACCGATGATATCCAGGAAATTTCTTCAGCTTATCCCAGTGTCGCTATCTTTTACTGACCTGGTCGCCCAGCTCGGGCCGGGAGTTTAGGGGGTATAAAGCGTATAAACGCCAAAATCCTCCACTTTTTGTAGTTTAGAGGACAAAAAAGGGGACCGGGGATTTGAACCCCCGGCCCCTTCTTACTTCCCCAGCCTCAGGCGACGCCGCAGCGCATGGTAGTCTTTGAGGCAGACCTTGGTTTGAAACAGCCAGCCTACGGTGTGGTCCTCACAGGCCAGGTTGCACTTCTCACATTCCAGGTGGGAGACAAAGCGGCATAGCCTGATTCCTGAAAGCATGATGTCGCACTCTTCCGCGGTCGGCGGATATCTCTCCATCATGCTCCTTAAGATGCTGGCTGCCCACTCTCTATGATATTTTTCCGAGGCAGCCACCCGCTCGGCTTCCCACTGCTTTTCAACCGCCTCCCACCCGGGTAACTTTAGTTGACTCATGTTTACAAAAGTCACCTCCCTGGTATATTACTATTAGTATATGATTATAAATCAAACAATGCTGGATGCTCTGCCTTCCACCTAGCTGCCTCTTCCTCTTTCCGCTGCCGCCGCTCGGCTCTATCCCTCTCCAGCCTTATCTTGGTCCGCTGACTGTAAATCCACTCCTTCAGCCGGCGCAGCTCCGCCATCTGATAGTCACTGATTGACTCCACCCGGATATCCTCCGGAATCTCGGCCTTTTTCCACCGCGAGTAAACCTGGCCAGAGATATAGAGGTAGATTTGGGTCCAGTCGCTATCTATCGGCGTAGTCAGGGCAGCCGTGTAGAGATAGGCGCAGGCTTCGGCGTCTGTGCCGGTCATCTCCTCTCCCTTAAGTGCCCTCATGTTCATCTCCAGCCTTTCCATGGTGATAGTTTCCTTCA
>JABXJW010000413.1 GCA_013375395.1 Desulfobacterales bacterium
CGGCACAAGGCAGGAGAGGCAATCTGAACCTAGTTCTTGGTATTCTAACAACCGTATCCGGGCTTGTACTTCTTGGATATTTTGTAATCAACCTAGAGCCTTCAGAGGCTGAAGCAAACTATGTTGATTTTGTAAGGCATTTTATTCCACGCCTATCCCTTGTTGTCTTTGTTGAGTTGTTCGCTTATTTTTTTCTTCGCTTATATAAAGCCAGTTTGGCAGAGATCAAGTACTTTCAAAACGAGCTAACAAATGTTGAGTCGAAGGCAATAGCACTTTCTTCTGCACTAAACACCCAGAAAGAGGATACTATCTCAGGTGCAATAATATCTTTGGCAAACACTGAACGTAATAGGATTTTGCAGAGAGGTGAGTCAACGCCTGAACTGGAGGTGGCTAAGATTGAGGCTGGCAATATTTCTAATATCGCGAAAGAAGTCGTAGCACTTGTGAAAAAGCATAAAGAATAAAGAATGATAGGAAAACTAGTGGTCTGTTACCCTTGTAATGATGGATACAATTTCTTTAGTTTGATCCTTGCGTCGTCAGTCGTGAAACGCCAGTCGACTTTGGCGTCTTTGGCGTTTCGCTGTTTCGCCCATGCCAGTGCTTCGTTTTCCAAACGCTCTTTGCTACCCATTCGCTCTGCCAGGCATTGACGGCTCATCACACTCATCTCAATCTCAGCCATATTCAGCCAACTACCATGCTTGGGCGTGTAATGAATCTCTAACTTATCCGCAATCCGTTTAGCCTCTGACGGGTTAAATGCTTCATATAATGAGGCCTTTTTATGAGTGTTCAGATTGTCCATTACCAACACAATCCTATCTGCTTGTGGATAGATCTCATCGACCAACTGGCGAACACATTGGGCCCAGTCCTTCTTCGTTCGTCGCTCGGTGACTTTTACATGCCTTTTACCTATCAAAGGCTCAAAAATCATAAATAGATTAGCTACTCCGTTACGTCGGTATTCGTAATCATAACGCCGAGGCTTACCTGGTAACATCAATTCAGGAATTCTAGTTTCACTTGTCAACTGTTTTGGTCTCTCATCCAAGCAAACCTGTGGACGCTTTGGATCGTAAGGCCTTTTATAAACGTCTAATACGTCTTCCATATTACAGACAAATTCGGCGTTGGCTTTCGGTGGGATACACCACCTCTGGCTTAACCAAGGCTTAAGTTCGTTTTTTTAAGTGTGCGCCTAACCGTCTGATAAGACAGACAATCAACATATTCAAGAGCGACCATCTGGTTAGCTAAAAGCCGTAAACTCCAGCATTTGTAGCCTTCTGGTGGCCGGCTGCAGGCTAATGCTATCAGGTGCGCTTCACTATCACCATCGAGCTTACGCCGGTACTGACGGCGGGATTTGTGCCTTGCCAGTGCTTGTTGCAGACCTTCTTCAACAAAACGCTTACGCACCCGTTCCACGGTTGCTCTGCCACAGCCGACAGCTTTCGCAATGTCATCATCTTCCATTGCTCGCCCTTTGTTCCCTTGGTCTGCCAAAAGCAGAATTCGGGCGTGACGTTGCTTATACGCAGCTGTCTTACCAGTGTTAATCAATCGCTTAAGTTGTTCTCTTTCTTCACTTGTCAATTCTACGATATAGGTTTTCTTTGCCATATTAGACCTCCTTGCAATACTATTTTTCGTTACTATTAGCCGTATCGGCAAGAAGGTCAGCTCCGCTCCATCATTTTATGAGTAACAGACCACTAGGCTGTTGAAGGGAGGAGTTAGAATCAAGTGCTAAAGAATTGTGCTGATGGAGAATCTTTGGGAAGGAGGGAGGTTTTGCAGGTTGTTGTGATGGTGTTTTGGTGCGTTACCAAAGCACACTGTGAATTGCTTAAATAGTTAAATAATTCACCAATTACCAAATTCTTGAAAAGAGAGGATTATCATGTTCAAAAAACTAACGTATCTAATTTCTTCTGTTTTGGTGTTGGGCTTAGTGCTAACTACCACAGCCAATGCTAAACTCATCCAACATCTTGATGCCTCGGTGGAGGACTCTGTCATCGCGTCAGGTGGTGTGGTGAG
>JABXJW010000414.1 GCA_013375395.1 Desulfobacterales bacterium
ATGCTTCGCTGCATCATCTTCATAACCGGCCCCATAAGACTGTGCAGCGTTTCCTCAATCATTTCAACGCCGACACCCAAAGCAAAGCCCCCGAATCCGGCTGACGGCGGTTCGGCCAAAGCCCTTACGAAGGTCTGCATACCGGCTGGCAGTTCGGCAATTTCGGGTAAATCAGCGAATAAACCTCGAAAATACGGAGCGAACGCCGTCTCCATATCCTCATCGAAGGCGTTTTGGGCCTCGACCTGCATCGCCCAATAGTGTTCCCCGTATGTCGCCTTGTCTTTTATTCCCATTCCATAAACCCCCTGGCTAAAGCCGCAAAATACTCTCGATTAAAAGGTCTATTCCAGAGACTTTGTCGGTACGCATCGACCAGGCCGATGAAATACTGAATCTGTGGATTAGTGGCTTTCAACATAGCCGACAAAATTGCGTCCATTGTAACCTCAACAGGCGGAGCTTCTTCCGGCCAGTTGTCGTCAATCCAATACAAGGCCCCTGTTATACGATAAGCCTGATGCGTATAACGAGTAAGTATGTCCTCTGTAAATAGATATGCAAAAGTGCCAGCTTCGTAAAGCGTGTCCCCCGCCGCTTCCCAATTTTCAGCTTTTATCTGGACACTTGCCTGCCGTAGTTTCAGACCGATACTGCTGCCCGTTCCATAACCGGCATCGTATAGGGTTTTTGCGGCATCAATCCATTGCTTTAACGTCATTCTACATACCAGGCGTGGGCGGTTTTGCAGGCAGTAACGCAAAATGTAATTGTGCGTCCGGTATATCGATAAGCTCGGCGGCAATTTTCTTTTTTATCTCAATCGCCTGCTCGTCCGACTTAACCGGAAACATTATCCGAATCGTACACAATTCCTGTTTAGGCTGTTCCATTTTTGACCTTCCTTTTTTCACGTGCAACCTTAACGACTTTGCTGACGTTACCACCGGCCTGACTGACACCGTAAACAGCAGCAACGGCGGTAATCAATCCGACAGGATTAAAAGGCTGTCCCTGGACGAGTATAAGGGCGTTCTGCAAAATAATCGCCCTCAATCGCTCCTGCCGGTCAAGGTCGAGCATACGCAATTCGGCCAGGCCGATTAACTGGTTAAGCTCAAGTTGTAGCTCCTGCCTGGTTACACGGCGTTCGCTGTCATTCAAAGACCTGACCTTCGGCTCACAGCCATATAGCCATATTAAAAGACATATTGTAACCACTACAGTAATTACAACAGAGCCGTGTTTCTTAATCCATTCAAGCATAATAGAAAATCTCCGTTAGTTAAAAGCCGTTACACCGACATAGCTTGCTGTGCCTGTATCATAAGGAACGGTCGCTACAATGACTTTGAAAATCGTATGTGAATAAAAATAAAGCGAACCTGGCGGAATATAAACTCTGTCATATTCGGCATTATCTCTCCGGTAAAAATCAATTAAGATAATTTGGGTACTTGTTGAAACTAAAAGTCCCTTATTGACTTTTGTTGCCTGATATGTATCCGGTACGTTAGGCTCTGGATGTAATTCGTCCGTCTCCACCGAAACCAGATTGTCCCAACTGTTGCCGACTAAAATCGCTCCGACTTCGTTACATCGCAATAGCTTTCTGTCGTGTCGAGTAGCTCCGGTCAGCCAGGATATGCTCTGCACAAGCTCATCGGTCAAAACCAGAACCTTCGGAGCTTCAGGCTCAAACTCCAAATCCGTTATGTGAAGTAACTCACTCCACTTTATTTTAATAGCTGGCATTTGCTTTGTCCCCTTAACTAAAAGAATATGTCTTGACCCTGACCCATACAGTATCGAAATCCTCACCCTTGAAATACATTCGACCGCCGGTAAAAGGCAGCCAGATATAAGTATCTTTACGCAGCTCCGCAATATAACTGCCCGTTGCAAAAATAATCCAAAAAACGTGCGTGTAATCACCGCCGCCGGTAAATGTCGCTAAAACACCCTTACACGATTCTATAGTGTTTATATGCTCAATAGGATTACCAGGCGATAACTGACAATCCCTATACAAAACATTCTC
>JABXJW010000086.1:0-311 GCA_013375395.1 Desulfobacterales bacterium
GTCGGCTCGGCCCCCGCTCTTGGTTGGCTGTAAGCGACAAGATTAGGCACGATGCAGATGTCCTTCTCATTCCGAAGAACGATTGCAAGGGTCGGTGGGCACGTATGTGGGTTGCAGTCGGGGATGCCCTGTACCGGTTGGTCAGCTTGGCACCGAGGACCGAGAGTCTGCGAGATCGGACATATCGAATTCGTGGGATCGGTCAACCAAACCGGTGGGTAGGGATCCAGGTGGGCCACGAGGATTTTAGCTTCCCCGGGACATCGCAGATCTTGGACTTACCCCCAGAACCCCCCGATGTCTTGCATTGT
>JABXJW010000086.1:321-14419 GCA_013375395.1 Desulfobacterales bacterium
CACAACCTGTACGGCTACTTTGACCTGCGAGCCCTACCTTGGCTTAGCCAACAGTTGTCGGTGGTTTTGACTCTCCATGATGCATGGCTTTTAGGCGGTCATTGCGCCCACTCGTTTGACTGCGAGCGATGGAAAACAGGCTGTGGACACTGCCCGAACCTCGACATCTACCCATCAATTCTGCGGGATGCGACAGCTTTCAACTGGCGGCGAAAGCGGAAAATATACGCAGGAAGTCGATTCTATGTGGCTACTCCATCTCGGTGGTTGATGCAAAAGGTGGAGGAATCTATCCTTACCCCCGCAATAGTTGAAGCGCGAGTCATTCCCAACGGCGTTGATCTATCCGTCTTTCATCTGGGTGATAGACAGGAGGCACGTTCGGTGTTAGGCCTGCCGCAGGACGCTAGAATTCTTCTATCCGTGGGCAACTTCGTCCGGACTAGCGTGTGGAGAGATTACCATACCATGCAAGCTGCAGTTGACTTAGTAGGCAAAGGCCGACGAGGGGAAGGATTGCTGTTTATCGCCTTGGGCGAGGACGCGCCGACCGAACGAATCGGTTCGGCCGAAATACGTTTCGTCCCCTTCCAAAAGGATCTATCGATTGTTGCACGCTACTATCAAGCTGCTGACGTCTATGTTCACGCCGCCCGCGCTGACACATTTCCCAACACTGTGCTGGAGGCTCTAGCCTGTGGCACTCCTGTGGTGGCTACGTCGGTGGGTGGCATTCCGGAGCAAATCGACGACGGTACAACAGGCTTTCTTGTGCCACCTGGAGATGCCAAAGCGATGGCTGCTCGCATTAGGGTGCTCCTTGATGATGATGAGCTAAGAAAGAAAATGGGCGTGCATGGTGCCGAGTCTGCCCGAGAGAGGTTTGACGTTGACAAGCAGGCGATGGAGTACCTAAAATGGTTCTCGGAGATTGTGAGCCAACGATATGTATCGGAGCGTAGCTGCGGCGATTGAAGGGCTCTTGGCCGAGATGGGTGAGTCGAAGAACTATCGATTTGTTACCGTGCCATCAAAACAGGGTTTCAGCCCTGACTGGGGAGGGCACGGTGGCGTGAGTTTGGACAGTCGTTACCGAAGGCGCTTCAAAATGGGGCAGCACAGATTGTTGAAGGAGGTGGCCTACTTTGCGTCGGGTGAGTGTAACATTGCCCGTCTATCTGCCAAGCTGGCTTTATTTCCGTTTGCGCCCGCTAAAAACTTCAAATCTCTTTGGCGACCGGAGCGTCGAGTGGTCTTGGATTACGGCGCACATGCCTTGCGGGCCAGGTGAAGTCTTGGATTTTGGGCCGGGCGGTAGTGACTTAGGGTTTATTGCTGCCCGGCGGGGCTTCAATGTGACATCAGTCGATCTGGAAGCCGTACAGTGGCCTTACAAGCATCCCCAGCTTCATTTCATCCAGGGGGACATCTTGAAACTTTCGTTTCCTGACCGGCATTTCGACCTGGTCATCAACTGCTCGACGGTGGAGCACGTTGGGCTAGTGGGCCGTTACGGGGTAACAGAGAGTCGCCCCGATGGTGACTTAGAGGCTATGGGTCGTTTGAAGGAACTGATAAAGCCTGGCGGCGTTATGCTCCTCACCATTCCAGTCGGGCGCGACAGAGTTTTTAAGCCTTTGCACCGTGTGTACGGGCTGGAGCGGCTGCCCAGGTTGCTAGATGGTTACACTGTTGAGATCGAGGAATACTGGGTGAAGAACAACGAGAATCAGTGGGTCATGACCGATAAGCAGGATGCTCTGGTAAGGGAACCTCTGGAAAGGATCTATGGGTTGGGCTGCTTCGTGCTTAGACTACAGCAGGTTTGAAGCAATGTTGACCGTATTCTCTGTCCCCAAGCCCTTCTTAGGACACATCGGCATTATCCAGCGCAATGCCATCCAAAGTTGGGCCTGTCTGGATCATGGCTGTGAGATTATTCTGTGTGGAGATGAGCCCGGGACAGAAGAAGCTGCTGCTGAGAACAAGGCAAGGTACATCCCTGGCGTGGCACGCAACGAGTACGGTACGCCTCTACTCAACTCAGTCTTCGCCGAGGTCCGACAGATAGCCAATCACCCCTTGCTGTGTTACGTAAACGCTGACATTATCCTGCTCAGAGACTTTATTGAAGCGGCACAGCGCATAGGGCTCCCGAGGTTTCTGGGGGTGGGACAGCGCTGGGACCTGGAAATCACGGAACCATGGGACTTTGACCGCTCGGATTGGGAGCATCAATTGTCTAGATATGTTGCTGAACATGGGGTGCTTCATCCCCCGCTCGGCAGTGATTATTTTGTGTTCCTACGGGATGATACCCTGGGAGAACTCCCGCCGTTCGCGGTTGGCAGACCTGGTTGGGACAACTGGTTTATCTATAGGGCGCGTAAGCTTGGCGTCCCTGTCGTTGACCTCAGTAGGGTTGTCACTGTAATCCACCAGAATCACGGTTATAGTCATGTTGCCAATTGGAGGGTCGAGACGTCGTGGGATGGACCGGAAGCCGATTGGAATCGCCGTCTGGTCGGTGGCTGGGCCCACGTATTCACTCTTCTAGACGTGACTCACGTAATGACTAACGAGACATTACTACCTGCCCGTGAATTCAAGTACCTTCGACGGCGTTGGCAGACTCTGCCGATCTTGTCTCCAGTTGCGAGTCCGTTTGTGTGGCTCGTGAACCTGGCGGCACGCTGTTTTGGATCACTTCGTAGACTGTTGAGTTCGAAACGAGTGAATCCCTTCGTTTTCTAATCCTGATGAGGCAGGAAACATGGCTGAAGTGACCTTTGGAATCATTGTTTTGAATGGCCAACCATTTCTTGAATATAACCTGCATGCGCTCTATCCATTTGCTCACCAAATTGTCGTAGTTGAGGGGGCCGTCACGGCAGCGAAATCCCTTGCAACGACAAGTGGTCATTCAACAGATGGCACGGTGGAAATGCTCAGGAGGTTCAAGGCTGAAAGCGACCCTGAGAACAAGCTTGTTCTGGTCACAGCCGATGACGAGTGCAAGCCCAATGGGTTTTGGAGCGAGAAAGATGAAATGTCCCAGGCCTATGCGCGTCAGGCTACGGGAGATTGGCTGTGGCAGGTAGATGCTGATGAGTTCTATCTCGAGAAGGATATGGAGACCATATTTGAGATGTTGGAGTCAGACCCAGATATAACTGCCGTCTCCTTCCCTTACAAGCAGTTTTGGGGAGGGTTCGATTATTTGGAGACTGGTCAATGGTTTATCTATGACCACCCTGCTTTTCATCGTCTGTTTCGCTGGCGGCCGGGTTATCAATATATCGAGCATCGCCCTCCTACGGTGGTGAACGAAATGGGGCGCAACCTGCGCACTTTGAAGTGGATCTCCCACAAACAGATGCGACGGGCGGGGATCTACCTCTACCACTATTCCTATGTATTGCCAAAGCAGGCTCGAGAAAAGGTGGGGTATTTTTCCAATGTGGCGTGGACTGATGTCTTTCGCAACAATGAGCGCTGGTTGAAGGAGAGTTACTTTGAGCTTCGCGACCCTTACTTCATTGGCGAAAGCGGGCGGCTCAAGCCGCAATGGCTGGAACGCTATCGTGGTCCGCATCCAACTCAGATTGTCAAGATGCAGCAAGACCTGAGCATGAGGCGGCTCAAAGAGACCCTACGCGCGACTGAAGATATCGAGAAATTGCTGAGTTCGCCAAGCTATGCACTCGGACGGCCGCTACTGCGAACCCGCTTGTTCATCTTGTGGACGGCGAAGCGACCCATCGCAGCTTTGCTGCGCCGTCTGCGTGCTTGGATGGCAGAGAGTCCCTCAACTAGGGATCCTCGTCTCTTGTGGTACCAGGTTCGCACGAAAGGCTTCAGAAGGGCTTTGACGGCCCACTATGATGCGGACTTCTATCGGGAGCATGGTGAACTGAAAGCTACGTATGCCAAGCTGGCAGACTATGCATACGAATGGGCCAAACCGTGTTCTGCTTGCGACCTGGGATGCGGCAATGGGTATCTATTGTATTTCCTCGCCAAGAAAGGAGTGGAGGTTTTCGGCGTGGAGGGGTCGCCTAGTGCGTTGGACTTCGTGGATCAAAGCCTTCTTGGACGTATTGCAGTCGCTGACTTAACCGTACGGCAGGACTTGGGCGTCTACGATCTAGCCGTCTCAACTGAGGTTGCCGAGCACATTCCTAAGCGTACTTCACGGACTTTTGTTGACAATATAGTTCGGAGTGCCGCAAAGCGAATCCTCTTCAGTGCTGCAAGACCTGGGCAATGGGGAGATGGTCATATCAACTGCCAACCACCTGAATTTTGGATTAGACTATTTGAGGAACGTGGCTGGACATATGATCGCCAAGCCAGTGAAGCGTTTCTAGTCAAGGTGAGGAACACTCCAGAGATTGCAAGAGGATTGCCGTGGTTGCTGGACAACATTATGCTGTTTGTTCCCGAATCTGCTTCTCCAAGCCGGAGCAGTCCAAGAGAATGAGTTGTGGTGAGAAACTAGATGGATCGCTTTCACATAGTAGTATCAAACTGTAGGCGGATATTTTGCCTCGTTGACAATTTCCAACGTATTCGAGGGTTAGACGGCCAGCGTGATCGCGTGTACATATTCGATTGCTCCCCTGATCCAGACTGGCGCGAACAGTTAGCAATTGCAGACCGACTGAATTCCTTCGGGCTCCGATGGGGTGAGAATCTCCACTTCGTACGGCGGCGCAACTGGGGGTTGAATGAAGGTGCCCTCTTAGATTACTTTCGATGTCTGACAAATGCCACTATTCCAGTGCCAGCATATGTGGCATTTGTCCAAGAGCACTATTTGGACACGAAATGCTTTGTGAAGGAGGATACAATTCCTGAAGATGCAGCGTATGACCTAGATCAAATCGAGGCCAAGTTCCAATCAGATCCCGATATCGGTTGTGCGTTCCACGCCCGGTATGGCATTCGGGTCTGCACTTCGAACCCTGTGGCGGAGAGGAAAAGGGAATTTTGTGGTGACGGAACAGAGCTTCTCCCTGGTGCAAAGCGCAGAGGTTTCTGCGTTGACGGAGGCAACTTTATTGTTCGTCCCCAACCGTATCTGGATTGGTTTAAGGCACATCCGCGTTATCTTACGCAAGGAGACGGCTCATATGGTTTCACGCACGTATGGGAGGTTCGAAAGGGTCAGATCCTGTACGATCGAGGAATAAAGTGGGCAGATATGTACCGCAACATCGAGTATTCTACGATTGAGGAACTTGATGCACTTGAAGCGTCGCGCGGAGAGAAAGTCTCTATGCTTTGGTACGACAATCGGGTTTGGTATTTCTTTTATGGACGTGACCTACAGCGTTACCCGCCTACACCTCTGCTTTCAGTATTGATGTACCTCCCACAATATCTGCGGCATTTAATCTTCCATTCGAGGGATACGCGGCTTGAGTTCGTGCAGCCTGATGGCGGCAGAACATGATTTGAGTTAGGAGGTAGATGCGTGAGCGTTGAAACGGTTGAATACAATGGCATCAAATATGCGGAGATCATTTGGGCCGATACGCGTGTGGAGGAGACAGCGTTCTTTTCGCCGCCCGAGTCCTCCTTTCAGTTTGGCTTGCTGGCTCACAAAGCGGGCTTCGTCGAGCCGGCTCATTACCATAAACCCGTCACTCGCACCATCAACGACCTACAGCAGATGTTCGTCGTCCAAAGGGGGGTTGTGGCAGTGCAACTGTACAGCGATAATGGCGACCTTTTGCGTGAAATCATTATGCACCCGGGCGATGCAATTGCCTTGATCCATGGTCCGCATGCGATCCGAGTTATCGAAGACATGCAGTGCATCAGCGTAAAGCAGGGGCCCTTCTTGGGCACGGAATATGATAGAATTCCAGTGGACGTAAAGCCATGATCCCGGTGTTTGAACCCATAATTGGGGAGGAGGAAATTGAAGCAGTAGTGGCCGCCTTGCGGCGGGGTGAGATTTCCGGGACCTTCGGACAAGCATTGAGGGAATTTGAGCAGGAGTTCGCTGCGTATTGTGGCTGTGAATATGGGGTGGCGGTGACCAGCGGTACCACTGCCCTGCACCTGGCAGTGGCGACAGCTGGTGTTAGGCCCGGCGACGAGATACTCGTCAGTGCTAGCACCAATATTGCGACGGCACTGGCCGCTGTGCACAGCGGTGCTATTCCCGTGCCGGTGGATTCGGAGGAGGTTACCTGGAATCTGAATCTGGACTTAATCGAATCGCTTATGACGCCCCGGACACGCGCCATCATACCTGTACATCTGTATGGCCACCCGGTCGATATGGATCGCCTGATCGAAATCGCCAAGCTACATGATTTAGTGGTTATTGAAGATTGCGCCGAGTCTCACGGGGCCACCTGCCGGGGCAAGAAGACTGGTGGTTTTGGTCATCTGGGTTGCTTCAGCTTTTACGCCAACAAAGTGATCACCACGGGCGAAGGGGGCATGGTGGTAACCAACGACAAAGCGCTTGCTGAGCGGTTGCGACTGCTGCGAAACCTTGCATTTGCTGAGCCTCGCTTCCGGCATGAGGCCGCGGGCTACAATTTCCGGATGACTGGCTACCAAGCTGCGATGGGGCTGGCCCAATTGCGCAAGATTGATCATATCATTGCTGAGAAGCGACGCGTAGCGCAGACTTACACCCACTACCTGCAAGACATCCCCGGCCTACAGTTGCCGGTAGAACTTGATTGGGCTCTTAATGTGTATTGGATGTATGCTATGGTTGTCAAACCAGAATTTGGGCTCACCCGTGAGCAACTGATAGAAGCCTTGCGGGCTGATGGAATTGACACGCGCACGTTCTTCTGCCCAATGAACCAGCAGCCGGTCTTAAAGCAACTGCCGGGCTTTCGTGATGTCCAGTGCCCGGTAGCAGACCGCCTTTGGGAAACAGGGTTGTATTTGCCCTCTAGCTGGAATTTGTCGGAGGAAACTATCAAGCGGATCACGGCAAGCATTCGTCGTGCTTATCAGCGACGTGGTCAAGGGGGTACCTAATGGATGTTGGAGCGCTTGTTCCGCCCATAGTCTGGCAACTGCGCCCAAAGCGGTCAATGAAACTATACGAGAGCTATGACTACGCCCTTGCTGATTCTCACACCTATGAGGATCCAGGCGTCGTTCATGTCGTAGCCATGAAGACCGAAGCGTTCAGAAATGCGCTGCTTTCGGGTCATCACACGACAGTGAACAATCGCCAGACTGTGCAGAACATGTTCGTACTATCCTACGTATGGCGTGACATACCTTTAGATGTACTAGAAATAGGTGGCGCTTGCGGTGCAAGCTACTTTGAGCTCAACTACTTTTTGCCCGGAAGAATCAATAGGTGGCATGTGGTGGAAACTTCTACAATGTCTGCTGCTGCGAGGAGACTTTTTCAAGACGACAGGCTGATTTTCTATGACGATTTGGAGGCAGCAGCGTCGCAGCTTAAGAATCTGGATTTGCTGATAGCTCAAGGGGTGCTCCAATACGTAAAAGACCCACTTGGAACCCTTGAGACTCTGCTCAGGCTTGGTTTTGCGTTTGTGTATATCACGCGGACGCAGGTGGGGGAAGGGATAGAAGCTCCGATCATAACCAAACAAGTCGTGAACCTATCAGGACATGGCCCGGGACCAGTGAGCTGGGAATTTGTCGACAGGGAAACCTCTCAACCTCTGACGATAGTTCCCTTTGAGTCTATTACCTCGCGAGTTTCAGTTGGCCACAATACCGTGTATTCATTCGACGAAGCTGAGAACACATGTATGAAGATAGGCTCCCGATCAGTCAGAACAAAGACCATAGGTTTTCTTCTGGAGAAGGTGCGTCAATAGATAAGGTGGTTTCATGAGTTCATACGCGGGTCGCTACGCTGAGTTGTATGATATCTTTTACGCAGAAAAACCATACAAAGAAGAAGCGTTATTCGTCCATCAATGTCTTGAGCGGTACCGGCTAGGACCAACACGGCGGTTGCTTGAGCTGGCTTGCGGTTCAGGCTCTCATGCTCTTGCTCTAGAGGAACTCGGATATGAAATCGTAGCGATAGATCAGTCGGAAAACATGCTGGCTTGTGCCCGGCGCAAAGCAGCTAAGGCAGCATCCGCTATCGACTTTCGAAAGCAGGATATGCGTACACTCGACATGCCTGATGGGCCCTTTGATGCTGTGATTTGCCTCTTTGATTCGATCGGATATGTAGAGACAAACGAAGCGCTAACGCAGGTATTTCGAGGGGTACACCGTCAGCTTCGGTCGGATGGTTTGTTTGTATTCGAATTCTGGCACGCGGCGGCGATGCTGCGCAGTTATGATCCTGTGCGCGTACGTCGCTGGTCCACACCAGATGCGCAGCTGGTACGCTTGTCGGAAACAGAACTCGAATGTGCCAAGCAACTGGCAAGAGTCACGTACACAATCTATGAGCTTCGCCATGATGGGACCTATACGTGCCTTGAGGAAACGCATTCAAACCGCTATTTTCTAGTGCAAGAGATGGCGAGGTGGCTATCATCATGTGGCCTAACACCTGTCAAATGGTTTGCGGGGTTCACTCCTGACGAGAACATAACAGAGCAAACGTGGCACATCGTTGCTGTTGCCCGCAAGGGTGGGACATTATCTGAGGCATGATACCGTGAAAGTTGGCGTGTACTTAGGCTACAAGGAACAGGAACTCGGTGGCGGATTCACACTTCAGGATGATATTTTTCAAGCTTTAGTCAGGCTTGAAAGTGGACACACCTTTGTGATTTTCAGTAACACAGCGAAGGCCCAGACTAAGGCATTGACTCCTAGCCAGTTCCAATCTGTCTCGCTGCAGCGTGGTTTTATCGAGCGGGCAAGACTAGAATTGAGCAAGGTCGCAGCTGCAGCAGCAGTGAAAGTCCCGACTATCTGGTCTTTCGTAGGACTTCCGTTGGTCGGATACTCGCTTTGGCGGGGACATCGTCACAGACGCTGGCTCAGAAAGACCGTTAGGGACCTTGAAATTCAGCTTATGTGGTTTGTGACTTCTAATTATGTTGAAGTTGATATTCCCTATGTTTTCACCGTTTTGGACCTACAGCATAGACTCCAGCCATGGTTTCCTGAAGTTAGCGCAAAAGGATTATGGCGCAGACGCGAGGAGCATTATGCGACGGCCATGCGGCGTGCGTCGGCGGTTATTACTGGCACAGAGTCTGGCAAGGCGGAAATTGTGCAGTTCTATCAGGTACCACCGGAACGTATCAAGTTGATTCCCCATCCAACCCCTAGATTTGCGCTCGACGCTCCGAAAGAAAATAACAAAGAAATGTTAACGAAATACCACATACCTGAAGGGTACCTGTTCTACCCAGCACAGTTCTGGCCGCATAAGAACCATGTCACATTGTTGTTGGCCGTTCGAATTCTGCGAGAGAAGCATGATCTCATTTTGCCTGTGGTATTTGCCGGCTCTGACGGCGGTAACCTCCAACACGTTCGGCGCGTGGTGGATGAACTTGGTTTGTCCACGCAAGTATATTTCTTAGGATTTGTCCCAAGGCAAGACTTGGTGGGTCTATATCGCAACGCCTTGGTGTTGACCTACCTGACCTTCTTTGGTCCTGAGAATCTGCCTCCAGTGGAGGCGTTTGCCCTGGGTTGCCCTGTAATCGCGTCCAATGTCCCGGGTGCCCTCGAGCAACTGGGCGATGCAGCGTTGCTGGTCGATCCCAAGGATGAGGAACAAATCGCTGGTGCAATCAAGCGACTCCATGATGATCCGGCTCTGCGTGACACCCTTGTGTCTCGTGGCTTATCTCGTGCGTCCAAATGGACTGCTGAAGAATTCGTTAAAAGTGTTTTTTCGCTAATCGACGAGTTTGAACCCGTAAGGCGATGTTGGCACTAGGCAAAAACATGGGGGTATTCTCATTCTATGCTTGATGACCGACTGCATCTAGCAAAGGCTATTAGGCTGCGGGAATTGCGGTTGTCTTTTGTACCCCTCGTTTGCAGCCCCTTTATGAACTGACTGTACTTGAATCTGGCGAACATGCGAAGGAGAATCACATGAAGAAGGCGCTTATTACCGGGATCACAGGTCAGGATGGTTCCTATCTTGCGGAGTTCCTTTTGGCTAAGGGCTACGAGGTTCACGGCCTCATCCGAAGGTCCAGCACCTTCAGCACCTCGCGGATAGACCATATCTATATTGATCCTCATGAGCCGATGGTAAAAATGTTTCTTCACTATGGAGACCTCTCCGACAGCTCTCAGATGACAAACTTGGTCTACAGCGTCAAGCCCGACGAAATCTACCACCTAGGTGCTCAAAGCCATGTGAGGGTCAGCTTCGATACGGCGGAGTACACCGGAGACGTAGTAGCTCTAGGCACCACGCGCATCTTGGAAGCTGTTCGACAGAGTGGAGTAGGCGCTAGGTTCTACCAGGCCTCTAGTAGCGAGATGTTTGGCTCTTCCCCTCCTCCTCAAAGTGAGCAGACACCCTTTCGGCCCTGTAGCCCCTACGCAGTTGCTAAAGTGTACGCTTACTGGATGGCGGAGAACTACAGGCATGGTTACGGGCTCTTCGCCGCCAATGGCATCCTCTTCAACCACGAGTCACCTCGCCGCGGGGAAACCTTTGTAACTAGAAAGATAACCCGCGCCATTGCTCATATCGTTGCCGGAAAAGAGAGATATCTCTACCTGGGTAACCTCGAGGCGAAAAGAGACTGGGGATATGCACCCGAATATGTGGAGGCGATGTGGATGATTCTCCAGCAAGACGATCCCGATGACTATGTCATGGGGACAGGGGAAGCGCACTCAGTGAAAGAGTTTCTCACGGAAGCGTTTGAATATGCCGGTCTTGATTGGCAGGAGCACGTAAAGATAGATCAGCGCTACTTCAGACCCCTGGAAGTGGAGCTATTGGTAGCGGATGCCTCGAAGGCAAAGGAGAAACTGAGCTGGCAGCCGAGGGTCACCTTCAAGGAACTGGCCAGGATAATGGTGGATGCGGATATGGAGGCTATGGGCTTAAAACCTCCGGGAGAAGGGAAAAAGGCTCTCACTAGGCATGGAATGAACCCGATCGATAGTGCACTGATCAAGCCGGGGACAGAAGGAAGCTAGTGATGAGCTGGCTCAAGGCCAAGAAGATCGTCGTGACTGGAGGAGCCGGCTTTCTTGGCACATACGTGGTCAAGAAGCTGGAAGAGAGGGGATGCAACGAGATCTTCATCCCGCGGAGTGAGCATTACGACCTGGTTGAAATGGAAGCGGTTAAGAGACTGTATCACGAGGCTAGACCTGATATCATCATTCACCTTGCTGCAAAAGTCGGCGGCATCGGCGCGAACATGAGAAACCCAGGCACGTTTTTCTACGATAACCTCATGATGGGTGTCCAGATGATGGAGCAGGGGAGGCTATTCGGGTTAGAGAAGTTTGTAGCTATAGGGACGATTTGCGCCTATCCGAAGTTCACCCCTGTTCCTTTCAAAGAGGGAGACTTGTGGAATGGCTACCCGGAGGAAACCAATGCTCCCTATGGATTGGCCAAGAAGATGCTCTTGGTTCAATCTCAGGCTTATCGGCAGCAGTATGGCTTCAATTCCATTTTTCTCTTGCCCGTCAATCTCTACGGGCCGGGCGATAACTTCGACTTGGAGTCCTCACATGTTATTCCCGCTCTGATCCGGAAGGTTGTAGAGGCCAAGGAGAGGGGTGAGAGGCGCATTGTGGCATGGGGAACGGGTAAAGTATCCAGGGAGTTCCTCTACGTCGAAGATGCTGCTGAGGGCATTATACTGGCGACGGAGAAGTATGATAAAGCGGATCCGATCAACTTGGGGGCCGGTTTCGAGATATCCATCAGGGACCTTGCAGAGCTAATATGCGAACTCGTTGGCTTCAGCGGGGAAATTGAGTGGGACACCTCAAAGCCGGACGGACAGCCCAGACGGCGCCTAGATACAAGCAAGGCGAAAGAGGAGTTTGGATTTGAGGCTAAGACAGACTTAAGGGAGGGGCTTCGGAGAACTATCGAGTGGTACATGGCGCATCGCAAGGACTGGAGCTAGATGCGAAGAGGTTGACAAACATGGTTGAGCGCGTATTGAATATCGGGACAACAAGGTAGGATTGCTCCTCTCTGGTCTGCGCCTGTCACTTCACAGGTCGCGAGGAGATAGCCGAAGGGAGTTCGTTGAACGTTGTACTATAGCTATTGCTTGCAGAAGAAAAGGTATTTATCGGCTTCCAAATGCGGGGATTTGGCACTTCTATCAACATAGGCACCAGGAACATCATCAATAGTGTGGATATTGACGGATAAGCCAGCGTCAGATAGTTTCAATGCAAAATCCAATCCGTTCATTCTCATATGGTCGCCTATCCCGTACATTCTTTTCCTGCCGTTGAAATCCAATTCTGGATCTTCAAACGTTCTTTCTCCATAGATTGGAACAATTATCAATGCCCAGCCATTTACTTTGAGAATTCTATGCAATTCTCTCATAGCTCGTCTGTCATCTTCAATATGTTCCAGAACATGGCTACATACAACCGCATCAAAACTCTCATCAGCAAACTGTATATTTGTAATATCAACCTTTATCGCCCCAGGATACTTTGATGGGTCGATGTCACAAGTAACATATTCAATACTTTGCTGCCTTTTCAAAAAGTCGGAGACCATTTGCTCAGGGGAAAAATGGAGCAATCGCATTCCTGGTTTCAAAATATTCATGTAATCCGTCAGGAAAGTGAGCATGAATCTTTCTCTCATACTACTGCCACAGTTTGGGCAGATATAATTCTTGGTGTCATGACTAGTCAACTCACCCCTAATGTGATATGACGCCTTGTACTCTTTCATTCTTCGAAAATGTCCGCCACAGAAAGGGCATGAAAATTGGTTCCCAGTGTACCACCAAATAGATACTTTCGAGAACGCAGTTCTCAATGCTCTTTTACCAAACAGTAACGTAGCTCTCAATAGTCTTTTACCAAGAAGTTTTGACTTCAAAATGATTGACCTGCTCCATTTTATTATGGATATTATTGCTGCGATTGTACGTCTTGCTGAAGCGAAACGCAATACTCATCAATGAAGCGACACGAACACCTTCTGCTGCATTAAGCCATAGACTTCTTGCATTTCTATTGATACCAACTACTAGCTTAGCAAGATTGAGGAATCCATGATAAAATCTCAGTGTCTGTGGGGATAGACCATCTCTACGTGATTGTAGGGATGAATTTGTTGACTTTTTGGTGCTGAAGGCGGGGTTTGAACACACATGGACCGAAGTCCAATAGATTTGTCAATCCCTACGGTCATGGAACAAGTTCAACGAACTGCTTGGCTATTATTCTCCAGCTAAGCTTCTCCTCCACCAGTTTTCGGGCCTGATGTCCTAATTCCCTTCTCAGTTCAGAGTCTAGCAGCTTCTCCATCTGACAGGCCAAATCTGACGCATCGTGGTCTCTGTAGCGTGGCTGATTGGTAACGTATGTCATTTCATTCATGCTGCTGCTTGCATCTGTTATTACCGGCACACCGCAGGCCATTGCCTCAATTATGCCGATGGTGGAGCCCGCAGGCCAGACAGCCACATCGCTGGCTGAATAGAACTTGTATAACTCGTTATTGTTTACCACGTCGTGCCAGATAAATCTATCTTCGAGATTCTTGGCTCTTATGCCCAGCTTCAGCTTCTCAATGTAAGCTTCCGGCCCACTACCAACTATGAGTACCTTCACCCCAACATGGTCTTTCATTAGTTCCATTGCTTCAATGAGAATGTGGATTCCTTTCAAAGGTGTTACCTTGCCCGTGCAAATGAATAGCACATCGCTTTCATCAAGAGACAGTTGCCTTCGTATCTGTTGGCGAGCAGCATCACTGAACCTGAAAAGCTCATCATCAGCACCCAAAGGGATGACAGTTAGACGCTCTGGAGGGAAGCCATATACCTGGTGCATGAATGTACAAGTGGGATCACCGACGGCTACCAGGGCATCGGCGTTTTCCAGAATTGTGGGGGCGAAGGTTCTCCTAAATAGCGGATAGAGCACCCTCAGTATGCTTCTGCTATTCTCGAAGATCATA
>JABXJW010000415.1 GCA_013375395.1 Desulfobacterales bacterium
TTAGACCAGTCATCTCCTTCCAGTGCTGCTGTATGATTTCAATCGTCCAGTGCATTGCCATCTGCTCCTTGACGTTGTACAAGGCGTGGATCCCGATAAGACGTCCTTGCAAATCGAACAGCCCTCCCCCATTATCGCCGCTGGTATCGATCCGGCATGAAGTCCCAAGCCAACGTGCCAGTCCCATCGTGGTCGTGCGGCCGACGCGGAGCGACGGTTCTCGGTCGTAAGGGAGTTTTCCAACGCGAGTGGGCTGGGGATATCCCAGGGCAAGGCACATTTCTCCCGCCTTAAGCTTCACCGAACTGCCGATTTCTGCATGGGGCCAAGAACCCGGCTGGGTGATTTTCATCAGGTCAAAGTGCCATTCCTGAGATGAGCCGACAACGATGCCAGGTACGCGGCGACCGTCGGCCAAATGGATAGAAACCACTTTGCCCGGGGACAAGTCGCGGCGTTCAGGATATGGAACGCAGGTGGCCACGTAACCCTCGGCCGTTAGAATCACCCCGCTGTAAGACTTCTCAACTTTCGCAGAATCGTTAGACCAACTTATACGGACCACGGACCGCTTAGCTTTCTTGGCGGCCACCGCGATCTTCTGTTCCAACGATCCCAATTGTGTCTTTTCTTCTGACGCTGTCAGCACAAAACCGGTAGCGGCGGTCAAGAGAGCGAATAGCAGCAGGATGACTGCGGCCGTCAAGCTTGGACGTTTGTAGAATTTTTTCCCTGGTTTCAACATGGATCTTATCCTTTCCTCAATATTTTTCGCTGGCCCGACTACTGCCAACGATGGCACTGGCCGGGTTGATTCGCTTCTGGCAGCTAGTGTTTCAACAATCGCCATGCTGTAGTCTTTTGCTTTAGCACCCAGACGAGCAATCACCATTTCATCGCAGCATTTTTCACGCTCGGCGCGGATTTTCTTATTTGCCCACCAAACAAGAGAATGAAACCAAAATATCGCCTGGGCTAAAATCTGCAAAAGATTTACAGCAGCATCAAAACGTACGACGTGGCTTAGCTCGTGTCCCAGGATACTTTTTTGATGTTCCGGCTTCTTGATGTTCAGGAAATTAGTAGGTAGGTAAATGCTCCCCCGCAATAGACCCCACACAAAAGGTTGACTGAAGCTATCCATCAGCCAGATTTTAGGGAACCTCTTGAAGCCATAAGCAAAGAGCAGGTTCTCGATATCCTTCTGTAGTTTGGTTGGAAGAATGCTGCGTTTTGTCCACAGCCAATAATTAGCACGTAACACTTTGAGCAGGTTAACCGCCAGATAGGCACCAGCTCCTACCATCCAAGCGATCCCCAGCCATTGTATGACGTGGAATCTTGCTGGTGCTGGTGCAGAAGAGATTGCACTCACTTTAGGAGCTTCAGCAGGCTTCACATCGATTCTTGGCAAATCTACTTTTTTTAAGGCCGCTGGGCGAGATTGAGGCACACCGGGGTCCAAAGTTTCGGAAACCATTGTGAGCGCCTTGGGTGAAGGGATTACCGAAGGCGACTCATCGAGTTTCTCTCGTGGTAAAACTCCTAAGGGTACCATATAAAAAGGCGGCACAAGACATTTGGCCAGAACAATCAGCCAAAGAAAATAGCGAATGTGGGCACTTCTACTTTTCAGTGCAAATGCTGCCAGAGCCACAGCTATGGTCAAAACTGCTATCTGCCAGCTTTGCATAACCAAATAGCGAGTAATAAGATAAGCCTCCATCGTTAAGATCTCCGCAACAAGAATTACCTATGATTTGTCTATGAGCTTTTTGAGCTTTGCAACGTCCTCGGCATCGATATGGCCATCTTCAGCTAGAAACTGCATTAGGGGTTTTGGATCACCACCAAAGAGCCTGTCCAAGAAGTCAAGGACCGTCCTTTTAACCACATCCTCGCGTCTGACGGCTGGGAAGAAAACGTGAGCTTTACCCATGATTTTGTGCTTCAGATAACCTTTGTTTTCGAGCCGACGCAGCAGTGTTTGTACTGTTTTGTAGACTATTTTTCTCTTTGGCGGCAACAG
>JABXJW010000416.1 GCA_013375395.1 Desulfobacterales bacterium
TAAGTATGGAGGTTCTCCCCGTATAAAAAGCATGCAGCGTAGTGGTTCTTCTCCGCTTCGATAAGGCGAGGCTTCTGTTTCCAGCATTTTTCTGTTGCGCTTGTGCATCTCTCGCAGTATACGCATCCGCGTACAGCCTCTTCAGGCTCGGTTATGCCTGTGACCTCGAGCTCCAGCCGGTCTGTCCATCTCTCTTTCGGGGTTGTATGGGGGATCGCGCTTATGAGGACTTTGGTGTATGGGTGGAGTGGCTTCTTGACGATGGAGTCTATGTCTCCCTTCTCTATTGCTCTTCCTCGGCAGAGGATGATGATGTCTCCGCCTAGGTAGTAGGCGTTTGTCAGGTTGTGGGTTATGAAGATGCATGACATCCCGTACTGCTTGTTGAACTCTAGAAGGGTGTTGAGGAACATGGCCCTCAACGACACATCGATCATTGATATGGGCTCATCTGCAACTATGAGCTTCGGTTTTATAGCGAGGAGCCTAGCGAGCATGAGGCGTTGACGTTCACCACCGCTTAGCTGGTGCGGATACCTACCAAGTATGTCACTTGGCCTTAGCCCAACAGCCTCCATGGACTTTATGATCAGCTCATGCTCCTCTTCGCTGGATGAGGTTAAATCGAACCTCCTTACAGGTATTTGTAAGACTCGGTCTATGCGGTAGAACGGGTTGTAGATAGAGTACGGATCTTGGAAGACTGCTTGCGTCTCCCTCCTGTAGGCTTTCCATTCGCTGCGTTTCATCCTTTGTATGCTCTTTCCCTTGTAGCGTATTTCCCCATAGGTAGGCGTTAACAGGCCTAGTATGAGTTTGGCTATAGTCGTCTTCCCGCTTCCGCTCTCCCCAGCAATCGTGAGTATGCTGGGTCTGTCTTCTGGCATACCGAACGCCACGTCTTCAACGGCCGTCACGTACTTCTTCTTTATGAAGCCTCCAGCCGGGAAACGCTTGGTCACGTTGTCCAATTCTAATAGTTGAGCTTCAACCATTTCAGATCACCCTATTAAATGGCATGCTACGTAGTGTCCGGGCTCTACCTCAATCATCTTTGGAGTTTCACTTTTGCATTTTGGCATGGCACTGGGGCATCTTGGGTGGAAGCGGCATCCTGTCGGCCACTCCAACGGGCTTGGCGCCATCCCCGGTATGCCTACGAGTGCTCTTCTACTTAGGGAAGGTATGCAGCTCACGAGTGCCTTCACGTATGGGTGTAGAGGCTTCTCGAATATTGTGTATACGTCTCCTATCTCGCAGAATTTCGCAGCGTACATGATCGCCACTCTATCAGCCAGTTCGGCGTGGACCGCCATGTCGTGGCAGACGATCATGACCGTAGCCTTCAGCTTCTCTTTTACGTCTTGTAGAGATTGTAGGACCACTCTTTGTACGCTTACGTCTAGGGCTGTTGTAGGCTCGTCCGCTATGATCAGTCGGGGGTCGAGGGCCATCGCCGCGGCTATGCAGACCCGCTGCTGCATCCCCCCACTCAGCTCGTGGGGGTACATTCTCGCCGTTTCAGGTGGAAGATTGAGCACGTTCAGCAACTCCGCGACTCTCCCTTTCGCTTCTTCTTTGGAAGCTTCCTCGTGGGTTTGGATCGTTTCTGTTATTTGATCCTCGACGCGCATCACGGGGTTTAGTGAGTTCATAGATCCCTGCGGAACGTAAGCCAACTCCTTGAATCTTATCTTACGAAGGACTTCCTCGTCAAGGGTTATTAGGTCGACTCCGTTGAAGATAACCCTGCCGCTCTTTATGTATCCTGGTGGAACCACAAGCCTCAAAACGCCTTCAACCAGAGTAGACTTCCCGCAGCCCGACTCCCCAGCGACTCCGAATATCTCATCCTTATGAACCGTTAAGTCTACGCAGTCCACCACCTTATACTCTCCCAGAACAGAAGTATAGTACACGCGCAGGTCTTCAACGCGAAGGATCTCTTCACTCAATTTTTACATCACAATCCAGTTATTCTCTTCAACCTCGGATTGGCGATCTCATCTAGTCCCAAAGTAATTATGT
>JABXJW010000417.1 GCA_013375395.1 Desulfobacterales bacterium
AGTGAAGCCCTGATGGAGATGGGCTATACCGTGGCGGATCCGACGCTTCCTACTGATGCCGAAGTTGCAGCCGTGCCCAACTCTTTTCGGAGAGAATTTCTTGCGCGGGCAGAATATCGCCAGCTTGGGAACATCCTGGGCAATTTGGCCGTTGTTGATACGACTGTTGGCCCACGGTCGGAGAAGTTATCCCAACTTGCCGAACAAGCTAGAGAGCGCAGGAAGGCTATTGAGGATAAGTATGGTCTCAGTGCTCCCTTGTTAACAACCGGCACCATTACCTATGAATTCGCCGAACATTTGGCGACAGAATCAGAATAGGAGTTCAAAATGATCAATCGACGTATTTCACTTTTGCTAATCACTATCATCAGTTTGACCTTGCTGATAGGCGTCATTGCTGCTGTGCCATTGGCAGGACCAAAGGTACAGACAGTCTATGGGCCGACGTCCATCACGGAAGATACTTACTCAAGTAACTTCATCTGGGGTTTGAATAAGGAAGTCGATTTTTTCTACATAATCGATCAGACAGATGCTAACTCGATGAGTATCAAGCTCTACGTATCGCCCCGGGCAGTGAATTGGTATCGTCATAACGATGTGCCCACAATCGTGGCAGAAAATACCACTGATGCGTCTGGCTATGTCGATACCACGTACATCCAAGGCTTTCAATATCGACTTCTATTCGATGTGACAGATGCCAATGCAATCACGGTTACCGTCGTGGCGGTACTACGTAACTAATGGACAACGTTCTGACTGCGACTTGTACGCACAAGAACAACCCAACTGGTGCATCATTGGCCACGGTGGCCACAGGCATAGCATGTAGCCCCATCGACCCGCTGGATAAGACCTACACGCAAGCTTATCCGATAGAGAAACTTTTCCTGATGCGCCAGAGCTTCACCAAATACATCGCTTTTGCGGCCGGGGATTATCTTGTATCAGATTCCACAACCTACGCAGTGAAAGCGGTACATCCGTGGCCAGCGTTGGGTAGCCTTGATCTGTACTACCATCTTATCCTGGAACAGACGGATTTAGACCCTGTAATACCCTATTCTGATAGAGTCCTGGGGACCTCCCCCATCGCCTATTGGCCATTATGGGAGACAGAAGGCGAATATGCAGAATGCTTAGCTTGCACTCCAGGCCAAAATGGCGTGTATGTTGAAGTAACGCTGGCAAACATATTGGGACCGGATGGGGTGCATTATGCCCCGCTCTTCGATGGAGAGAATGATTATGTAAATATTTATAGTACTATATTCCGTGATGCCTTTAATGGGAATGCCGGAACGCTGATGATATGGGTAAAAATTGCGGAAGCGGTATGGACTGATGGTACATTGGATTTTTGGTTGGACCTGCGCGTTGATACCAACAACGAAGCGCGAATCATTAAATCAGCAGCCAATCAAATCCAATGGTGGTATCGGGCAGGTGGTACCATAAATAGTGCCACTAAATCAGGTGTGACTACAACGGATTGGATGTGCCTGGGTCTTACCTGGGATAAAGAGGCCGATCAAGTACAGCCATATTACAACGGTGATGCTGAGGGCGCGGCTTTGACTGGTCTTGATGTATGGGCTGGTGTTTTGGGAACTTGTCTTATCGGTGCCCAGACCACTGTACCTGCAAATCCTGCTAATGCTTGGGAAGCCCAGTGCGCGATATGGGCTTCAGCTCTGAGCGCAGCTCAGATCGCAACCCTGGCGACGGTGTAATATGGCTCGTAGAGGCAAAGTGCGCGTTATCGGTGCGGATGAACTCCACAAAGACCTCGTGGAGATGATTAAGCGAGTGGGCGATAAATCGCTCATCACTGCCCGGCTTGAAGTGGATATGCGTAAATTTGCGCATATCATCACGGGCTTTATGAAGAGCACCATCTATCACAATAGAATGATCGCCGGTGCTGATGCCTATTATGCTGGTTTCGAGGCAGACCGTGGAGGATCACACGACTACGCTCAAAGGGCGATAAACGCTTTTCCGAGATCGGAA
>JABXJW010000418.1 GCA_013375395.1 Desulfobacterales bacterium
CTTTCACATCTGGCAACTCAGACAACACCCTAACTACGGGAGCCGCCTTGGAATGCACAACATGGTTTTCTTTCTTCATATCTCTATGGTCGAACAATTACTTTTATCTTTCTTCCATTATTTCGAATAATTTCAGGCTTTTCAATATTATATATTAAAAACACGGAGTAAGGTCAGATTGGGTTTTACCTGGTGTGTGCATCGGACGTGGAAGTCTACTTCCTGCAGAAGTACGCAAAAAAAGTCGGGACAATAGTGATTAATAGTGCTATATTGTCATTAAGGGAGATACGGAATTATGGAATGGTCGGCAAGAATGAATGCGGCGATCGACTATATCGAGGAGAATTTAAGCGGTGAAATTGACTTCAATGAAGCGGCGAAAAGGGCTTGTTGTTCTACGTTTCATTTCCAGCGTATTTTCTTCGTGGTAACCGAGGTAACGCTTGCCGAATACGTCAGGCGGAGAAGGCTCACTCAAGCCGCGAGAGAACTCACCTCTGGTAACACAAAGGTTATCGATATCGCCGTGAAGTATGGCTACGAATCACCGGATGCGTTCACAAGAGCTTTTCGTAATTTGCATGGCGTGACACCGATGGCAGCGCGCGAGCCGGGGGTGCAACTTGTAGCATTCCCGCGTATCTCCTTTCATATTGAACTAAAAGGAGGTAATGATATGGACTACCGGATAATCGAGAAGCCAGCCTTCGACGTAATTGGCACAGCCAGAAAATTCACAACCGTAAATGGGGAAAATTTTGTAAAAATCCCGCAGTTCTGGGATGAATTCACAGACTTAAAAGAATATCAGGAACTTGGCAACTTGAGCGAGGGGAAACCGGGGCCGATTACCGGGGGAGACTGCCTAGGCGTATGCATCGCTGGAGAAGCGATGGAAGTGTTTACCTACGCTATCGCCATAGAGAAGCCGGAAGAAGCGAATACGGCGGGCTTTGACGTTATTCATATAACGGCGGCGACCTGGGCGGTATTCGAATCTATCGGGCGTATGCCCAAAGCCATACAGGATGTTACTGTCCAGATTTTTCAGGAATGGTTTCCGTCCACCGGCTATGAGCACGATGCCAAGCCGGAGCTTGAGGTCTATCTACCGGGAGATCCGAATAGCCCGGATTACCGTTGCCAGGTATGGATGCCTGTTGTTAAGAAATAATAATTAATATTCCCTGAAAAATGGGATGTCTATAATTGGTTGAAGTGTCATACTGGCACTTCAACCATCCTGTTTTATATTCTTGAAATCAATAATCCCGCCCCTGAAGATGTGAAAACCACACATGGCGTAGAACGGTTCTAGTTGGTCTTGGAATGTAACCTGTACACACTGGATACCAGCCTGCTTCATATCAATGACTGCTCTTCTCACCAGCTGTTTACCGAGTCCGGTTCCCTGATGCTTGGGATGGACCATCAAATCAAGCAAAAACGCATCCGCGACCCCGTCGCTCAGCACCGACACATAACCGATAAGCTTACCGTTCGCCGACCGGGCGGTGTAGTATGCGTAATGCCGTTGTAGAACCTGCTCGTATATTCCTTCAGACCGATCCCACCCGACTGCCTCTCTCAAGTCCTCGATTTCCTTTGGCTCTACTATACTGTTTTTGAGAATATTATAGCCCATCTTAGCACGCCAGCAGCTACTTCTTCTTTTTAGTTCCGTATCATTTTAGACTTATTATACATCAATAATGTTGAATACGCCCAGATTGAAATCTATCCAGCTATATTACCTGAAGGGGGAGTGTGAGCAAGAGGAGAGGGCGAAAGCCTCCCTCTCTTTATTTTCCACCTCTCCTTGAAATTGAATAAAATAGTGGGGCGTCTAAGAGGGGTGAAACCCCTATTTAAAAATCTCTTCCCCCTCTCCTTAGAAAGGAGAGGGGGATTAAGGGGGTGAGGTTACCTTATTTCTTATTTGCGCTACATAACTGGTGCGGGATATAATCGAAACCAGTTAAAGGGGGATTCCGCAAATGACAGAGATCGGAAG
>JABXJW010000419.1 GCA_013375395.1 Desulfobacterales bacterium
TACGGACGGAAAGAAGACTGTCCCCCGAAAGCACCTTGGTTCCTTGATGCGGTTAAGCCACCGTTCACTTTGGTTGCTGTGGGCTTCAACCTCGCAGAATGGGCTAAACAGATGAAAGAAAAACATTCTTGGTTCTGTAAGAACTGTGGTATGGTTGTTGGTTCAAAAGATGGGATAGTATTAATTAAAGAAGACTGTTCTAAAGAAGGAATAGAAAACCATGATTGGATTCCAACATGGTCTGATAGACAAGCTAGATGTTGTTTGTATTGGCAAGGGAAGGTTCGCAAAAGACTAAGAGAAGAATGTGACCGTTTAGCATCAGACGACGATTTAATTTTGTATAGTCCAGAAGCGATGGGCGTTCACGTTTTTAGAACATGCGAGCTAGTTGGGTTGCATTTGGAAAAGAACCCGCAAGACTTTGTGTGGAAAGTGGCTATCCTCGGAAAAAGGAAGGAAACAAGTTGAGTTTGAACGAGAAAATCCGACAAGCATTCAGAGACTTCAAAAAGTTAGACCTTGACGTGCGTAGTCAACTAGAGAAGTTCGACTTATACTTGCTCGAAAACAAAGTTTTGGGTTTGCTTGAAGGCTACGTTGCGGTTCCAAAGAAACTTTTGCCACCTAAAGGGCGATCCGTAGAGCTGGAGAGGCTAATGGGCATTCACGGGGAAATCGTTGTTACTTTGAACTCGCTTGGCAAAGTTGAATTGACGGTTTACGATGCGGAGAGACAGCCGAACGGGAACTTAGGCTCCAAAACTTACGAGTTGCTGGATTTGTTGCGTGGAGACGGAAAGAGGCGACGGTGAATGAGCAAGGAGGTGAACCAATGAAGGTTCATGTTCAGTTTATCGAATGGGCTAATCCGTTACGACGTATTGCCGATATAGAACTTGATTTGACAACGGGTTCAGGATTGCCCGTTAAAGGTGATGTGGTGTGGCTGTACGATAAAGCTAGAGAACGGCAAAAGCAGTTTTGGGTTGTAGAGAGGCATTGGAACATTGGTAGCATCATAGGCATGATTCAAGTCTATGTGTTGCCTACGAGCGAAGGGGCGAGAGCGATATGAGCGAAGAAATTAAACTAGGCTACGAAATTGGAACTAGCAACATTATGAAGGTGAAGCCTTCACATCTCATAGCAACTGGAATAACCCAGCTTTCGGGAAAAACCACGACTTTAGAGGCTTTGATTAAGAGGAGCGGTTTGAAAGCCATTGTTTTCAAGACGAAGGTAGGGGAAACTGGATTTACCGAAGGAACTGTGATTGCGCCCTATTTTAAGGAGAGAAGCGACTGGCAATATGTTTCAAGCTTGTTGGAGGCCACTCTGAAGGAGAAGTTGAAGTTTGAGAGGGCGTGGATCATTAATGTGTGCAAGAACGCGAGTTCTCTGTTGGAAGTGAAGGCTAACATAGACAAAAAACTTGCGGAAGGCAAGTTGAGCCAGCTTTCTCGGAACATCTACACGACGTTGCAAGCATATTTTGACTTGGTTCTACCGCAACTCCAGTACGCCAACTTTTCTCGCACTCTAACATTGCACAACGGTATTAACATCATGGATTTGGAACGTTACTCAGAGGAAATCCAGAAACGCACAAACATAAGCGAAATCATGGAGAAATGCCTCTTCTTGAACCCATCTTCGGGCAGTCGCTCAAGGATAACCAAAAAAATTGCGGTTCTAACAACTTTCGAGTTCGTTAGGAAAGACAGAGGCCATATCCACGGCAACTTGAAACAGAGAATCGCCAAGCTTCTCGAAATCCACAACGGTTCTAGCCAAGAAATCGAGTCGGTTTACAATCACGTTCTCATGGAACTTCTTCCGTGAAAACTTCGCTCCATAATAGAAAATATCCAGAGGGAGAAGCCGAAACCGAATGACCAACGTTTCAAAGTGTCCGAGCCGTAGCAACCATTACCGATGCTACTTTCCTAGCTTGCCTGCCTACGGTTTGGGGAGGAACCCTGCGCCTTACTGCTTGTTGCACGGCAA
>JABXJW010000087.1 GCA_013375395.1 Desulfobacterales bacterium
CGGCCACAGGTATGCCAAGTGCGGCATCACTGTCAACACCCAATCTGCTTACAAGGTTTCCGGCAATAACGTTGGCAGTCTCCTTGAAGACATCCAGCAGTTCGTCTTCGCCGATTGTCTGATCCGGACCAAGTATATTCTTTGCCATATCCGCCACCAATTGCTCAGACCCATAGAGCAAAAGCCCCTCAGAACTATTCTCTAGGGGAACCCTGGCGCGAAAACACGATTCAGCGGAAAAACTCACCCCCTCATCTTCTCCGACAGGCTCTGGAAACATAAAATACATATCTCCGAACACGTCAAGAACTGTTTCCTCTATGACCTGCTTCAGGTTCTGTCCTTTCATCTCTTCCTCTCTTGTCGGGTCGCCACAACCGGCGAATCACTGCTTTTGATAAGTGCTTGGCCTAATGTACTTAAATGGGTGATCACTGCCGGTCAAGCTCTCCGAGCCTCCTATCAGCAAGTGTCCACCATTCTCAAGGCAATCATGGAATTTGTTGACAAGCATCTCCTGTGTGCCTTTGTCAAAGTAGATCATTACGTTTCGGCAAAGTATGAGATCGAAGCGATCTTTGAACGTAAACGGTTCCATGAGATTAAACCGCCTGAAATCAACGAATTGTCTCACTGATTCCTTGACCCTGAAGTAACCCTCCTGCTTGCCGTAGCCCCGCTGAAAATATTTCCTGATCAGCATCTGCGGCACACCCTTAAGCCGGCCTGCCGGATACACCCCTTGCTGGGCCCTGGCCAGAACATTGGCGGAGATATCGGTGGCCAGAATACGCATGTCGAAGCCTGACTTGTGGCCGAAATACTCCTGGAACCACATGGCCAGAGAATATGGCTCCTCTCCAGTTGAACAGCCGGCGCTCCAGAACCGAAGCCTTCTTGGGCGTGTTCCGTTTCGGCCGGCCTCATAAGAGGGGAAAACCGTCTCCTTCAAGAAATCAAAGTGTTTTTGCTCCCGGAAAAAGCTGGTGACATTTGTTGAAATGGCATCCAGCATTTGCACCAGCTCGTCACCGTCATCCTGCTTGGTCAGGAACTTGTAGTAGTCTTTGAAATTCTCAAGACCTGTCGCACGCAGTCGTTTGCCCAGCCTGGCGCGGACCAACTCCTTTTTCCCTTCATGCAGACAAATTCCGCATTTTTCATAAACCAACGCGCTGAAACGCCTAAAATCGGCATCTGACAGGTCCAGTAAATTCATATTACAGTTTCTTGTGATTCGTTATTCGTTATTCTGGTCATTGATTATTAGTCATTGGTCAATAGTCATTGGTCACCGGTCATTGGTCACCGGTCATTGGCATCTACGGTCCACTAATGACTAATCACCAGTGACTATTGACCAAGATAGCAATTCACGAGTCACGATATCCGGACTCAACAGCCCCCTTACGTCCCCCTCTCGCTTATCTCAAACAGCCCTGCCACGTCAAGGATGAGGCCTACGCGGCCATCGGCAAGGATGGCGCCGCCTGCCATTCCTTTGACGTTCTTCAGTTGTTCGCCAAGGCTCTTGATAACGACTTCCTGCTTGCCGACAAGATCATCCACCAAGATACACTTGCGCCTGCCGTCACTTTCGGCCACCACTACAATCGCTTCCCAGGGATTGGAGTGGGAGGGCTCAAAGCCAAAAAGCTCATGGAGCCTGATCAGGGGATGAAGGTTCCCCCTGATCGTGACCATTTCTCCCTTGTTCACCACACTGTTGCAAGCCTCCTTTTCCGGTCTGATGGACTCGACGACCATGGCCGTCGGAATGATAAAATCTCTGTCCCCTGCACGGACAACGATCCCGTCAATAATGGCCATGGTCAGCGGCAGTTTCATCAGCATCCTTGTCCCCTGATCCTTAACCGAGTCGATCTCAAGCTTTCCGCGCATATTATCGACAGCCATCTTGACCACGTCCATGCCCACCCCACGACCTGACACGTCGGTCACCTCATCGGTCGTTGAAAATCCTGGCTGAAAGATCAGGCTGTAAACTTCTTGATCGGACATATTTTCACCCGAACCGATCAAATTACGCTCTACAGCCCTTTGAATGATTTTGTCCAGGTCGAGGCCTTTGCCGTCGTCCGAGACCTCGATAACGATGTTTCCTCCTTTGTGATAGGCTTGCAGGGTAACCTTGCCGGCCTTTCGTTTACCAATTGCCTTGCGCTCCTGCGGCGTCTCAATACCGTGATCGACCGAATTTCTGACCATATGCACCAGGGGATCATAGATTTCATCGACCATATTCCGGTCTATTTCGGTCTCATCGCCAATCATCTTAAGCTTCACAAGCTTGCCTGATTTTTTTGAAACATCCCGCACCAAGCGGATCATCTTCTGGAAGGTCTGTTTGATGGGAACCATGCGCAATGACATGGAAATCCTTTGAATCTCGGAGGTGATGCGCCTGAGTTGAGCAAGGTTGCCAGAAACTCTTTTGTCTTCGGCGACCAGATCGCCAATATCTTGGCCCAACATGGCCTCGGTAATGACCAATTCGCCGACCATATCCACCATATTGTCGAGTTTCTGTGTATCCACCTTGATAAAGGAAACGGCTGCCGCACCTTCCCGAAGCCTTTTTTGCTCTCGAAGCGCCCCTGCTACATCACTGGCCGTTGCCTTTTCGTCTTCGATGAGGATCTCCCCGAGCCTCTTATCCGATCGGCTCTGCTTTGAAAGGGCCTCGTGGACGTCCGGTTCACCTAAAACTCCTTTCTCAACCAAAATGCTTCCGATGTCAGCGCCGTCGCCGGACGGAGCTCCCATTGTTTCGCCTTTGTCCTCGCCTCCGAGCCTCTCAACTTGCACATCTCTTAATTGATCAAGGAAAGCCTCCAAGCCAAAATCAACCGGTCCAACTACACCTGTGTCAAGTTGTTCTCCGAGGTGGTTGATCATTGCCTTCATCATATCTACCGCATCCAAAACCAGATCGGTAACTGTTTCATCTATGGTCAGTGTTTGATTTCTCGCATGATCCAAAATGGTTTCCACCTCGTGGGAAAGCCGGTTGATATCGGTAAGATTCAGAAATCCGGAAACCCCCTTTATGGTGTGAAATGGCCTGAAAATCGCATCAATAACTTCAAGGTTATCCGGATCCTGTTCAAGTGTAAGCATGTTGACTTCTATAGTTCCAAGATGTTCCAGCGCTTCGGCAATGAAACTTTCTACAAGTTCCTTATCCCGGGAAATGTCAGTGCCGGTAGTGTCCTCTTTTCCTGCACGGTCACCTTCGGATTTGTCGGATTCGCCCTTGGTGTCACCGGCAGGCGACAAACCACTATCGTCCAGAAACTTGGCGATCTTCTCAATGGCTTGCTCTTCTTCTTCCCCTTCCATCAAGATCTCCTGGAACAGGGAAACGCCATCTGAGATCTGCTTTATCCCTTGATCCGGTTCCGGCATCTCACCAATCACTAACTTTTCCGCAACCGATTTTAATGCCCTTGCAAGCTCTGCAAAGGATTTTTTGTCTGCATCTGTAGATACCCAAATGACTTCATCCAGGCGATTCAGCACAACACCGAATCCATTCACGTCATTCGGCTCTACCGTAACGACTTCAATGGCAAGCTTCTCTATTAGTTCTCGTGCCGTGATGAGATAATCTTCCAACTCTCGACTAACGCTCCTTGAGCAAAGCAGTTGGCAAGTTAAATCTAGTGGAATTGAGGGATTCAGGAATTTAGGAATTAAAATCGATAAAATACCTTCAATTACTCAATCCCTGAATTCGAAATCCCCGAATTGTCCGTTGACAGGGCTAATGCGCCCCGCCGTAGATGAGGGGCCTGTAATTAAAGGCGTCCACCCGTTCCGGATTATGACAGGTCTCGCAGTCCTTTGCTGTCAGGCCACCCTTTATGTCTTTAGGATTCTCGGATCTTACATGAACACTTCCCGGCCCATGGCACACCTCGCATCCGGCATCCTTGAGGTGAGGGGTCTGCTGCTCGGAACGAAATCCGCCAAGCTTCCCAAATCCGGTTGTGTGGCACTCGAAACACTTGCGAAACTCGGCATCCGTTAGTCCTTTTCTCATCACCTTGATGCTCTCATAAGAATGGCTCTTTTTGGCGTAAGTCCTAAAATTCTCGTATTCGGCTTCGTGGCAATCTTTGCAGGCATCGGTGCCAACATAGGCTTTTTTCGGTCCAGCCAGGACAGGACGCTCAAAACCATCCCACAGGAAACCTGTTGCAACCAACATTCCGTACCAAAAGGCACACAAAATGACGCGTACAGATTTTTCTAACATGAATTTACATCCTTTGTCCCTCGCCGGCCTAATCCCGATATTTGACGTAAAAGGTCGCCGGCAAATGCAATCTCATCGATTATCCTGATCATATACAAGGCCGTTTCAGTATACTTTTATGACAAACAGGAAAACATCCTTTATGTGATTTAATGGGCCGACTGCGATTTCTATCTTTTTCCCCCACAGCTTATCCGTCCTCAAATAGGCTACATAACCTAATGCGCCTTCACCAGGCTGCTCCAGGCACCTTTGTGCAAAATCGATGAGCCTCTCCTCAGAGGATTCATTGATGACGTCACCAATACCCATACCAATCAAATCCTCCTGGCTGTAGTCTACCAAATCTGCAAAGGCCTGGTTGGCGCCCAGAATACAGCCTTTCCGGCATATGATGGCAGGGTCTTCTATATCCTCAACAATCAATAGTTCTTGCAAGATAGACCCAGGATGCTCCGTGGGCGGGGATAAGCCCTTAGCGCCGGGCCCTAGCCTGAGCTTATATCCGCTCAGTATTTCAGGCAGTGGTATCTCGTGATCATCCAATACCCGGATCACTTCTTCGGCTGGGATCTTGTAGTTTCTTCCTACTCTGATACCCTTGATCTTACCCTGCTCGATCCATCGCCTGATGGTGGTATGAAATACACCAAGCCACGTGGCTAACTCGGGAGTGGAAAAAAGCGTTTTTTTCATTCCCCGCTCCTATAGTTCGAAATGTTCTATTGCTCTTATATGTCGTATATCGGCAATATGGAGCTGAATCATTAGCCGAATGCCGTGGTCTTAAGCGGCATACCGCATTGGAAAAACCAAAGCTGTGTGGCGCCCTCAAATGCTGTCGTATGAGTCCGCACCAATTGATGAGGCTAATGCATTAATTGCACCAAAATAATGGGGTAAACCGAAGAACTTGGAATTATTTATAACTAACTAATAAATCAATAAAAAGAGGGGCAAAAAACTGGAAGGAACATTCACCTTGCAGATTTCAAGCTGTTTTGAAGCCGGAATTTCTTTCCGGACAGACATTTTTTTGACATCGGCACAAGGGAAAATTGACACCAAGGAAAGGGAAATCGGCTCCGCTTTGCTCCGCAATTGGACGGCATAGATAGATTCCCATAGAATACCTATGATGTCAAGAAGTTACCCAACTATAATACGAGACGCTAAACTACAGGGCATTTACGATCTCATGCGCAATGTGATCCAGAGGAGTCTCTTTTTCAACCGCCCCGATCTTGGCCGCCTCTCTCGGCATTCCATAAACCACACAGGATGCCTCATCCTGTCCAATGGTCCTGGCACCGGCATCTCGCATTTTCAACAGGCCGCGGGCGCCGTCCGAGCCCATCCCAGTAAGGATGACCCCCACGGCATTTGCGCCTGCATACTCAGCACTTGAATCAAAAAGTACGTCGGCCGAAGGTCTCTGGTGGCATACCATTGGCCCGGTCTTCACAGACACATAGTATCGGGCGCCACTGCGCCTCAATAGCATGTGGTAGTTTCCAGGAGCGATAAGGGCTCGGCCGGGCAGCACCGAATCTCCATCCTGTGCCTCCTTGACTTCGATTGCACACATGTTGTTAAGCCTTTCTGCAAAGGCAGTGGTAAAATTGGGCGGCATGTGCTGTACGACGAGCACGCCTGGAATAGTTAGGGGGAACCGGGTCAAGACCTTCTTTAGGGCTTCGGTTCCGCCGGTGGAAGCGCCTATTGCGACGACCTTATTTGTCGTCTCCTTTAATGCACTGGTGGGAACTTCAACCGGAGAGTCTTTAATCAGAGCGTCGTTATCGCGCCTGGAGATTCGTGCCCTTGAAGCTCCCCTTATCTTGTCCGCAAGCTGCTGTCTCATGTCTCCCACCGAATATGCAGAGCCCGGCTTTGACAATACTTCCACAGCACCACTTTCGATTGCCTCCAAAGCCAGCTTTCCCCCCTTGGGTGTAAGTGAGCTGACGATCACAACGGGCAAGGGATAGTATCTCATCAACTTTTTCAAGAACGTAATACCGTCCATTCTCGGCATTTCTATGTCGAGGGTTACCACGTCCGGTTTTAATCTGACAATCTTATCTCTTGCAACGTAAGGATCTGGCGCTGTTCCGATGACCTGGATGTCCCGCTCCCTGGAGAGCTCTTCGGCAAAAATCTTCCGCACAATGGCCGAATCGTCTACAACTAATACCTTGATGTCACTCATTAATGAACCACTGAAAAATTGTTATTCGATACACGATTACACGGTTCACGATCACACGTTAGAAATCAGACCCTTCGATGCCGTCTTTATCCACCCGCGAAGGCTCCTCTGTTTGGAGCACGCGCACCAAGATATCCCTGATCTCCTCTGGTTTAAAGGGCTTCCTTATGCAAGCTTTGGCACCCAAGCTTATGATCTCCTCAAGACGATGCTCTCGGCCCTCTGTGGTAACAATGACTACAGGCGTTGTTGAGGTAAGGGGACTTTTCTCCAGCTCCTTCAAAAAGCTCACGCCGTCCATGACCGGCATGTGAATGTCGGTGAGGATGATGTCCACCCACTCCTTTTCAAGTATTGCCAACGCCTCCCGGCCGTTACTGCCTTCAAAGAAGGTCCCAACATCGAAGCCTGACATTTCAATGCTTCTCTTGATAACGCCTCGCATAGTGGAAGAATCATCAACAATTAAAACATTAAACGCCATAGTACACCCGCTAGTTTAGTTTGAAAATGTCCTGGATCGCGTGATACTTATCGTAAAAGGTGACCATCATCCTTTCCAGGTCCTTTGCCCTTAGTCTGTAACGCTTCATGATCTCCTGCCTTCCACGACAAGAAAGTCCGTAACACCCTACGCCGATCCCCATTGAAAGGGTTATGATGTTGGCAAGGTAGACAATGGGGGTGACATGGTCATCATCAGAAGCCTTGCCGGGGTCATGATGCAGCCGGATAGCTTGCACAATGTCCTCGGGGAAAAGCCACAATTCAGCTATCTTTCCACCAACCTCTGCATGATTGATGCCAAGAATCTCGGTTTCGGCTTCGGTAAATGAACACTCCTTTTCAAACACCAGGGAAAACATCTGCTCAAAATATTGCTCAACAAAGCTGCCAAGCACTACCTTTCCTATGTCGTGCAAAAGGGCTGCTGTAAAAACAGAGTGGTTTTCCGAATCGAGTACGTTATCGGAGATGATCTTAGAGATAATTGCAGTCGCGATAGCGTGTCTCCAAAGTTCTCCCATGGCCAGTTCATAGCCTTTGTTTTCTTGTTGGAAGAATTCTACTACCGTGCCGGCCAAGATAATGTCCTTGAGTTCGTCATTGCCCAGCAGGACAAGCCCATCGCGCAGCGAGTGGACCTTTCTTCTGAGTCCGTAATAGGCCGAATTGCAAAGTTTCAATACGTTCGCCGTAATAGCCTGATCATATTTGATGACCGAGATAAGCTCGGAAACGGATGCATCCGTATCATCAAGTATCTCCATCGCCCTTTGAACAGCAACTGGAAAAGGCGGAAGCTTTTCGACCGATCTTATTATGGCCTCAATATTCCTCATAGTATTCGATTTCCCTTGCCTGAAACCTTTAAAGATAGTTCTCCAGTGGCAATGCTGAGTCGCATGGTTCTGTTAACCGTGCCTCCGACATCCTCGGCGTCAATAAGGACGTTATTGCGCCAAAACATCTTTCTGAGAGCTGCATAATTGCGCTTCCCTATATTGAAGACACTGGATTGGTCCATGATCTGGGATCCACCTGCAACTTTGACAATCATCCGCGATTTTACGGCCCCGAGCTTGTAACAACTCTTGAACAAAAGAGGGATCCCCGTATCAGCAAACATCAGCGGCTTTGCCTTTGCCTTCCCATGGTCCAGCTCAGACTCAGGAAGCATAAAATGAAGCAGGCCCCCAGCCCTTACAACAGGATCATAAACGGCCACACCAATACATGATCCCAATGAGTGGGTAACAAGGACTTCACTGGGGTCATTGCTCACCTTCATATCTGCTATGCCTACAGTAACAATATTCAACAGTTTGGTCCTTTGATACGTTCGAGAAATTTATCTTACTCTGGCATTTAAAGCACTCTTTGGTAAGAGACAATCTGTGATGCGTTCGCAAAAAGTCTTCAATTCGCTTTAGTTGGTGACTTTTTGCTAAAGGTCCTTGGCGAAGCGGAAGATTTGCAAGCCTTGGATTTATCAAAAAAAGTGAGACACGGCGAAAATGGATTTGTGCCTGTTGACAATCCAAATCGATACCGATTAGCAATTTGTGTGCCAATCACGCCACAAACACATACCCTCTTGGGCGGCCTGGCCTTGCCTTTTGGCACGCGATATCCTGTTGACTTGAGCAAGGGATTGTGAATCCACTGCCATCGTGGATTCTACTTCTGGCAATGGAAGCAGCCCGGTCAAATGCCGCCAGCCTTGTAGACAGCTTGCCTGATTAGAAGGATACGACCGGCTTTAGGTTTCAAGCTCCAGAGTGAAGGTAGTGTTGCCGGGCACACTTTCAAATGAAATGTGTCCGAGATAATCTTCCAGCAAGAAGGACACAAGAGAAAGACCAATACCCAAGTGTTCATCAAGCTTGCCTTCGTACTGTGTACCCCTTTTGGTAGTGAAAAATGCCTTGAATATGTGCTGGCGGTTTTCTTCAGGGATACCGCACCCGGTATCTCCGACCTTTATTATGATATTCGCCTCCTGCACGGAAGTTTCAATTGTAAGGTGTTTTTCCTCGGCACCGGCCATTGATTCCAGGGCATTCTGTATCAGGTTTAACATAATAATACAAAGATCCGTATGTCGCCCTCTCAATGTCGGAAGATTATCATCGAGCTCTAAAGTCTTTTCCACACTGTGTTTAAAAAACATGTTGGCGTTAAGCAAGAAAAGCGTGTCTTCTACGACCGCGTTGATTTTGACCTGTCCGATCTCAGAGCACTCCTTGAAAAGTACACATCTTGTGAGAGAGCCAAGACCGGAATACAAGCCCTCAAGACTCGTTGCAAACGAGTCGATTTTCGATTCCATGGGCTCTATCAATTCCCTTGCTTCGGCCACAGCCTCCGCTTCAAGGGCCTCCCGTAGCTTTTCAATATTCTTGGTCAGTTGTTCGGATCTGACACAAAGGATTTGAAGGGGATTGTTTAGGTTGTGGATAAACCCTTCAAGAACTCGGATCAGATACACGCCGCAATAGTGATCAGCAAGTTTTCTGAGTATCATCCGCGCCCGTGATGACGCCGACGGATCTGATAATTCTTCCCAACCTTGTCCGAGATCGCACATTGTTATTTGTCACTAGTCATTTGTCAGTCCTAATCCGCAATCCGAAATGCCATAGAATACGTGCCCCGCCCGCCTCGCGTTGCGAAGCATTGCGGGCAGGCGTGATTCGTGTCCGTGTCTGAATTTTCTGCTTTGAAGAAAACCAATCCGAAGTATCCGATTGCGTTACCGTTTTTTCCTGCTTCTGATGGCCTCTCTTTGCATCTGGAATACGTAAGCAATGATCCACTCTCTGCTCTCCTCAGCCAGGTCAAGGAAGTCCACAGCCACCTCGCGGTGCCGGCCCCCATCCCGCTCAACCGGTCTCACGCGAACAACCTTTCCAAATACCTCTAATGAAATAATAGGGGATCTGAAGATCCTGAAGCTTATCTTAAGGACCTGTCCAACCTTTACTGCCTTGTCGCATGCCATTTTCATTCCGTCGCCGCTAATATCTATGCCATACCCGGCAAAAATGCCTTCGTCACGATTGTCATCCTTAGACAGCAGTTTCAGGACGCGGTCCAATTTGTCCTCTATATTAATCAAAATATCTATCAAATTTGGGCCAAACACCCTGCCGACCGGATAGTCTTCTTCTTCACCAGGGGACACCGGTCTTACAGCTCCACCCATGAATCGACAAGGCGGCAGGCTATCACCCTTATCCCTGACGGCTTCATATTCATGTACGTCCATCACCCTGAAGTGCACTTCAGCAAACAGTGGCGCCCGTACAGACTTTCGCCTCTCCTTGCCCATCATAGGCCTCGTCTCCATTGCATCAATAGACCCAAAAGGGTCCAGTAATGAACTACCGAGCAATCTGCAGGGTATCTGACAGTGCGTATTATTTCCCATGGAGGGAAGGGCCAAGGGGGGTGGGAAGCATAGAATATGATCCCCCAACCTTAATCCTCCCACGTCAAGGGGGAGGAACTACCAAGGCAACCCTGTAGCAAGCTGTAGGGAATTCCCCCAAGGTTTAAAACATGCAATGGTTGTACCATATCACCGCATGTGCCGAATTGCAAAGAGAAGAGCGGAAAATGGCCATTTCTGGATGGACACTAGTTATGGAAGGGATTGATCGACTGGAGCGCGCCAGTTTTTTGGCAGTTCTGATTCGACTTTCGACCCATCCTGTCTCGCATTGGAGATGACTTCATCCTCCTTACTCCCGATCTCACCCCTTTCGTAGACTTTGAGAAACCCCTCAACAACTTCTTTATCAAATTGGGTGCCTGCATTTTTCCGGATCGTATCGATTACGACCTCGTCAGGAAATCTTTCCCGGTAAGCACGATCCGAGGCCATGGCATCGTATACATCAGCCACTGCAACAATGCGAGACAAAAACGGGATGGACTCCCCCTTTAGGCCACCAGGATATCCTTTCCCGTCCCATCTTTCGTGATGATGCAGAATGATTTTCTGCTCCTCGATCAAAAGGCCCAGGTGACCAACAATGTTCGCACCGATTACGGGATGCTTCTTAATGGCTTCATATTCCTGCCCGGTCAATGGGCCGGGTTTTAGCAGGATACTATCCGGAATGCCGATCTTGCCGATATCATGCAAGTGCCCTGAAAAACTTAGCAGATCAAGCTGATCGTCGGGACATCCAATCTCCTTTCCCATGCTCAGCGCAATTTTGGTCACCCGACCCGAGTGCTGCTTGGTATAGGGGTCCTTGGCTTCAATTGCCTCTACAAAGGCATAGAGTGTAGAAAAAAGATTCTGGTAGATGTTTTCGTACAGGGCAACATTTTCTATGACAAAGGTGGCTCTTTCAGCCAAAAAATTCAGATAATACAGATCCTTCTCAGCAAGACGCACCGAGCTGTCTCTGCCAATGGCAGCCAGCATACCAAATAGTTTTTCGCGAATCTTGAACGGGATAGCGATCACCGAAGAGATATTTGCGCCCCAAAGCGCTGTGTCGGAAGCGCCGTCAACAAGAAGCGGGATTCCTTCGGACATTTTCTTTGCAAGGACTTCCACGATAACGCTGTTGCCGCCCCTGGCCGGGGCCGAGCAGACTAGTCCGTCCTGTCTGCCTGTGCCTGCCTGTGTGTGGCACACGTCTGCAGTCCCGGGGCAGGCGTGCGCAGACAGGCCGGAACTGCAGCTGGATTCGTGTTCCTTACAAAAAGATGCAATAAGAGCTGGCCTTGCCAAAGTGTCATCCAGCAGATAGAAATGGACCTCGTCGCTGGTGGTTATATCCGCAGACAGCCTGACGATCAGGTCAAAAAGGTCTGCACTGTTTGTCACCCAGTTTACCTTCTGCAAAATCATGTTCAATATCTTGAGATCACTGACTTTGTTGGACAGCTCTTTATTTAGCCGGGCAATACGTTCCTTCTTTTTAATCTCCTCCTTTAGAAGCATATTCTCAATAAAGAGCGCCTTCTGCTCTAAGGCTCTCTTAATAGTCAACTTTACCGTGCCGATATTAAACGGTTTTACCAGGAAGTCCACCACGCCGTGTTTCAGGGTAGCTATCGCATTATCCGTGGACGGATATCCGGTCATGACAACGACCGGCACGGTGTTGTCGATCTCATGAATCTTCTTGGTAAACTCAATGCCGTCCATCCCCGGCATATTAATGTCCGTAAAACAAAAATCGACCTTCTTATGCCGAAAAACCTTAAGAGCTTCCGCCCCATCCCGCGCGGTCAAGATCGAATAGCTTCCCACTGCGTGAAAAATATCCTTGAAAACCCGAAGGATCATTTCATCATCATCAACAACCAATATGTTCAACTGTTCACTCATGGGTTTTCATAGCTTTAATAAGGTGGCCTTTAAGCGATTTAAATTCCCTCTCTGTCAACAATCCCTCCTTTTTCAACATAGAAATATTTTGCAATTGTTCAAGAAAGCTCCGTTGATCCGTCCTCGACCTATTCAAAAACTCCAAACTGGGCAGGCTGCTTGAAAAAAAATTGATGCGTGCCATCTTTTTTCGCTCTATCTCGTGGTCGTCCTTGAATTCATTGTTCTCTTTCTTGATGGCAACCAACTGCTCATAGGCATCCCCCAGCTCTTGAAGCAGTTCTCTGTTTTCACGAACCAGGTTCACCTTATCAACGGCATTGTTAAAAACAATCTCTATCTCCTGTAGCTTGAAAGGCTTCTTGATGTAATCGTAGGCCCCTTCCCTCACAGCTTCTATAGCTGTTTCAATTGATGCATGCCCGGTGATAATGATCACAATCACATCAGGATTTGCGATCTTGGCTTGGCGCAGTACCTCCAGGCCGCCAACCCTTGGCATCATCAGATCAGCTATAATGATATCGCCCGGCTCTTTCTTGACAAACTCGATCACCTCAAGACCATCGGTAAAAACCTCAACCGAGATATGGTCCCTTGAAATCCGCTCCTTCAGGATCTCGCCGATCGTCTTGTCATCGTCAACAATGAAGGCCCGGATAGACCGGACAGACTGCTCTCCCACGTTCCTCATTTAGAACTTAGAGGTTTGGTACCAATTCGATTAACGGGATAGGGTTTGATTCAGAAAATGCCCTCTTAGGTCAAATCCAACTCTTTTGGCGCAAGGTTTCACTATACACAGACAGATCCATTGACCCTCCCCGCCCCTGATTCACAAGTTGACATGGCTGCTGGGAGAGGTGCATTGGAGCAACCGGCAAGATATACCTATACCAAATATATATATCGGAAAATTTTACCAAAAACTTGAGTTTCTTCGCAGCAAACTAACGTCAAACTGAAGCACAGCAAAATGCCTGCCAATAGGTTCGCCCGAACCCCAAAAAGCCGCCTCCATTCTCAGGAAGCGGTGTCAGGAAGCGGTGTATGGAGAGGATTGGCCGGAACATGGTAGAATCATGAGACATTTTTGTTATCTTTTTCTTTGTTATTTTTTTCTAAAGTTTCCGTGAAATGTTCCGATAAAAAATTTGGGAAAGGTTTCTATGCAGATAACCACCTATCATATTCATAATGTTTTAAGGGCATACGGCAAACAGCTTAGCCTGAGCAGGCGGGGAGCCTCAAAGACGGGCCTCGCGATGCCGGATCGAGCAGACAGTATTACTATCTCCACCGAGGCAAGGCGAAAGGCCGTCATTGAGAAAGTTGCAGCCGATATTGTTGAAAGGATAGTCCGAGACGGCCCCAGAGACGGCATGGAACAGGAGGCGTTCAAGCAACTCGAAGAAGAGTACGGAAAGAAGCTTGCGCTAAACGAAGACGGCGCCGAACTCGCCTTCAAGGTTATTGACAAAGAGAACGGAGAGCAAATCAGCGCCCTTTCTATCGAGGATTCCAGCTTTCTTAAACGTCGTCTTGAAGAGATTACAAAAGACAAAGTTAATGCTAATATGTTCGGATAATCTTGGATAATATGGAGGTACTGATCCATGAAGATTACAGGTGACGGCAATGAGATTGCCAAGTATCTCAATGAAACGACCCTCAATCGCGTCCAGGAAGTTGAGGATAAGTCTTCCACACCTGCCGAAGTCCCCACTGAGTCCAAAGAGGACGCAATCGTCAGCCTTTCACAGACCTCAAAAGAGGTTCAACAGGCCAAAGAGGTTATACAGTCTGAACCGGATGTTCGAACGGAAAAAATTGAGGCTATCAAGGACGAGATCGAACAGGGAACTTTCGAGATCGATTACGACAAAACAGCTGAAAACATGCTGAAAACCTTTTTCGATGAAATCATTTGATCCCCGTTCGTATACGAGCGGACAGATGTAATTGTATGATTTTGCACACAGATCGG
>JABXJW010000420.1 GCA_013375395.1 Desulfobacterales bacterium
GCCTGGGTTCGGTCCGTAATAACACTCTAGAAAGTATGGGCGAACTTGGAGACCTTGAGGGTCAAATTGATATGTTCGCGATATGGAACAGGGCCCTTGACATTTCTGAGATGCCACAGATACCGGACTTTAGTCCCGCTATAGAATTAGCCAGCAGTCTGAATCCGAGCGATGAGTCGACCTTTGTCGAGAGGGATGTGACCTTAAGCTGGAGTCCTGGCATTTATGCTGCAACCCACAACGTTTACTTCGGAACCAATTTCGACGATGTCAATCAGGCCGATACTGACAGTAACCTTCTCGTGAGTCCCGGCCAGACCGGCACGAGCTATGATCCTCCGGGCCTGCTCGATTGGGGCCAGAGCTATTACTGGCGGATCGATGAAGTCAATGCCCCGACCAATCCCGGAGTTTACAAAGGTAAGACATGGAGCTTTACAGTTGAGCCTTACGCCTATGCCATGAACTTGGATGAGCACATCACCGCTGTGACCGCCTCCAGTTTTGATCCTAAATACGAACCCAATAATACTGTCAACAGCTCAGGCCTGAATTCCGACGACCTGCATGATGTCAACGAATTTAATATGTGGCTCAGTGCCAAGGATGCTACTGAGCCGGCCTGGATCCAATATGAATTCGACCGGCCCTACAAGCTCCATGAGCTGCTGGTCTGGAATTACAACAGATTCCGTGAGGACAGGCTAGGATTTGGTTTCAATGAGACGCTTATTGAGTATTCCACAAATGGAACTGATTTTACGGCCCTTGATCCAGTTATCCTGGAACCGGCCACCGGCAAAGAGCCCACAGGCCCTACCACTGTTGCCTTAAACGGCCTGGTCGCCACGCATGTTCGCTTGACGGCTGTCAGCAACTTTATGGGCCGTAACCAGTATGGCTTGAGTGAGGTTCGTTTTCTTTACCTTCCTGTTCGTGCCCGTGAACCTGAACCTACTGATGACGCTGAAGATGTGCTTCCGGATACGACCTTACGCTGGCGTGCAGGACGCGATGCTGGCACACATGATGTATTAATCGGTACTGCTATGGACGATATGACTTTAGTTGGTGATGATATTACCGAGACCAGCTTCGTACCGGAGCTTGTTTTGGGCCAGAGGTACTACTGGCAAGTGCTTGAGACCGATGTAGCCGAGTTGGCGGGTGATATCTGGAGCTTTTCAACACAGGATTTTCTAGTTGTAGATGATTTCGAGTCTTACAACGACATTTCTGAAGGCGAGGAAGGCAGCGACCTTGTCTATCTGACATGGAAGGACGGATTCGATAATCCATCAGCAAACGGTTCTACTATAGGTTATGTTGAACTGTATCAGCCTTCTATGGAAAGCGATATCGTTCACGGTGGCAATCTATCAGTACCATTAATGTACGATAACAGCACAGCAGGTTTATCGGAGGTCACGGTGAATCCAACCGAGCTTTCCATTGGCCGGGACTGGACCAGGGCTAATATCAAAGCTTTGACACTATACGTTTATGGCAGCGAGGATAATCTCGGCGGTCAGTTGTACGTGAAGCTTAATAACGACAGACGAGACCAGAATGCAGAACTCACCGGAGAATACTGGCAGGAGGTGAATATCGACCTTGCTTCGTTTAATGTGGATCTTCAGAATGTTACGTCCCTGACGATAGGTATTTCCGGAACTGGCAGCTCCGGCCTTGTACTCATCGATGATATCAGGCTATATCCTTCCCGCTGTATCCCTGAGAAGGTTCCCGGTGACCTTACAGGCGATTGCATCGTAGACTCGGATGATTTAGCCGTCATAGCAGAAAACTGGTTGAAAAGACCCTTATCGGTTGAGTACACGTTCGATTCCGGTTTCTCGGATACATCAGGCAATAGCCGCCACGGCGTTGGCCAGAACAATCCTACATTAACCAATGGCATTCTCACACTTAATGGCACAAACTTTGTGGATATTCCATTAGGCTCCGACAATCCCTTCGATGGATCCAAGATCGGAAGAGCAC
>JABXJW010000421.1 GCA_013375395.1 Desulfobacterales bacterium
TTCTTTGGCCATTCTGTCAAGTTCCTTGATTTCAGGAGTATCGGGTCTGGACTCAAGGACGAAATCTGTTAGTCGATCGCACATTGTCAGCCGCTTATCAAGTTCATCCTGCTGGGCGACAAGTTTGGCTTCTTCCAGGAGCGATTTAAGCTTTGCACTCCAACCATCGAATCCCGTTATACCATTGAATTCACTCATAGCTCACGTATCCTTTTAAGTAGATATCGGATTTCCACTGCTGCTTCCAGCAGTGATTCTGTGCTTACAGGTCGCCTGTTCTTCAACGCGTTGACTACCTGTTTATGTGTGGTGACCCATTGATGAACCGAGGCCTGGGCTGTTTTAATCAGTGCGCGTCCAACGCGCAATCGTTTCTGGTTTTGTTCTAATCCCTGCTGATATTCACTGTACCAGGAGTTGGTGCTATCCAAAAGCTCATTCACCTGGGCCAGCCTCTTAAGAACCGCGTCATTGGCATCAGCGATTTCCGCTTTCTGGACGAAATCTTCAAGAGCCTTGCGATAGCTAATGCGGGTAGCGTATGAGTTCTTGAAATTCATTTCTACTAATTTGTTCGCAGCGCGAAAAATGCCATCAATATCTTCCAGGTCCTCGACAATTAGCTTTACAATCTGTTCCACGGCAGGCTGAGCTTTTACCATGGCTTCTTCCAGGGATTTGGCAGCCCGCGTGTTGGCAATGTACTTAACAAGGAGTTTGATGGAATCGGAGACAGCGTTGATCGCGGCAGGGGACGCGGGTATGACAAACCCCGCCGCTTCGGCAAATTCCTGAATCGAGTCTGCCAGCTCACCGGCGGCCTGAGCACCTTGATTGCCGGAACTAACGATTGCTTCAAGCGAATCGGAATAAGCGGCTATAGCTTCAAAGGCCTGGTTCCTCGCTTCCCATTCTTTGTCCAGTTTATCAGCGGTCTCCTTGCCACCCTCAGTATAACGTAATTCATCTGAAACAGTCGAACCGCTTTGAGCGACGGCCGCTTTCAATTGGTGTGTGGCATCTGCAAACGGCCCAATGTCAGGTAATGATGTGCAGCCGGTTGCTGTTACAACCAGCATCAGGAATATCGCCTGCATGGTTCTCCATTTTCCCAACCAAGTACAATTAGATATTATATGTTGCTCCTGAAAATTGCAGGACCCCTTAGATCTTAGAATCTCAATAGCCTTGTTCATTGTCACGAATAACTCCCAAGCTCCCGGTGATAATTAGACATTTATGTCAGAACCATCTGATTTTTATTGGCCCCGTAAAAGTTGATCCTCGAATATTGTTCGAGGCACCATATACATAACTTTTGGAGCCTTGATAAACCTTAAATAATACTCTATCCGGGATTTCCTGTATGCACTCTAATCTCCACTGCTAATCCTAAAGACTTCATTATGTTACCAAATCCATATCACGTCTAATTCAGTGCCCAAGAACTTTAGGGCAGCAGAGGATACATCGTAAAGTGTACTTCTTTGTCCCACGTGCAATCCACTCGTTCATCTTTTATCTCTTTGAAACCAACTGCTTCCACAGTGACCAAATATGTATTCGGTTGAAGCAGGAATATCTTGAAGGTGCCGTCGGGAGCGATCCACTCTGGATAGTCCGGAATCAAAGTTAACTCAGGGTTAGGTACCAAGTCACCTAAACCGTTAAGACTTCTACGGCGCACAGTCCCCCTCAGTACTCCGAGATCAACCCCTCCAGTGATGATCGGATCGACGTTGATCGTCCCGCTACTGGAACTGGCCAGATTACCCTCGCAACTGATAGTTAGCACACCTGGGCCGGTCCTGGAGCCGTATCCCCCAACCTCGATCAGGAACTTTTCCCCGGCGGTCGCGGCGAACGTAACCCTGGACTGCTGAGCACAATCGTCGTCGCTGGATGCGATCATGTCACTCGATGTCGGATAGCAGCTGCACCCCTTATAGACAGCGAGCTTGGTATCGTAGCTGCTGCCACA
>JABXJW010000422.1 GCA_013375395.1 Desulfobacterales bacterium
ATAGCCATCCCGATGATCCTGCACGATTTGACTACGAGTGCGGAATCTGGGGGAACCCGCTGGCAGGAGGGACATATTATGCCAAAGCCGAGCACTGGTTGAACCCCTGGGGAGCGGAGGAGATCCCCGGATATGATATTACGCTAACGGTCAACGCATGTCCAGTCCCAGTTATTCTGGCGAACCATTCACATTACACCATCACCTACGATATTTTGGTTGTCGTCGGTGAAGTGCAAAACAACGGCGAGATCGGCCTGTATCGGGTCGAGGTCATTGCTAATCTTTTTGACGGCGGTGATCAGCTTGTTGACATTGGCACCAACGAGGTTGAGCTTAACGTTCTGCCGCCAGGTGACAAAACCTGCTTCAACATTTATCTAAGCGAATGCGAAGAATGGGCATATTATGAGTTTGAGACGCCTACGTATGATTCGACTAGCAACAATCAATTACAAAACATGACCGTCCACGACGACTACGGCACCTACAATCCCGACAATGGCTCATATAGGATTCTTGGCTTTGTTCGCAACGATAACAGTGTCCGAGTCGAACACGTTCAGCCAATAGCCACACTCTACAATGCCTCTGGCACCGTCATCGGGTGCGGATACACTTCTGTTAGCAGCACCCATCTGAACCCTGGACAGAGCAGTTCCTTTGAGTTGACTTTCTCCGGGTACTCCAGAGATTACGCTGATGTTGCCTCATATCGAATACAAGTAGGCGGCAGTCTACAGTAGCCGAAATGTCACCCCTTCACCCCTTTGTGAAGGGGCTTTCTTTTTCCGCATGAAGTTACTCGCTATGAATTTTTTAAGGTTCAAAACGGCAAGGTTGTGGTATACTATAAATAGCGAAAGGTGCTATGGGCAGGACTTTGCCAACCGCCGCCCCGGTTGCTGATGTTTCTTGATAGCGGCCTGATATGAAAGAAAGATAAGCCCAGAACTGAGAGAGCGGAACCTACACGTCAATCCAACGGATCGGATGGGAAACAGTGAATGATTTCGGCTCACCTTCAAGGCTGTAGAGCCTTGCCGCAAAGGTGATCCCCTCAGGGCGAGTGCCCCCCGGCCAACCCACATATATGTTACCCAAATAAACCCCTTCACCTTCGTAGATTACAAGATCCTGCCCAAACTGAAGGAACACAGCCTCACCCTGCACAGTATTAACCCTCGGCTCATACTTAAACGTTTCAAAGGGGTCGTCAGGATCCCAAGGGCTGCGAGTGACTGCCCTAAACACCTTGGGACGCGGAACATCGCGAACACGAAGAACAACCCGAACATACTGAGCCGCCTTCGGTCTAGTATTCTCTAGGAACAGGCCAATTATCACCCCTGAAACACGCCCAACGGGTGTGGAATCCTCCCACCCGACCAATTCATCAGACGCATCCGCAAGCGGTACCATCCCCTCATGGTCCGGTACTACTCTACCAATGATCAGACGCAATTCTGGCTTTACCCGAGCCTCCGCAAACTGACTACCAGCCCAGAGTAATCCCCAAACAGTAAAGAACCCCACAACAATATCAACGAGTAAATTGAAAAAGCTGACCCCAAACTCACATAGGAGAATACCAGATCTAACCAGCACAATCAGCACCACAGCTATAATGAACAAGACAATCACAAGTGCCCCTATAGCTTTCAGAAAGCGATTCATCATTCTCTCGACTTCAGACATCAACATACCTCCGACTCTAATTTTCATGGCAACGGTGCTAGCCTGGGTAATTATGCCATAGGTTGGGGGAGAGTGCAAGGGGTGAGATAGGCCGCCCCCAACCCCAGGGCGGCTTTGCTCTTGGCTCACCGATCAAGGGAGCGTGAAAGGTGCGCTATTTGGTTGGTAAGGTACTAAGCCTCAACTTTGCACAATTTTGAGTTTTGCCTATTGAAAAACTAGAATGGATATGGTATAATGGTAATTGCAGAGAAAGG
>JABXJW010000423.1 GCA_013375395.1 Desulfobacterales bacterium
CGCGGCGAAACACAGTGATAGCAGCCTGACAGGCGGTGTGCGCTGCCTGGCGACTGAGGGCAAAGTGAATGTATTTGACATCCGAGGCAGGTTCTGGCTGGACGTTGATGATCCAAAGGACCTGGAGAGAGCGGAACGTGCCCTGATGGACCAAATGCGGGACAAGCCCAACGACGGACCGGTTTCCAGGTACATCAACCGTCCGGTATCGGTGAGGATCTCCCGGCGCCTCACCCGGCTATCAGTAACGCCCGACCAGATATCGCTGGTCTCATTTCTCTGTTCCCTCATTGCCGCAGGGCTTTTTGCCCTTGGCGGCTATCCTGCTCTGCTGGTTGGCGGCATGCTTGCCCAGTTCGCCTCCATAATAGACGGGTGCGACGGCGAGGTGGCACGGCTGAAGTTCTGTGAAAGAGATTTCGGCGGTTGGTTCGACGCGGTACTGGACCGCTATGCCGATGCCTTCCTGTTGTTCGGGCTAACATGGCATGCCCGTGGCTGGAGAGCTGATGGGATTGTCCTCCTTATAGGTTTTCTGGCGATTATCGGTTCGTTCATGCTGAGCTATACTGCCGACAAATACGACAGTCGCATGCGTGCCCGCATTGCCGGCAGCAGCGGCCTGCGCATTGGCCGCGATGTCCGGGTATTCATAATCTTTCTGGGCGCCCTCTTTAACCGATCTTTTTGGGCTTTGCTGGTCATTGCTGCTATGATGAACGCAGAAACTGTTCGCAGAGTGGTTGTGTGTCATGGGCACAGGTAGCATCGAGTGCACGAAGCGAAGGATCAGGGCTGTTGTGGCCGGGTCCTTGGTTCCGGAAGACGCCCGGCACGCAGAAAACACGCTTGACTGGCTACTGAGGCTCAAACCCGACGCTGATGATACCCTGCAGATTGCCGCACTGGGACATGATATCGAGCGATCTCTTGAGAATCGCAAGGCAAAGCAAGCCGATTTTGCCGACCATGACGGCTTCAAGGCCGCCCACGCACGGAATAGCGCGAAGATTCTCAAGGAGATTATGGAAGATTGTGGAGTACCGCAGGATCTGGCCGGCGAGGTATTTCGGCTTGTCTGCCGGCACGAGACCGGGGGCGACCTCCGCGCCGACCTTATCAAGGACGCGGATAGCATCTCTTTCTTTGAGGTTAACCTGCCTCTTTATTACAAGCGCCACACACGTAAGGAAGTCTTACAACGTTGTGTTTGGGGTTACCGCAGGCTTTCTGAGAGGATGCAGAAGCTTACACAAACGCTTTCCTACGACAATGCTGAAGTCAATGCCCTGCTAAAGGAGGCGATACGCAAGGCCTCTCAGTGTTTTCATGAGAAGGTTTCTTCTCCAATGGTGGATAAATCACAGTCCCTTCAACGCTGCTGTATAGAGTTTTCTGCCTGTAAACGGGCTGACTTTTTGCCTATCCAGGTCATACTTCTTGACGATCTCGGGATCGATGTACACTTTTTCACCATCTATGATCATGTAGACCTTCTTGGGACTCGTCTCGGCTTTCACATCCTTGATCTTCGTAATAAACAACCATCAACGATAACCTCCTTGTTTCTAATAGCATCAGGGGCTGGCTCGGTCGCCAAGGACCTTGCAATCCTGTCGAAGTTGTCATTTAGACTCTGGTCAGTCAATAAGACTCCCACGCAAGGTATTGCCCCGTCAAAGTCACGTTTGCACGAGGATGAAAATCCCCCTTTAATAAAGGGGGCCTTTTTGAAGTGCCCCCTTTGGCAAAGAGGGAACAGAGAGGATTTTGGAGCAGCTTTGACGCGGTCCTGGGCCATTCACTTTGATACATTGACACCCGATCGTCTTTGTCCTAAGCTATCCTCACCCAAAAGGAAGCACTTCGGGCTCTAATATCACTAGTTTCCATCCATAAATGGCCCTTTTCCGCAATCTCGGCGTCAATCTGCGGAATCGCTTGTGCGA
>JABXJW010000088.1 GCA_013375395.1 Desulfobacterales bacterium
GCGTTCGGCTTCCTTGCTCTCGTACATTCGGGGAAAATATTCCATCCCGCCTGTTTCATAAGAGGCATGAATCTTATTAGTTATATCATCTATTTTATTTTGAAGTTCTTGTACTTTCCTCGCTTGGCCGGGAAATCGTCTTTGTAAGGGCTTGCCAGTTTTTGCCGATACTGCACCCGCCGTCCGTGCAGGCCACTTTTTCAGTTTATCTATCTGTGATTGTAATTGTTGTTTTCGCTTCAATAATTCATTAATACGTGATTTCGATAGTTTGGTTGTATATGTCTCCCTGCCCAATATCCCCAACCGGCGAAGCTCCTGTGCGTTGGATCTAAATTCCGCGATAATAGGATTGGCAAGTTTCTGAAGTGCCGGTTGTTCGGTAATACCACCTTTTGTAATTTGGGTAATTCTCTGACCGACAGCTTCGGGTGTTATCTTCGTCCCTGTCCTTTTGCTCAATTCTTTGGCAACGCTTTTGAGTTCTTTAGGGCGAACTGTTTTACCTAATTCCGTTGCACGTTCTATTCTTGCTCCTGTTCGAGCACGAGTCCTCAATTTCATTCGCTGCCATTCTGGTATTTTGTATGCACCGATAGCCTTGCCAATAGGAGAAACCTTTGCAGCCTGTCCTACGCCTTTTACCGCCTTACTCAACGCCCAGGGCGTAATCAAAAAATCCGCCGCTCCACCCATAACAGCCGGATACCACGATGGTGGCTCTTCTCCTATCATAGCGCGATAATAGTCACCGTAAACATCGCCGACCAATTCAGTGATAGTTGTGGCCTCTTCGGGCATTTTTTTAGATATAAGAGATTTGCCTATTGTCTTGGCTGATTCTGCAAGAACTTCAGGAGCAACTTTAGCTCCCGCTTTCGCTGCATCCATTAACTTTTGTCCATATTCCTCTTCGGGCATGAACATGGGTAATTGTCCCATCGCCTTCTGCTGGGCCTGTGCTATTTTCTTTGAATCTGCCAATGGTGTAGCTATAGCTCCGCTTACTCGCTCAAACGGCCATGCGATAGCCCCCATACCCGACCAAAAGCCCTTCTTGACAAATCTCGGTATTGCCGAAGTAGTCTCAGGCTTATATCCTTTCATAGTTGGTTCGGATGGATCACGTACTCCATATTCCATCGGCTTTGGATAATCTTCGGGTAAAGATTCCAATGAGGATAGTTTCAAATCCGGTAGAGAATCCAGTGCCGTCTTTTTCTCCGGCAGACTTTCAAGTGCAGAGGTCATTTAATGTGTCCATCCTTCTTTAACGCTGCAATTACATCATCTTCCGAATTTCCAGCCAATAACTTCTTTTGGACTATCGCCTTTATATTGTCCGGCAAGTCCTTCCAGTATGGAGCTAACTTTGATTTTGGCGCAGCCCCTACCGCACCGGGGAATTTCTTATTGATAATATCAACAGCCCGCGGAGCGTGCTTCTGCCATTCGGGGCCGAGATTCTTCGTTGCAAAAGCTATATATTCTTCAGGTGTGGTAAGAGTTTCCATAGGAATACCAAATGGGCTGTAAGGACTGCCCGTCTGTAATTGGCCCAATATCTGCTGTATGTAATGCGGAGTATGAACGCGAGGTTCCGTTTCAGGCGATATATATCCCCCGGTAAAACCTCCTTCTGGACCTACCCGATAACTCGCTTTCATATCTTCCGGCACGGAAGCCAAAAAGTCTGCAATCGACATTGCTTGTTCGGGAACTTCACCTCTTGCCCGTGCTTCATAATATTTGCGCTGAGCATCCATCAACGATACACGGCCTGGCTGTAATTCCTCCTGCATTCCCAGCTTTCGCTGCTCTACATCCTGCTGGCGCTTCAGAGCTTTGGCTCGGAGAACATTCATAAAAGACTGTAATGCCCTTTGACCACTGCCGCCTGTAGCAAATCCTTTTTCTGATAATCCACCTTGCTGATAGAGTGGCATTTTTATCCCACCTTTCTTTGTAATTCATTAACAGCGTTAACGAGTAATGCCATTATTGCATCCAGCTTGACGTACTTAACACCATCTTTTTCAACTATACCTTCCGGCAGTATGGCCTCTAAATCCTGAGCCATAATACCAGCATCCCTGTTATCTTTATCTTTGAATTTGTAGTTATAAGTTTTGCCCTCTAAATGGCTCAATTTCTCTAAAGCATTGTCAATCGGGATGAAATTTTCTTTTATTCGCTCATCGGAAGCCATTGCCTCCATAGCTATATACGGAGCAACTTCACCCGCCATTTGCATCTCCCGTTCAAACCCGGATGGCTCATATCCCGGCTGATAATACTCTGGCTTGTTCATTACCAAGTTCATCGCAACTTCCAGAGGTATTCCAAGCTCCTGCATCTGACGTACGTAATCGCCATATTCCCGCTCGAATGGTAACGCTCCATACTGCTGAGAAGCAGCTACCCTTTGTAAAGGCGCCTGCTCCTGAAAACCGAGTAGTCCGGTAGCCATAGGCACCGCACCGAGCCGTCTTTCACGTTCAGCCTCGAATAGACGCCCTAACTCCATAGCAAGGGTACTTGTAGCCCCCTCTTCGAGTTCGGACGTCTCCTTGATACGCCCACCGCCAAAATAGGCATCTCTGGCGGAGGTCTCAGCCGCCAGCCTGTCTTTGGCCTCCCGGAGCTCTCTCAGGACAGCCGATTTATATGCTTCATAGTATGTACCGCCCACAGGGTCGTATTCCCCCCCGAATGTCTTTTCCAATTCACCCCTCGCACCGGCGAAAAGAGTGTCCTCGGTAGGTAATGGTCTGTCGAGATAACCGCCGAGAGTCTCTAAACCTTTCTGCTCGTAAGGAGTAGTCAGTTCACCCGGATATGGCTGCCCAGCCCTTCTCATAAGATCAGTAGCCCCGGCCTGTGCCGTACCAAACATCGACTCCTGGCCCTGCGTCTGCCAAGGCTGCTGTAAGAGTACAGGAGCTTCCTTCTTTTCCCGTTTGAAATAATCGCTTAACCAACTCATAATTCACCTATGTTGATATTGATATTGTATATTCAACTTCCAAAAACTCACCATCAGCTAATGGAACAGTCGTTATGTTGTCTCTTAAAACACAGTAACCAAAAACATTCGGATATGACTGGGCGCCTCTTTGGCCTTGCATATACAAACCAACCTCCTTAACATCTATCGAGCCGCCTGATATATTCTTAAATAACGCCATAATCTTGAAAGAACCCTGGTCTGTCCCCGCATCTATCGTCAGGCCATAAACAACCATTCCACAATAAAGAATTGTTCCTGCCTTTTCCCCTGAACGTATCTGTGTACCAAGAGAATAATCATCTGGGGCTACCATTCCCGTACCTGAGCCAATGACTATACCACACCTGTCCGCTTCCATATCATTTGAGGCATCTATATGGTCGCGTGTTAAACCGTATCCAGCAAAAGTTCGACAGCCAAATATTCCTGTTCCTTGTCCACTGCTATGTGAATTGCCACCCGTATCATTCAATGTATCAGTATCTTGACACCATTGCCGAATCATTAGACCACAAAAACCTATAAGAAAACTCTTTGACTTCTGGTTGATAACTGTCGTTCCCTGTTTTTTTACAGTTAAATACGCCTGCATAATCTATCCTAACAATAACATTTTATCCTTACCGTGGCGGTTAAGGTCTGTGTGTCGAGTACGGTTACGGCCGTGCCGAGAACTTCTCTTATTAAGAGAAAACATCTATCGGTCGATGAATCCCAGTCCATATAACAAACCAAACCAACTTCTGCTACAACAATACTTCCGCCTGAATTATTGGCAACCGTTCTTGTAATACCGGCATAAGAATATGATGAACCATCATGGGTTGAGTTTACGATGGAATGATTACCATATTCCATCTGACCCGCGCCCGTACCCTCTTCTATCTTGGTATCGAGGGCGTAATCGTTTATATCGGTAGGCGTAATTCCCGTTCCCACCAATAGGCCATAATCATCATTGCCTGATAATGCGTTACATTTGTAAGTTCCAGTTGCATTATAAGCGGCCCAAATTACACTTCCCGTTCTGACAGTATTGCTCGTATCTGTAAGAGTAACTACAGAGCCGGTATCCGGGGCGTGATGCTTCATACAAGCACAGAAAAGTATCTTTATAAAATTCGCAACGAATGAATCCCCGTATTCCTGCTTTCGAGAAACCTCATTACCATCCTTATCTCGAACTACGTATTCAATATCCAGAAGGACGCTGCCCTCCTTTTCGAGCCGTTTGGGTTTTATTATCCTGATCTTCGGGCTCGTATTTATAACCGAATGTCCCTTATCCATCTTTATTCCTATGTTACTGAAGTTATAATCTCAACAACCAAGCCATTATCGCCACCGTAAAGACCCTCACCGTATTTGAGTTCTCCATATCCCGTATCGACTGTCAGAGAGACTATATGATCCATAGAAACCTTAACCGCCGTATTCGATGAGCTTACCTCAAAGTCCCATTCCTCGAACAATTGTGGCTGTGGGCCTTCCGATGATACAAAGTCAGAACTAATAGCCGCATCGCCCTGGTCTGAGGTATAATCCATCGTAGGCTTATCGGTAGCTACTGAAGATTCCACGATACAGTCGATAACAAAAGCCGTTGCCGTTTCCGCACCCGGAGCTTTCCACACCCAGTCCCAGAAAGGTCTCTGACCGTGACCGCCCGTTACCAAAACCTGCCCGTAAATACCATGAGGAAGCTCCTCTATCTCACCTTTCCAGGCGTAGAAAATAGAACCATCCTCGCCCGCGAGCATAATACCATAATTGTTCTCAATATTTGTAATCTCTGTATTGAGATTATTTGTAACATTGGTTATCTGCTCATCTATATAAGTCGTGTATTGCTTGGCCTGCTCGGTTTGTAGGTCATCCAATGTCTTACTCAAACGAGTAGCCCACTGCTTTACGTTAGGGTCTTTGACCGTTACGCGGGGCAGCCCGGTTTTACGGAACATCTTAGCCATTATTCTTCTTTGCCAAACACACACATTGTTGCTTGAGCATCGGCAGTTGCTCCTGTTATTGGTTTAATCCCAAAGGCGGCTGAATTTGGCTCAATCGTATATTTAACATTACTTGCCGTGATATACATATAATCATCAGTAGAAGTCATACTTGATAAATCTACAGTTTGCTTCCATGTATCTGCATTAGCACCCGAACCAATATCGAAGTCAGTTCCACCCGCCAATGAAGCTGTAGGACTGTGGATTAAAACTGCAAATACCTTAGCTGTTTTATCTGCAGCTATATTATATGCTACTGATTTTGGATCTGTGTCTTGAAGATCAACTACTGCTTCGCCAAGCAACATTATTCCTTTTGCTTTTGAATCCATTATTTTTACTCCTTATTCTTGCCATGTGAGAATATCGCCTTCATATACCAATATCTCACCTTCATAAGTTAGCATCGTACTATGTGTTCCATCCGAGGCATGTTCAAACTGAAGCCATGCGTTCAATTCTGTTCCCCATGTTCCATCCGAACCGCCCTGACTTGGTAATGTATCCGCTGCGGGCATTTTATTTCTCCTAATTCAATCTCAAGCCCGAAGGCCGCCAATAAATATTTGCACGACTGAACTCGAAATGTTGACCAGCCGTATTATTCATGAATCGTATCCGGCACATCAAACAATCCAGTTTCAAAAATAGTCTCTGCGGTGTCTCGAAATTATTACTCGAAGATAACGAACCTATCGTCTTCCATGTAACTCCCTTGTCTGTAGAATATGAAACATCAAGCCCCGCTCCCGTGTAATAGACATCTATACGATTGATGAAAAATCTCTGCCCCATTTGAGTAGGATTGAAGTCTTTCGTACTGAACCACGCATCTATCGCCATGCCATCATCATTATTCGAGAGCCTGTCGTATTCGTAAACATATCCATTTTGGTCGCCCAATAAAACCACCGGCATCGCAGCCGTTGTAAGTCTATCGCCGAAACGCCAGTTCTGCTCGCCTATCGTCCCTGTAAGTTCACCTATAGTTATAGCTGACTGTTTTCGGTAATCTCCGGCGATAGTCAGATAGTCTGAAAAACTATGTCGCGTCCACTTGCCCGTTTCATAATTCAGGTTCCATGCGATATCACAATACGAAGAAGTAGTAGATGGCATGAAAAGCCAGTATTCCTTCTGGTCTTCTATGACTTTGGCATGGCATTGGTCTATCTTATCGGTGTTGAGACCCTTGAACATCTTCTCCCGAACCGACCCGGCGATAGACTCATTGTCAATACCGTTAAAGGCATAGACATCATCGTGGCTCATGTATATAACTGTATCCTCGACATTCTTTATCGTCTTGCCGGCGGCGCATCCTATTCCCGTAGTCTTTCGGTCGAACTCGAACACGCTTGTATCCCCAGTAGCATATCCAAGCCATATACTTCTTTCCTTACATATAGCGATATAATCACCTCTGAAACGAACCCCTCCCATAATCCAGTCCGGCCCCGTCAAGTCCCAATAAGTAGCATTACCGTTCACAAAATCATCGGGCACGGCAGTATCCGAGCATCTGACCCTCTGTGGATACCTATTGCCGTTCTCGGTAACATCCAATAAGAGAAGATAAGTCTTGAACTCAAGCACATGCTTTGCTAAAAGGCTGGTTACGCCCGTAGGATAATCCGTAATAAGGTCGGATATTGTCGTTGCTCCCGTTTTTTTCTTTATCGGATCGACGCCATTAGTCATAACCCACCACGGATTGACTTCCGTGTTCTTTCTTACGTGGTCGTAGCTGAAAAAATCCGTGTCCGATATTGAGAACGTCTCTGTGGTATTGGCACCGTAAGCACCCGCTCCATAAAGACCCTGCCCGTAAAGTCCCTGGGCATCACTTATCGAGTTCCATTTAGTATCCGAAGGTGACCATTGGTATATCTCATCGGCCGTCATTACCATTAGCCAGCGACCGCCAGCGAAGTTCACATATTCATCAATACCTCGAACCGCACCATCCAGAGGCAGGTTGCTTCCAAATTGAACAAATCCATAGCGCTTTTTTACCAGACCATCCTCGAAAAAGACATTCCGGCAGTCGCTCATATCCGTCAGATTGATAAGGTCTGCCGGTATGTCATATCTCAGGCCGCCCCGTGGGGCTATTAATGGTTCTATCTGAGTAGGCATTAGTCCTGATCCACTGGCTTACTTAAAGTCCCAACCGATTTCCATCTAATCGTCGGTGTTTTATCACTTGTCACTTCAAAATACTCATTTTCCGCCACAAAAGCACATACACTCATTGCTTGGTCTGTATGAAAGCTATCAAATTGCTGTATTAAATCACCTGCACCCACAGGATCATCCGTAGAACCAACATATACTTTTAATGAGTTGCCGTTATCAAGTCCTGTATCATAGGCAAATACCCATCCATCAGTTGCAGCTTTGTAAGCATGGGATTTGAGCATTGTATTTGCATCAGAATCCTCTGTGGTATATGCGCTTGCAGTAACTTCAGAAGCTATATTATCATCTACATATTTTTTATTGGCTATTCCTTCATCTTCTGTAGGCGCAGCGTTTGAGGCCATCTCGGAACTATCTGGAAGTGTTGGTAAATCATTAGTGCCAGCTTTAATAAGATCGACCGTTCCGGTTCCTGCTGCATCCAAAGCCGTCAAATAACCATCATTAGCAAGTTGTATATCGTCCTCGTCTATCGAGTTGGCTGTATAATCCCCCGCCTCGCAATTAAGAATGAGACTTGTTCCGCTTTTCTTGAGTATTTGCTTTGTGTAACCATTCTCATTCTTCGCAGAAAGTCCGCAGGCAGTACCATCATCTAATGCGTAAATCTCAATCTCATCGGTATTGGGAGTTGAGGGAGCTGACGTTTGTTGCTTAAAAGTCGCTTTCTTCAAGCCCGGCAGACCATCGTTCTCCCCGGCAGTAAAACCATATATCATCACCTTTAGCCTGTCGGAGCAATCGACTCTCAGGTAACGGTTATATTCATCTATCTCATAGGCGTATGTTTCGTCTGTAGGATTACCTTCGTCCCAATCTCGTGTAAAAGAAGCCATAATTAACCTCAATCGTAAGGTGTATCATTCGTATAATAATTTGCCGTTCCAGGTTCGGCCTCACCAAGTCCGCTTCCTGCCCTCGGCTGCATCCCAACCTCTATCCCCGAATACTCAAGCTGCTGGTCTGCCTTGACCATCTCAAGGAATATCTCAATCTTCAATGACTTAAAGTAATCGGCCTGTTCCTTGTCCTGGCCGTATCTGAACCCTAACTCCGTAGCTCCATATTCGAGGATTAAGGGATTATCATTAGTCAGGGTATTTGTATCGATATCTCCCGATAAATCGGCAAGGTATCCGTAATATTCAAGGTTAATCGTCCATGCTGAACCAGCATTCTCAGCATGATTCGGCAATGGATATAACCACAAATCAAAGTCATCTACACAGTAAACGGCAGGCTTGCCGGTGTCTGTTGTATCGTTGTAGGTAGGGTCATTCTCTATGTCCTGCTTGAACTTACGAGTTAAACACCTTCTTTTACTATTGACATCTACTAACTCACAAGATATCTCTGACTTGAACTTTAAGGGTGTACTTGTACCATCCGGCAGGGCATATCTTCTCTGGCTGTCCACGGTAGAGGCCGTGACTTCCGTTTTCATCCATGAGAAGTTGTAATTGAGGATTTTCACAGCAGGAATTATCAATGTCCCCCTGCAAATCCACCTCTGGGCGGCGTTAATATATTCATCTGTTTTGGTATCGGTTAAAAACGTATCATGGTAATTATCAGGCCAATTAGCCTGTACCGCAGTACGTATTTCGCTTAACTGACTCATTTTTATCTCCAAGTCACGCTATTATTTTCACTTACAGAATTCCATGAAGTTGAATTACCCGATGATTTCGACCATGTTACAATATTAGTCTGCGAAACTACCAACCATGTAACTACAACAGCCGAAAAAATCGTCCATGAAGCCGTATTACCAACTACAAGAGACGACCAAATAAGGGCACTACTACCTGGAACAGACCATTTAGTATCAATAATTTTAGGCCAGAAACGATTAGGCCAGAAATAATCGGGGAAAAACCGTCTTGGGAAAAAGCCCCCTGCCCTGCCATCCTGAATACCCCATCCGGTCGAAGGCTCTGAAATATTCGACCATATAATTGGACTGCTTGATATAACGGAAAAACCACCATCAGGAGCAGCAGAAAGCTCAGTCCATATAGTTGGATTACCATTTGTAATAGTCCAGGTCATGTCCCATCCCTCGTTCCCACCGCTGTCCTATTGCCGGATGAATCTACAGTTACCGATAGACGATCTTTTGTATCTGCAATATCCCTGAATGTTATCGTGGCAGTACCACCACCAGATGATTTGCCCGTCATTACCGAGAGCAATAATCTCATGGACTGCCTGAAAGTGACTGTTCCTTCTATAACTTCATCGTGGACATTATCGGCAGTGATATTGTTTAAGGCTGCTATTGTAGCTGGCAAAGTTGTGCCCGTATATTCAAGAATTGCATCAATCAGCAAATCCAACCTGCCCCCGTTTGCCAAATCCGTCTGAAGTTCATTAGTATCAGCAAGAATGTCGTTAATCTGGTCTTTGTAATCCGCAATATTCCATGTTCCATAAATAACAACATCATCCCCACCGCCATCGTGTTCGGCCGCCATCCTGACTTTCACCTGCCGAGGCGAATCGCCCTGATTAGCCCATATTACAGCTACTGCCTGAAATCCAGTCTCACTGCCGTCAGGATCAGGTATCTCATCTTCGTCGAGAGCACTTTGAGTTGAGTCCACAAGAGGGTCGGCGAACTTGTCTATTATCTGCAATGCCGGAGCATATCCCGTCATGTCTTCTCCGTTCGGGATAGCTATATAACCCTCGACCTCAATAGCCGTCCCCGGCTGAACTGTCGTCTCGAACTGCCGGAAAACGGGATATGTCTGCGTAGTGTCCTCTACCGTAAAAATGTACTTTATTGTCTCGCCCGTAGGCAGAGGTGCTGAAGTGTCTGAATCGACATATCCACCTAACGTCCATGCCTTGAAAGCATTTGCAACCTGGTCGTGGTCTTCAGATGAAGTGTATGAACCCTTCCTGCGGTTTCCTGTTCCGTCGTAGCCATAATATTCCGTTGTTGCCGAAAGAAGAACATTATATAATATAGCTGAGGTTGTTGAATATAATACATAAGTGGAATTAACTCCGCCTATACTTCCGCCAAGTTCGCAGTTGGCAAAAATCAAATTATCTCCCCAGTGCGCACACCGATATACCTGTTTAATATCGGCATAACAAATCACATCCTCACATGAAACAAGTGCAGAATAACATCCATTTATCTCCGCATCAGCAGTTATAACGGAAAACTTTACCGTACTAAAACCAGCATAATTAGCTGCTAAATTAGAAGAGCATATTAAATTATTGCATGTAAGGAAACCAGTATAATTGCCTGCTATAATAGAACCAATCAAAGTGGTAGAGGCAACAGCCGTACGAATTGCAGTTGAGTTGGTAGTCCCGGAGTTTACAATGGCACAGTCGAAAGTCATACTAGCGCCGTTATAATAACCGTAAACGGCAGCATTAAGGCATATACATCCCCCGATAGTCCCATTCCACATTCCGTTATAACCGCCGCCCGTGCAGTTGTATATCTCACAGGCCGAATAGTTTGTCCCTCTTCCATTCTTTACCGCGTAATCCGTAGAGTTAATTAATCTAATATTTCGCGTCACAAGAACCACAACAGCACCAATCTCCTTCGCAGCTACCAAATTATTGGTGCAAGTGATTGAATTGGCCGTCATAGAGGCGATGGTATCTTCCTCGTTGTCCCGCGTCCCCGTTGACGGTGGAATTAAGTCGCAAATAACAATCGTATCCCCGGCAGTCCAGTCGGAAGATATATCCGTATCAACTGACATTACCTTCTGTGTCGCCGCCGCTTGCGCCGTCAGAGTCACGTATTTGTAAGTCGGCTCGGCACAATAAAGCAAAAGCGATCCTGTTGTATCATCAACATCAATGGAATTAGAGCCAGAGACGAAAGCTATTGTAAATACGCCTGTAAATGGAACGGCAGCAGAAGTCCCCGCTTGCATCGTGCCATCCAAATCCAAATCACCGTTTATTTTCAGGTAATACGTCCCGGCATCGTCTTTTATAGTAAGCTGCCCTGTGGCAGCTATCACCGATGCTGCCATTCCCGCCCATGCCGATTGATCCATATCGAATACAACAGTATGCCCTGCGGCAACGGTAAAACCATCTGTATCCGCAGGAGCTACACCACCAACCCATGTAGCACCAGCGGAAAAATCGCCGGATGCAGTCGATGTTATCATTGCCGCCTGGGCGATGGAACAGAGCAAAATAATCAGAAAAATTGTCTTGACAAAGCATTTCATGGCTTATAAAATCCCGAATTATGAAAAATATACCTAAATACACCATCCTGTTTTGCTGTCTCTTTATTTTTCTTATTAACATGTCTTATCTTAGTTGGTTCCGCAAAACTCCCAAATTTGATAAGACGATGTACTATGTTGGCAATGGAGTTATCCTTACTCTTGACATTGAAGAAGGAACAATAACAGCCGAATCGAAAGAGATTTATGATGTCCCTAAAGATATTAGTGAAGAACAGATATGGAAAATGCATCAAAGCATAGTAGATAGGAATATACAATCTTATACTGCATGGATAAGCACAGGCAAGATTACGAAACGAAAACCTGTTTACTTTTTGTCCATAGAAGATCAGGAGCGTCAAGCAACAATCGACACACCATTCATAGATATTGATACACAAACCGGCAAAATGCTTCTTGGGGGTCATCCTGTAGAACAAGACTCTAATAGCGTTGTTGAGAGCTTTGTACTTTACCCGAAAGAATCTTTGTATGACAAACCCCGTCCGCTTCGTATAAATCTTGAAATCATTGATATCAATACTCCTTAATCTCACGGCCAATACTCCTGCCCACAGGTCGGGCATATTTGAGGTTTTGGCTCATTCTCTATAGCCTTTTGAATATCATCTGCAAGTTTCTGCCATTGGGCTTTTGTTAGTGGAGTGCGTGACTTTAGTTCCAGCATTGAGCCATCCGGCATTGTGACTTTCTGGTAATAAGCCACAGTCTTGCCGTTTATCTGCCAGTGATTAACTTCATCTTTGAGTACCGGCTTAATCTGTACAGGTTTCGCAATACTCAAAATACAAAATGCAGCAAAAACAATTATCCACTTCATTTATTCTCCTTCGGCCAAGCCTGGAACAAACCCAAGCGGTTTTCCCTATAATCAAAATTTAGATGCGGAAACTTTCGTTTTACTCTTCGCCAGAATTTTATCGTTGTGAACAGGTCGGCTTTCAAGTATTTCGTATTTTCCGACCAGAGATGATATTCCCCTACCATGAACCGGAATTTCTCGGCCTCTTTGTCGCTCATATTAAGAAACGCATCGACTTCCGAACCTTCGCAGTCCCATTTGGCAAGGTCGATAACATCTATATCATAAGTCCTGCATATCTCACCAATGGTAGTCAAACTTACATGGTCATTCGTTATCGAGTTATAGAACCTATATCCTTCGTTGACGTATTTTTCAGCCTCTTCTTTAGGACATAAAACATTTCCACCCGTAGTAGAGGGGCTGTGAACGAGGCATATTCTTTCAGGGCTATAGCTTATCGCCTGATTGAGTATCACAAAATCTGTATGGGGATGGTTCTGCTCTATATTCAGTTTGTAAAGATTCGCGTTATCTGAATCAGGCTCTACCGCTATCAATCTCGCATCCGGCCATAAACTCTTGCATATAAGTCCAAACGTACCTATATGTCCACCGATATCGAGAATGACTTTAGGCTCAATACCAATATCCTTGAGCTCGTGCAGACGGTAGTTGTCGTTGGCTATTACTTCGGTAGCCACATTCATATCCAGCCATGGAGTCCTGACCCTGACATTCAAATCATAACCGGAATGTCTTACCTGAGTGATTTGCATTTAATACCACCTACCGCTTCTCGTATTTCTAAGAGAGTGCAATCCGTGACATCCTAAAATACGCCTATGAAAAAATGCACGAATTAGTATGAAAATCTTTGAACAAACAAATGACATTATGCACCAGTACAACAAAATGCCTTTTTGAACTATTGCTCCTAATTTTGAAAAAAGATAAAGTTGGCATTTATGAATATATTTGTTACGTTCTGCTACATTCTTATATAAACCTGTCATTTTGCCTCCCAGTAAGCAAATGGCTCACAAATAGTAATTTCTCCTTCATCCAACTCATTTACTAACCTATTTATACTTGGTTTTATGCCATAATCATGGAATAGAACTCGACCACAATCTTTTAGAAGTTCGTAATCAAATTTCACACATCCGTAATCGTGATCGCCGTCAATAAATGCAAAATCAAATTCCAAATTATTGAGATACTGTTCTTTCGCTTCATCATCGGGTAATAAGATATATTTGATTTTTTTATGTACTCCCGACCACAACCATAACCGGGATGCTTCATCATAATATCTTATGTCCATAGTTGTCACTTTATCCGCATAATGAGCGAGAATTGCTGTAGATAATCCTCTCCATGTGCCTATCTCAATGGCATGTTTTATTTTTTTGTCTTTAAGAAGGCTGCGAAATATTCTCTCACAATAAACATCCTTGTAAAAACCTCCCGCTGCGCTTCCGCGTGCT
>JABXJW010000424.1 GCA_013375395.1 Desulfobacterales bacterium
AAAGAGGTGCGCGCCTTGAATTTGGTCCGCCTTCGGCGGATTACTTTGCCGTCTAATTTGGACTTTTTACGAGATCATCAATCATGCTGGGTCCTTTTTTTGAGTCGAATCGTCAATTCCAGGGTTTCTCCCTGTCTCTCTATCCTAAACACGTGGGTTGGCGCCCGTTTCGCTCCGGCCATAGCCTTGTGAACATCCATCAGACTGGTGATGGGTCTGCCGTCAACGGCCAGTAGGATATCTTGCGCTTTGATCCCGGCAAGGGCTGCCGGGCTTTTCTCGATGACCCCTTTTATAAGCACGCCTTTTCCATTATCCATTGCTTCAAGGCGAATTCCCACAACAGGTCGTCTCGGCCTTGGCATCTGCCTGTGGGTGACCCAGATGTAGTCGGCAACATCGCTTTCCACCTCTGTGCCCACGGCTACGGGCATGACTGTTCGAAAAGAGGCGCGGGTTCGTCCGTAGGCGCGGTCCGGGATTCCGAATTTGTATGCAATATGGCCGTTTCCTGCCAGCACCACCACCCGATTGTTGTTGAGTGCCTCTGCAATTGTCTGCGCCATGGAATCATCCCACACACACTGGGCCTCATAAAAGAAGTTGAATTCCTTTAAGTCGTCCGACTCGTGGCGCTCAAAAACCTCTTTAACGTAAGCCCTGTGTCTTTCATGGGAAGTGTCGATCTCTCGGGCAATCCGGCCACGCTCCTCCTCGGAAAGGCTGTCTAGACCTTCTCGTGCCACTTTATCCACGATGGCTCCCGGGACATTAAGGCCCACCACTGTCAAGGATTCCATTCTTATGAAATCAAGAATCGGACGGTATAGGCTAAAATCGAATGTCCACGTGTTTTCCCAGTCTACACCCTCCAACAAGGACGCCTCGTCAAGCAGGTCCCGGCTCCACTGATCAAGCACGTCCTGATACGAAGCCTCAAACATCTCCATGCCGACGGACGTGTCGCCCCACCTTTCAAACAGTGCTTTGAGGATCTTGAGCTGTACGTAGTGATGGGTCTCATTGGTGTGTGTCTCTCCCACATATACAATCCTGGCGGTTTCGAGATCGGCCAGGAGTTGGTCAAAAGAGAGGACATCTCCTGTTTCAGGGCGCACAATGGCCCCAATCTCAAATCCTGCCGGAAGCCCCTTGATCCGGACCTGTGTCGGCGTTCGTAGCTTCTGAAGCATGGCACAGCCCCCGCCATAAATGCACAAAAAAATGGAAGCCGCAATGATTGGCAGGCATATGCCCGCACATGGCCTCAACCGGCCTTCTGATCGAAGGTTCACTCTAGTCTCTCTACGCATTTGATAGAACCGGAGCTTCAAGAAACTCGTTTTCACTTTGACATGAACTTTTTGGACAACAGCCTATTGATTTCTTGCACTGATTTGCTGTAGTATTGTTTTATGCTACACCGTCAAAACCCGTTATTCCGAAAAGTCGTCATGCCCTGGTATGATTCCGATCTGCTTTGCTTCATGATTTCCGTCTTCATGGGGCTGGTCTTTTGTTTCAGCGTCATAGGCGTTGGGGTCGCCCTTGAAAACGAAGAATACCGGGGATACTGCTGGTTTCCCCTTATGCTGACGGTTTTGAGTAGTATAGTGCTCACAGCAAGTATTGTTCGACTAGTGCCCAGAATAGTCAAGCGTTGCATCGACAAGCTGTTTCCCCAGACAAAATTGTTTTTAAGCGGTCGATGAACTGCCCCGCAGCAAGCTTCGGGCTATCTGACATTGCGTATTATTTCCCTCCACTGGATGGGACCAAGGACGGCTATAAAATCGCCGGGCTATGGTAGCTCCGGCAGCTGTTCCACGTATTCTTCAGGAACATCGACGAGTCGTTTCGACTGTAGTGATAGCTCAGTGATAATAGAAGCCAGTCTTGGAGAAGATGTTCAGCCATCACTCCCG
>JABXJW010000089.1 GCA_013375395.1 Desulfobacterales bacterium
ACCAAGAAACTCTTCAAGGACCTGTGGTATTACAGTAGCCTCAGCTTTTCGATTGCCCTGTCCGTGGTGATCGGGTTGTTTATCGGGTACTGGCTCGACAGACGATTTAATACTTCCCCATGGCTTACCCTTATTTTTCTTGGTCTTGGTGTCGTTGCCGGCTTCCGTAACATATACCTGGCCATGAAGAAGAGCAGCAAACTCTGAGAGGCCTTTGGAAAACGTTCAATTTTGTTCAAGGTCAAGGAAGGCGAAGATTTTAGCCGCAGGAATACTTAGAGTATTTTGAGGATCAAAATCTGAGCCTGACGCAGAGATTGGGCAAAAGGGGATGTTTCGCAAAGGTCCCTCAGAGAGGAAAACCTCCGGCCGTGCGTATAGAGAGGAGACTGCTCAGATTTATTACGTGGACGAACTGGATACTTTTTCTTACCGTTACAATCGCCGGCTTCATCCTGACCCCAGGACCGTTTGCATGGGGGATTCTGGCGGGCGGTCTCATTGTGACCGTTAATTTTCACCTCTTGTACCGCTCTCTCAGGCAGGCATTGACCCCACCGCATCGTGCGAAAATGACGGTGGTCCTTGGCAAATATTATCTGCGTTTCTTGGTCAGTGCGGTTATCATATATGTCCTCATAGCGGACCATTACGTGGATCCATTGGGGCTTATTATCGGGCTTTCCGTGGTTGTTGCGAGCATCTTCATGGCAACACTTAATGAAATAAGGAGAATTATCTTCTAAGGAGGCGGCGTGATATGGAACATCCTATTCTGTTTCTAGTGCAGTTGTTTGACCTCATTGGTTTGGGATCTTTTGCCCACCACTATCCACACGTGATTTATTCGTGGTTTGTTATCCTCCTGCTGGTCGCATGCGTGCGTCTTGCCTTCAAGGGGGTCAGCATGATTCCCACCAAGGGGCAAAACTTTTTCGAACTGGTGATTGGTGGAATGGAAGAATTTATCGTGGACATTACCGGCGAAGAAGGCCGCCGCTTCTTTCCCATTCTTGCCACGGTGTTCATATATATTTTCATATGCAACCTGTTGGGCCTGGTCCCCGGGTTTTTCCCCCCTACCGCCAAGATTGATACCACTCTGTCCTGTGCGCTCGTGGTGGTTCCCATGACACACATTATCGGTGTCATGTATCACGGGCCTAAATATATCAAGCACTTTATGGGGCCCATATGGTGGATGGCGCCCATCATATTTCCGATTGAATTGATCGGCCACGCGGCCCGAGTCCTTTCGCTTACCATCCGTCTTTTTGGAAACATGGCGGGCCACGAGCTGGTTCTGGCCATTTTGTTTATGCTGGCAGGCGCTTTTTTTGCCCCTTTGCCGATCATGGCCTTGGGTATCTTTGTGAGCTTGGTCCAGGCATTTGTGTTTTTCTTGCTTTCTACAATGTACTTTGCCGGTGCAATGGAACATGCTCATTAATAAAATCCGTTAATGGAAGAAGCCCATTAATAAAATCTTAATGTAAAGGAGGAGAGGTCTATGTTCAAGAAACTGTCGTTTTCAACACTGGGGTCCGCATTCCTGCTGTTTGCTCTTTCCACAGTGGCCTATGCTGCAGGTGACGAGATGGCCATTGCCGGTCTGAAGTACTTCACGGTATCCGTGTTTGCCGCAGGCTTTGGCATCGCCGTCGCCGCTTTTGGAGGCGCTCTCGGCCAAGGCATGGGAATCAAGAGTGCGGTTGAAGGGATCGCCAGGAACCCGGAGTCCTCGGGTAAGGTAACCGTGACCATGCTGATCGGTCTGGCCATGGTCGAGTCTCTGGTTATTTACGCTCTGGTTATTTCTCTGATCCTTATCTACGCTCATCCGCAGTCTTCAGCCATTGCAGGCCTGTTTGCTGGGGTCGCTCACTAGTATGGACGGCAAAGTAATCCGCCTGAGGCGGATCGCAATGATTTACCCTGTTAAATCGGCTCCGCCGTCTCGCATAGCGAGAATTTAACAGGGCGGGATGAAGCGCAACGCAGCAGATGGACTTTTTAGGAAGCCGTCGACATTGATGCGGAGAAAACGGGACGGGGTTGCCGCCACATGTTGACTGTGGCGTGCAACCCTGTTTCTCTTAGTGGCTTCAAGTCCTTTCATCTTGATGAAAATGTTCCCTTCAGATTTGCATTGTGTCGATCCGGACAACAACACGGTAATGTTCAAGACGTCTTGATAGATACCGCCAGCGAGTTTTTTTGATGAAGTTTGTGAAAATTCCTGCAATCGCAATCTCGCGCCTGTCGGTTTATGCGAGGAATCTTGCCTTGTTGGACCAAAAGGGCGTTGAGGTCATATCCTCGGTGCGTCTTGCCGAGATTTGCGGCATCAACCCAGCACAAATACGCAAAGATCTGGCCTACTTCGGTGAATTCGGAGTCAGAGGGGTCGGCTATTACGTAAAGGAACTGCTGTTTGAGGTTCGCAAGATCTTGGGCTTGGACAGGGAATGGCGCCTGGGCCTGGTGGGTGTGGGAAATCTCGGCTCGGCCCTCCTAAGGCATGCGCACTTCATGCAGCAGGGGTACACCTTTGTGGCCGCGTTTGACAAAAAGGCCAAAATAATCGGTGTGCAGATTGGAAACGTAAAGGTCGCGCCTATCGAGGACATGAATCGTTTGATCAGGAAGAAAGGAGTCGAGATCGGCGTGATTGCAGTAAGCCCCGAATTGGCCCAGAAGGTTGCCGACAGGCTGGTAGCGGCCGGGGTGCGCGGTATCCTGAACTTTGCTCCTGTGCAGCTTCAGGGCCCGCCTGGTGTATTTATCGAGAACGTGGATTTCACTCTCAAGCTGGATGTGCTTTGTTATAGGCTCACCTCGCCAATCTCAAGGTAGCACCTTGCGCAGGAATCGGCCGGTGTAGGAACCGGCAAGCTGTGCAATATCTTCGGGTCTTCCGCAGCCAACCACATGACCGCCCCCATCCCCCCCTTCCGGACCAAGGTCAATGACATAATCGGCTGATTTGATGACATCCATGTTGTGCTCGATAACGATAATGGTGTTGCCGAAATCAGCCAACCGATTCAGCACATCCAAGAGTTTCTGAATGTCCGCAAAATGGAGCCCTGTGGTCGGCTCATCCATGACATAGACGGTTCGCCCTGTTTGCCGCTTGCTCAGTTCCCTTGACAACTTGAGCCGCTGGGCCTCACCGCCGGAAAGGGTGGTGGCGGGCTGGCCCAAGCGGATGTATCCCAGCCCCACACTGGTCAGGGTCTCAAGTTTGCCCGTTATCTTCTTGACCTTGCCGAAGAATTCAAGTGCCTCCCTTACGGTCATGTCCAGCACGTCAGAGATGTTTCTCCCCTTGTATTTTACCTCCAGAGTCTCCCGATTGTAACGCTTGCCGCGGCACACATCGCACGTTACATAGACATCGGGGAGAAAGTGCATCTCGATCTTGATGATCCCGTCTCCGCTGCACGCCTCGCAACGGCCTCCTTTGACATTGAAGCTGAACCGTCCTGGTTTGTATCCTCGCACTCTGGCGTCCGGCGTTTTGGCAAACAACTGCCGGATGTAGGCAAACAGGCCGGTATAACTTGCCGGATTTGATCGTGGAGTTCGTCCGATAGGGGACTGGTCTATGTTGATCACACTGTCGACCTTTTCAACACCGACAAGCAGCCTGTACTTGCCCACAGCCTTCTTGGAATGATGGAACCGGCGAGCCAAAGACCGGAAAAGTGTTTCAACTACCAAGGTCGATTTGCCTGAGCCGGACACCCCTGTCACGCACACAAGGCATCCCAGGGGAAACTGAATCGTTATGTCTTTAAGGTTATTTGCGCATGCCCCTTCCAGGGCCAGGCAGCCGTTTTTCAATGGGCGGCGCACGGGCGGCACCGGTATGGTCTTTCGACCGGAAAGGTACTGACCTGTGATGGATGACTTATGCCGAAGGAGAGATTCAGGCGGCCCGCTGAATACAAGGTATCCTCCCAGGGCTCCGGCGCCCGGTCCCATGTCTATGACATGGTCTGCCGAAAGAATGGTTTCAGGATCATGCTCCACCACAACGACGGTGTTTCCCAGATCACGCATCTGTTCGAGCGTGCCAAGGAGTTTCTGGGTATCCCGCTGGTGGAGTCCGATAGTCGGCTCATCCAGCACATAGAGGACTCCGGTTAGCTTGGAGCCGATCTGGGTGGCCAGCCGGATACGCTGCCATTCGCCTGCCGAGAGCGTGGCCGAAGCGCGATTCAGGGTGAGGTATCCAAGTCCCACACGGGTCAGAAAAAAGAGCCTTTGGGTGATCTCGTTCAATATGGGCGTTGCAATAGTCCTTTCGCGGGGGCTGAGGTCAAGACAGCTAAAAAGGTCAAAAAGTGCAGTTACGGACCGTGAGCCGACCTCATGGACAGACTCCCCACCAACCTTTACCGCCAGGCTTTCCTGGCGAAGGCGCGCGCCACTGCAACCCGGGCAGGGTCGCACGTTCATGAATCGTTCTATCTCTTCCCGCACACGATATGATGAGGTTTCCTTAAAACGCCGCTCAAGGCCCGGAATAACCCCTTCAAACGGCCTGCCGTACGTATAGCGCCTGCCGTCCCGCTCCAGGTAAAAGGAAATTGCCTCTCCCCTTGAGCCGTAAAGGAGGAGTTCCTTGAGCGGTTCGGGTAGATCCTTGAAAGGCGTATGGATGTCTGCTTGACAGCGACGGGTTATAGCATCCAATACCTGAAAGAAGTATACCGAATGGCGATTTTCCCACGGGGCGATGGCGCCCTCCCTTAAAGAGAGTTCGGTATTTGGGACAATCAGGTCGGGATCAAAGACCATCATGGAGCCGAGCCCGTCGCACGCAGGGCAGGCGCCTTGGGGGCTGTTAAAGGAAAAGCTGGCAGGTGTGAATGGACAATAGCTGATGCCGCAAGACAGGCAGGCCGCTTTTTCGCTGAAGACAAGCGGCTCTGCACCTACAACATCCACTGTAACAAGACCTTCTGAAAGCCCCATGGCAAGTTCAACAGAGTCCGCCAAACGATTGGCGACCGAGTCTTTGACAACCAACCGGTCTACCACCACGTCTATGGTATGCCTTTTGTTTTTGTCAATCGAAATGGTCTCATCCAGCTCAAACATCCTGCCGTCTACCCGCACCCTGGCAAATCCGTCCTTGCGCAGCCTTTGAAACAGCCTTTGATGGGAACCCTTCTGGCCGGCTGCTACCGGAGACATGATGATGACCTTTGTACCAGGTGCGAGCGCAACTACTTGATCTACGATCTGCTGGACGGTCTGGGTGGTGATTGGGCGTCCGCACTTGTGGCAATGCGGCTTGCCTATGCGGGCAAAAAGCACGCGGAGATAGTCGTGGATCTCGGTCACCGTTCCCACGGTCGATCTAGGGTTCTTGGTAATCGATTTTTGCTCGATGGCAATGGCTGGTGAAAGGCCTTCGATGGCGTCCACATCCGGTTTGTCCATACGTTCCAGGAACTGGCGCGCATACGCGGAAAGGGATTCCACATAGCGCCGCTGTCCTTCGGCATAGAGCGTGTCAAATGCGAGCGTCGATTTGCCGGAACCGGAAAGGCCGGTTACGACCACAAGTCGATTTCGAGGGATATCTACGTCGATATTTTTCAGGTTGTGCTGACGTGCACCGTGCAGGATGATTTTATCCGAGGGCATCCTTCCGTTACCCCGCTTGGCCGTTTGTCCGATCGTGAACCCAAAAGCTGAACTATATAGTTTGCACTCCCAAGCCCATGCCGTCAACCAATATTGTCGCGGGACTTCCCCCAAATTTTTGGACCTGTGCGGTTACTTGAAAAATCCCCCTTTAACAAAGGGGGACTTCTTGGACGAACGTGGTTTCCCCCCTTTGAAAAAGGGCAGGGGGGGATTTGGATGGTATTGCAAGGACCACGAATCCGCTAACCGCACAGGTACAAATTTTTTGGGAGAACTCGTGTGCCGGGATGTCCAGGGGAACATGCTAAAAGATGAATATCTTGTCTTTGCACGAAACAAGAATTTCACGGGGGCATTTAATCGGCACAGGCGGGCAAATTCATTAACTTGAGCCGGGGAGTTGCCTCAGACTCTTGATGAATCCCCCAACAGCTTCGGCTCCCTCTTTGTCAATCAATCGGATCGTTTGTGTCCCAATAACTGCGATATCAGCTTTTCCCTTCAAAAATTCGATATCCGCCTTGTCCTTGACCCCAAAACCCAGAGCCAGTGGCAGATCGGTTGCCTTGCGGCATCGAGCAAGATATCTGTCCAGTTGTTCAGAAAAACTTGTCTTGGCGCCCGTTACCCCTTTTCTGGCCACGCAGTAGATGAAACTCCGTCCAAAGGATGCAAGGTACTTCATGCGCTCGTCCGGCGTGGTGGGGGAAAATATGAATATAGGGGAAAGCTCATATTTTTGCATTGCCTCAAGGTAGTCTTGTCCTTCTTCCGGGGGAAGATCCGGGACGATAGAACCTTGTATTCCCACTTCGGTCATTGCGGACAGGAACCGATCAACCCCGTATTTGAAAAGGATGTTGTAATAGCTCATAAAGAGAAAAGGGATGTCAAAAGCCCGTGCAACCTTTTCGGCAAAATCAATGCACTTTTTTACAGTTGCCCCCCCTGCCAGGGACTTCTGATTGGCGTGAAGGATTACAGAGCCGTCCGCAATGGGCTCTGAAAAGGGGATCTGCAACTCCATCAGATCAACACCCGCCTCGACCATTGCTTCAATTATCTTAAAAGAGTCTTCGAATGTGGGGTACCCGAGGACTATATGGGTCATTAACAGGAGTTGTTTTTCTTTCAGCCGGGCCCTAAGGTACGACTCAAGCATGGTATGCCTCCGCTTTGTTTTTAATAAACTCCTGCCACTTCGGGTCGGCGAACGCATCGGCAACGGTAAAGATGTCTTTGTCGCCTCTTCCGGACTGGTTGATCAGGACGATCTCCTCTTTGGACAGTGTCGGGGCCTCCTTGAATGCCTGAGCAAAGGCATGTGCTGACTCCAAAGCCGGGATCAGCCCTTCCTTTTGCATTGTGAGCGACATGGCATCTACCACCTCACGATCTGTGGCCGCCTCAAATCGGACGCGACCGGTTTCTTTGAGGTTCGCCAGGATGGGAGAGACCCCAACATAATCCAATCCTGCTGCAACGCTGTGGGTTTCCTTCATCTGCCCGTCATTGTCTTGGAGAAAATACGTCTTGTATCCTTGTGCCACACCGATGCTTGCGTCTTCAGAAGAAAGCCGTGCTGCATGTTGGCCTGACTCCAGACCCTGACCTGCCGCCTCCACACCGACCAGCTCGACAGGATCATCAAAAAAACCGCTGAATATTCCCATTGCGTTGGAGCCTCCCCCTACACAGGCATAAATCCGAGTGGGCAGTCTTGCCTCACGTTCCAAGATTTGCCTACGCGCCTCTTTTCCGATGATGGATTGAAAGTAGGCTACCATCTCCGGGAAAGGGTGTGGGCCGCACACGGTGCCAAGCACATAGTGAGTCGTGTCCATATTGGTTACCCAGTCACGGAATGCTTCGTTAATTGCATCTTTTAATATCCTGGCGCCTTCGCGCACGGGGATCACTTCGGCCCCCAAGCGTTCCATCCAGAAGACATTGGGACGTTGTCGTTCCACGTCGACCTCGCCCATATAAATGGTGCATTCAAAACCAAACTTGGCTGCCATTGTGGCGGTTGCCACCCCGTGCTGTCCTGCGCCCGTCTCTGCAATAACCCGGCTTTTTCCCATCCTCTTCACTAGAAGCCCCTGACCCATAACGTTGTTTGCCTTATGTGCACCTGTGTGGTTCAGGTCTTCCCGCTTGATGAAGAAGCGCGCACCTTGAAAGTGGCCTGTAAGGTTTTCCGCAAAACTGAGAGGGGTGGGTCGGCAGGAATATGTGGACATGATGTCAGTATATTCCTTCCAGAAAGCAGGATCGCTTTTTGCATTTTCAAAGGTGTCGACAAGTTCGTCAAAGGTTGCAACAAGTATCTCAGGAAGATAGGCTCCTCCGAATCTTCCGTAGTAGCCCCTGTCAATCATTTGTACTTCCTCCGGTTCTATGGTTCACCGCAAAGACGGTAGAGTATAGAGGGAACACGCCCGATCTTATTTGTTCCACAAAACTGCGCATCCTTTCATGATCCTTTATGCCGGGCGATGATTCCACGCCGCTGCTCACATCAACACCGTACGGTTTGACTGTCCTGATCGCTTCTTTCACATTTTCCGGCCCCAGGCCGCCGGAAAGAATCACCGGGCCGTACTTTTTGGCCTCTTTGGCAAGATCCCAGTCAAAGCTTTTCCCTGTGCCTCCGTGCCGCCCCTTTACAAGGGTGTCCAGGAGAATTCCTTTTACACAGTCCTTGTAGGCTGCTGCGGCTTCAATGCTCTGCCTGTCCTTGACACGTATCGCCTTCACCAGTTTCAGGTCCAAAGCCCTGCAATAGTCCGGCGATTCATTTCCGTGAAGTTGAACCCAGTCGAGTTTGCAGAAGGCGGCTATCCGGCGGACAGATTCAATATCCGCATCAACAAACACACCAACAGTAGTCACAAAGGGTGGCAGCGACATGCTTATCTTTCTAACCGCCTCCGGTTCTATTCTTCTTGGGCTTTCTGCCAGGACAAACCCCACAGCGTCCGCGCCCAGGCCGGCGGCAAGTTGTGCATCGGCCTCACGAGTAATTCCGCAGATTTTTATTCTGGGTGACGCTTTGAACATATGTATCATTTTAGCCTTATGAAAGAAACAGAATGAAACAGGCTGAGACGGTGGTTAAATTTTAATTGGTGTAACTGTCTGAGTCCGCCGCAGGCGAATTAAGAAAGAACAGTCAGGTGCTGGGCGTTTTTTGAGTGCTGTACAAAGTGCCGGTCTTAGCCGCCTTATTTGACAGGGATAAGCTGTTCTTTCTTTACGCTCACTTGGACGCGAGTTTTACACGAATTAAAATTTGATCGCCGTTGAAGCCGCCATCCTTTCAAAAGGCTGAATTCTTATGAACATGTTGCAAGCAGGTGCTCACCCAGGATTCAAAAGCTCTTTTATCTTTGCCTCGATATTTTCTGCCTCCATGAGCGCGGTGCCTACGAGCATAGCATCAATGCCTGCTTGTCTGAGACTATTGACATCATCAGGTGTCTTGATGCCGCTTTCGCTCACACAAATGACCTGTTCCGGTATGCCGGGAGCCAGGTTCATGGTTGTGGAAAGGTCCACGGCAAAGGTCCTTAGATCCCGGTTGTTGATCCCGATTATCTCCGCGCCTGCTTTAACGGCCCTGTCCCGCTCTGTCACATCGTGGACTTCCACGAGTGCGTCCAGCTCGAGTTCTTTGCAAAGGGCGAGAAGGCGGCGGAGTTTTTCATCAGAAAGGATGGCTGCAATCAACAAAACCGCATCAGCACCAAAGGCACGGGCTTCATAGAGTTGGTACGGATCGATAATAAAATCCTTGCGCAACACGGGGATACTGACAGCCTGCTTTACTTGCTGCATGATTGAAAGGCTTCCGGCAAAAAAGTGCTCATCGGTGAGTACAGAAACGGCCGCGGCTCCGCAGTCTTCGTAGATCTTTGCAATCTCAACAGGATCAAAGTCTTTTCTGATCAGGCCGGCAGACGGTGATTCCTTCTTCACCTCGGCAATCAAGGCGATGTCTGAAGATTGTGCCAGTGCGTGCCGGAAGCCCCTTGCGGTGTCGGCAAAGCCCACACGCTCTTTGAGGGCAGCCAAAGGCATCGCCTCTTTTGAGCGTTCAAGCTCTTGTTGCTTATGAGCTACAATCTGATCGAGGATCATTTGAAGTGCCTAAGTGCTCTAATTCCTAAATTCGGTGACACATTTTGTGTCAGAACGTCTATGCGGGGTAAGATGGAATCAAAAAAGTGCCTAAAGTCTGAAGTGCCTAAAGTGAGCTAAAGTTGAGGAATGCGCTTACAGCGCAGTCAATTTTAAAATTCGACGACAAAGCGTTCTCATGCCACCTTTTGCCCCTATTGGAAGAAGTAAATAGGATTAATAGAACACTTTAACTTTAGTCACTTTAGTTCACTTTAGTCACTTTAGTTCACTGTCATTTTGCCTGATTGGTCTTTTCTATGAGTTGATCCAGCTTTTGAGCGGCCGTGCCGGAATCGATACTTTCGGCGGCCATCTTGATCCCTTCGCGCATATCGGTCGCCTTGCCGGCTGCATAAAAAGCAGCCCCTGCGTTGAGCAGCACCATATCGCGCCTGGGGCCGGGCCGGCCGTCAAAGATCTGTCGGATGATCGCAGCATTTTCTTGGACATCCCCACCCTTGATATCCGACATATCGGCCCTGCTCAGCCCGAAATCTTCGGGCGCAACGCTGTAGTTTCGTATGCTGCCGTCTCGCAGTTCGCTCACCTGAGTGGGGCCAACAATACTGATTTCGTCAAGGCTCCCCTCTCCAAAGACGACCAGCGCACTTGTGCTGCCCAGTCGACGCAATACATCTGCCAGCACTGAAGTAAGTCCGGGCTCGTATACGCCCAGAACCTGCACGTTCGCTCTTGCCGGATTGGTCAAGGGGCCGAGGACGTTAAATATGGACCTGATGCCCACCTCACGCCTTGGTCCGATAGCATACTTCATGGCCCCGTGGAGCATAGGTGCGTAGAGAAATCCGATGCCGATCTCCCTGACACATTCCTCCACGACCTCAGGGCCCACGTCCAAGTTCACACCGAGGGCCTGGAGGACATCGGCGCTGCCGCATTGGCTCGACACACTACGGTTGCCGTGCTTGGCCACCTTAAGCCCGCCCCCGGCAACCACAAAAGCTGCGGTCGTAGAGACGTTAAAGGTATTGGTTTCATCGCCTCCCGTACCACAGGTATCAACAACGGTTTCCTGATCCACATTGATTTCGTCCCTGTCGATGCTCACTGCCTCATTGTAGACCCTGATGGGTGTAGCTTTGTCTCGCATAACTCTGGCTGCACCGGTGATCTCTTCTATGGTTTCCCCCTTCATGCGCAGGGCCGTTATAAAAGCGCCTATCTGCGCATCCGTTGCTTTGCCTTCCATGATCTGATCCATCACACCGATCATCTCTTGTTCTGAAAGGTCCTTGCCGTTTATTATCTTTTGAATCATTTCCTTAATCATGATTGCCTCCGTTATTCGATATTCGTTATTTATTATTCGTGAATTTGCACTTGCTCAACGACCTGGGGAGTTATTGGTGCAAAAAATTGAGCAATATCTTTTCACCCTCGTGGGTGAGGAACGATTCTGGATGAAACTGCACGCCTTCTATGGGTAGCTCCTTGTGCCTGATTCCCATGATCTCCCCCTGTTCGGTCTCAGAAGCGATTTTCAAACTCCCGGGCAGCGACCCTCGCTCAACTACCAGGGAATGGTACCGGGTCGCCTCAAATGGCTGGGACACACCACTATAGCAGCCCTCGCCGTCGTGATAGATGGCTGATACCTTTCCGTGCATAAGGCGCTCTGCGGGCACAATCTTGCCCCCAAATGCCTCGGCAACGGCCTGATGCCCGAGGCACACACCCAGTATGGGGACGGTCTCGGCAAAATCGCGTATAGCCGCAACGCTGATGCCGGCGCCGGCAGGAACGCCCGGCCCCGGTGATATGACAAGCCTGTCGGGCTTGAGTCTTCCGAGATCGTCCAGGGAAACCTTGTCATTTCTGAAGACATGAATGGTCTCGCCAAAGGTCCCGAACGCCTGAACTATGTTATAAGTAAAGGAATCGTAGTTGTCGATGATGACTATCATAGCTCTACTCCAATCCTGTGGCCGCCATTCTTACGGCCTCAAACATGGCGTTGCCCTTGTGCACGGTCTCTTCATATTCCCGACTCGGCACGGAGTCGGCCACAATGCCTGCCCCTGTCTGGATGAATGCCTTGCCATCTTTTATCAGGATGGTGCGTATGGTGATGGCAAGATCCATGTTGCCTCCAAAGCCAAAATATCCCACCGCCCCGGCGTATGGCCCGCGGCGATACTGCTCGAGTTCGTGAATGATCTCCATGGCGCGCACCTTTGGCGCACCGGAGACCGTGCCGGCAGGAAAGGATGCGCGAAGCACTTCAAAAGCGCTCAGCCCGTCTTTTAAGATCCCTTCAACGTTTGAGACAATATGCATTACGTGAGAGTACCGTTCCACGACCATTAATTCGTTGACCTTAACTGTTCCATATTCCGCCACACGGCCCACATCGTTTCTGGCCAGATCCACCAGCATCACGTGCTCTGCCTGCTCCTTTGGATCGGCCAAAAGCTCTGCCTCAAGCCTCTTGTCTTCATCCTCGGTTGCCCCACGAGGTCTCGTGCCTGCTATGGGCCTGGTTGTAACACACCCGTCCTCGAGCCGGACCATCACCTCCGGGGACGAGCCAAGCAGAGTAGCCCCCTCACATTGCAGGTAAAAAAGATATGGCGAGGGGTTGATTCGTCGAATGGCCCGGTACACGTCAAAAGGCTCTGCCGCGCTGTCAGCCTCAAAACATTGAGACAGGACCACCTGGATGATGTCTCCGTTGCGGATATACTCTTTTGCTTTGGATACCATCGATTCGAACTGTGTTCGTTTAACCTTGCTTTGTATTTTGCTCGGCGCTTGTATGTCCCGTTTTGTGGTCATGAGAGACAATGGTTGCTTTAGCCGATCAATGACGGCATGGATGCTGTCGACAGCCTCCGAGTAACAGCGTTGCGGATCATCACCTTCAGATATGTGGACATTGGCAACGACCTTAATCGAAGCCTTCAGATTATCAAAGATCACCACAACTCGGGGCGCCATGAACCAGCAGTCCGGAAGATCGAATTCATCGGCGAGACTGTCTGGAATCGCTTCGAAAAATGAAACCATCTCGTAGCCAAGGTAGCCCACGGCCCCACCAAAAAAACGGGGCAGTCCTTCTACGCGGGCGGAGCGGTAGGCGGCAAGTTTTTTTTGCAGGAAGCCAACAGGATCCTGCACAGTCCGCTCTTGCAACTGATCGTCTGTCCGGATACTTGCGTTTGTGCCTTTGCTCTCAAAGGTGAACAGCGGATCGAACCCCATGAAACTGTATCGCCCCCACCTTTCACCCCCGGTCACGCTTTCGAGCAGGAAACCATGTTGTCCCGTATCCAGTTTCCTAAAAACGGTTATAGGGGTTTCAGTGTCGGCCACTATCTCCCGGTAGACGGGGACAAGGTTTGCACTTCCACTCAGCCTGATAAACTCGTCTTTTGTAGGACAGACTTTCTCTTTCATTTGCCGATCATCTCCATAAAAATGGCCGCGGGTTGGCGGACCAACGGCCTCAAAAGTAAAAAAGCCGTGGGCCTCGAAAGCGGCCCACGGCTTTTACTTTGATCTTGTCAGGCTAGCTGGGCGGGCACACTTCAAGTGCTGTCCACCACCACCAGTTATTTCTCAATTGTTGCCTCAACCTCTGAAGACTCCCTTTCTAACGAATTAGACTCTTGTAGCATTTGCTGCTCGCCTTGTCAACAACAATCTTTGGCGCCATTTTATCCCTGTGAAAGAAACAGAATGAAACCTAAAGTGATCGGTTCCAGGTTCAGGGTTCAAGGTTCAAAGGTTATAGTCTACTTTACAAGGGTTCAGGGTTCAGGGTTGACAACCTTTGAACCTATGAACTTTGAACGGTGAACTTTCTTTATTGACGCGTCATCCTTTTGCTA
>JABXJW010000425.1 GCA_013375395.1 Desulfobacterales bacterium
AACCTTTGCCGCTCCTGTCACAGCAGACGGTACTGCAGCCCAGACCTTCGATGCGACAACCGGCACGCTTTTGGCCAAGAATACGGTCAATAATGCCGTTGGCGACCTGACCCTTGCTGGTACTGCAATAACCCTGAACGAGAATGTCTCGGCAGTTGGCCTGACACTTGATGGCCCGGTGACCGCCACGAAAGCCGCTGCTCAGAAATTTGATGCAGGTGCAGGAACGCTTTTGGCCAAGAATACAATGACCAAAACCGGTGCTGGCAATCTTACTCTCGGCGGTGCGACGGGCATCAATCTTGGCGGTACGGTAGATGTTCAGAGTGGGAATCTGACTTTGGAGGACAACACTACTGTTGCTTCAGATAAGACACTAAAAGCCAGCGGTAATGTAATCTTAGCTGATGGCAAGACACTGACGGGTGCGAGTTCGCTGACAATCGAAGCCACAAATGGTGAGATACAAGCGGCAGGCGCAGGCAGTACTATAAGCGTGAGTGGCAGTTCGCTGACTTTGAAACAAGCCTTGGATTTGGACTTAGCTAATTTTACGTTTGCTAACCAAACGAACACGGATCTTACAGCGCAGAGCTACAACGGCTCGTTCACGGCAGATAATACGAAAGTTGCAAACGCTGCTGATCAGTGGAATTCAATAACCGCAACGGCAAAGGACAATATTGAGCTGTCAGGTGTTGGTAATATAAACATTGCTTCAGCCGGTATATCCTCCACTTTTGGTGGAGTCAAGATAGTGTCATCCGGGGGCACAATATCCACTCCTGGTGCTGGTGGTAAGCTTGACGCACCTATAACCGGCTACTCCGACTATTCTACGGGTATTGGTGTAGATTGGCTTACTGGAAGCGGCAAGGCTGCAATTATAATCCAGAGTTACTACGAAGAGTTGAAGCTGGGCGCGAATGCTACTTTGACCGCTAACGGCAGCTACGATCCAGATAATATTAGTGCTGATGACCGCCTCAGTTTTCTGTTTAATACTGGGGGCGAGCAGCCTGGCGAGCCAATTGATGTCGCGATTTATTTAGGAAGCTTTTATAATGTTGAAGATTATCCTTATGCATTTTCTCCTTACGGCGGTGTAGAGATGGGTTCGGGATATGTATCAATTGATAACACGGATGGAATCGGAACACTCTTGATTGATGCTTACGATACAATAACGTTTACCCCCGCCTTTGAGAATTCATTAACAAATCTAAGGACAGATAATGTAGAGTGGCTCGAAGTTGTTTCACGATATTCCCCGGACATAGATACAGCAAAAGGTCCTCCTATGAGGCTGCCGCATGCGGATAATCTTAGCGACATTGCCGGTGGGCTGTACGACGGGACATACGTTCTGCGCGGCCTGCGTTGGGGGGCTACGGAGGTTTTGGGTGTTCGCGAGGCTGTTCCGCTGGTGCTGCCCAAGCCTTTGGAACCGCAGGACCAGGGCCAGGTAGAGTTCGAGAGAAGAGATGCGGAAGTACTCGGACTGGGAGATAAGCCAGAATTGGCCAGGGCTTATCCGCCGTCGCTTAATACTGACCTGAATCTGGACAAGGCAGCCCAAATACTTTTTGTATTGATGCCGATCCTTAGGGACAGCAGTAGGATTGCGACCCTCGACAGAATAGTTGTCGAAATCTGGCAAGATGTGGATCAGCCGATAGCTCCGGAACAAGAGGCTATGATTGCTCAAAGAATTTCAGGAACCCCAGCCGAAGAATGGGTTGCTGCTCTGACGGAGTATGTAGATGTTATGAGCACTATGGTCGGCCGCCTCAAGACAGAATCTGTTCTATGGGTTATGCAAACCTTTGTAATACCGCAAGCAGAAGAGGGCTTACTTCAGGACCAGACAGTGGCCTTCCTTGAAGCGCAAATTGATTGAAGGACTTGGTGATTGAGCAACG
>JABXJW010000426.1 GCA_013375395.1 Desulfobacterales bacterium
AGAAGAAGCACAACCACATCCATGTGGCCGTGTCTGGCCGCGCCATGCAGCGGTGTCATATCCCAGCCTGATGAACTAGCGTTGACGTCCGCTCCTCTGGCAATGAGTAGTCTCACTACCTCTAAGTGGCCGCGGTTAGCTGCTAAATGCAATGGGGTGTGGCCGTTCTCATTCTTTGCATTGATGTCGGCCCCTTTAGCAATAAGCAGGTCTACTACTTCTTTGTAGCCTTTCTCGGCTGCATTGCCCAGTGGCGTACGGCCTTTGTTATCTTTTGCGTTGACATCTGCACCTCTGGCAATGAGGAGTTCTGCCACATCCTTTTGGCATTCAGTGTGAAGCGGCGTCTGGCCCCCATTAGCTTTTGCGTTGACATCGGCACCTTTGGCGATAAGCAGTTCGACTACATCCTTATGGTTTTCATGAGTGGCGTAATGCAGTGGCGTCCATCCAAATATTTCCTTCACATTAACATCGGCGCCCTGCTCAATCAGGCTTTTCATCTTTGCCAAATCTCCCGTGCTTGCAGCTATATGGATGTTAGAGATGGTAGAAGCAGGAATAGCACCTTTGGTGATCAGTAACTCGATAACTTCTTTATCGCCCTCGTCAGCTGCCCAGTAGTATGGTGTACAACCATCATTGTCCTCGGCGTTAACATCGGCTCCTTTACTAATGAGCAATTCTACCAGGTCCTTATCATTCATCCAGATCGCATGGACAAGTGGTGTGTAACCACCGTAATCCTTTCCGTTGACATTGGCTCCTTTGCTAATGAGTAGCTTAATAGCATCCTTGCTCTTATCCATTATCTCGTGTTCATAGATTGCATTGTCGAGCAAGCTACGATCTTTTTTTCCCTTCGCATTGACATCGGCGCCCTTTGCCAACAGCAAGTCCGCTATATCCTCGTAGTTGTGAATAGCTGCATAATATAGAGGCGTCACACCGAGGTCGTCTTTTGCATCGACACTGGCACCTTTACTAATAAGAAATTCCACGGTTTCTTTATTTCCTGAATTGGCTGCACAATGCAAAGCTGTGAAGCCACACTCACTTTGTTTATTTATGTCTGCACCATTTTGGAGGCATTGTTGTAATTTCTCTATATCTGCCATGTAAGCGGCAAGGTGAAAAGCAGGGACTTCAGCACCCTTTGAGACCAGAAGTTCAACCACTTCCTTGCGACCTGTTGCCGGGCTTGCCATAGCCTCAAACAAAGGCGTCCTGCCATCCCTATTCTTTGCATTGACATCTGCACCTTTGCTGAGCAATAGTTCCACGGTCTGCTTATCGCCGCGCATTGCTGCGTAGTGCAAAGGTTTTGCTCTAGGTCTATTCGTAGCATTGACATATGCACCCTGGTTTATGAGTAACCTGGCCACTTCTGTATGGCCTTTGTAGGACGCAAAATGTAGTGCGGTCCATCCCCCGGGGTCTTTTTCATTGACATAGGCACCCTTTGAGATGAGCGATTTGACCTGCTCGATGTCACCGTCAGTCGCAGCTTTGATCAGTAACTCAGTGTATTCGGCTTCATGTTCACTCGCAGCTTCTGGTTCGGCGGGCCGGGTTTGTGCACATGCTACGCCGATTGTAAGACACGCCGTAACAATACTAACTGCTAAAGCCCATAATGCTCCGGTCCGTGGATTGCCGCAACTATTTATCAGGATGCGGCGGACCCTGCCAGCCAGTCCCCTCTTACTGCTCACTACCGCAGGTACAAACGCCATCTGGCCGCCGGGTGTCAAATCAAGCAGCGATTCTGCGTAGTCTGTGCCGGGCTGGCCGGTGGCTACTACCCAGTCATCACAGGCCTGCTCGCTCAATCTGACCAGCCGAGACTTTGCCCACCACAAAAGCGGGTGCCACGGAAAAACACACACGACCAGCTCCGCTAATAATCCGCTGATAT
>JABXJW010000090.1 GCA_013375395.1 Desulfobacterales bacterium
GTTACCATCTCTTGTGCTCTGTCCACCCGGCATCTGGTGGTAAGCCGGCTCAAGTGCTGTTATAGGCATGATTTGACTCCTTTCTCTATCGGTCACTGGTCACTGGTCATTGGTCATCAAGAAACGTGTCCGTGTCCGTATCTTGTGCTTTGCATAAAACTCATCCGGAATCCGATTTGTCATTAGTGATTCTCGACATTCGCTGTTCTCTACTTCCTAATGACTAATGACCAGTGACTAATGACCAGTGACTATATTTTCATGCAAACATATCCAACAAGGCATTGCTCTGCATATCGGCCAATGCCGACGCCTCCGGGATGTCCTGTTCGGTGTCCGAAATGGGAGATGCCCCTCTCGGGCCTTGCCTCCGGGAGTGCGACCTGTTTAGGTTTCTTCCGGCATCAGCCATGGACTGGCCAAAATTATAGTGAATCTGAATATCTATTCTTTCAAGCTTTACGCCCTGCTCCAGCAAGGATTCTCTCAGTTCATGCACATGGGACATCAAAAGTTCCTTGACGGAATGATGCTCGGTGATCATTTCCAGCTTCAACACGTTATTTTTCATGTCCATGCCCAGTTGAACCGATCCAAGGTTGGGAGGCCTTAATTGGAGCCGTATCTGACTTTCTCCCCGCCGAAGGCCAAGCGCCATCTGCCTTCCAACCTGATTGACGACATAAAGCGGCAAGCTCCTGGCTGACTGCCCGGTCTCGGCCCCAGCAGTGTGTGGCCGGTCTATCGTCGCTTCCCTTGCCGAGTACATGGCAATGTCTCCACCTTGGCCGAGCCCTTTTCGCTCTGAAGTGGGCGACTCTTCAGCCTGTTCTGCAGGAAAAGCTTGCAGTTTGCCCGCATAAAGGGCTTTTGCGCTGAAGGTCTGCTTCGGTTCCCCAGATTCAACCAAGACATGGCCCAACAGCCGGTTTACGTGATTTTGCATTTCTCCTTTGGACAAACGGTGCGGCATGAGGCGAGCCAATTTATCCTCGACGATCTGGACGAATTGCCCTAAAGAGATAGGTCCTTCTACATCGGCTGCTTCATCTACGAGCCCTATGCGAGCCAATATACCTCTTATCTGTTGTGCAGACTCTGCCGTTGAGCTCGGCCGGCCTACTTGAGGCATCTCGCCTACAAGCCGTTTCAGCTCTTGGACAAATCCTTTCAGGTTCAATCCACCCCCATCCGCCCTGGCTTGATCAATGAGCCTTTTTGTCTGTTGAACATCCAAGCCGAAACAGCGCAATGCGGTCTCCAGATGGGGCAATGCCGACACATCAAGAACAGGATCACGGGATTCTTTTTCAAACAACGCTCTTAGCTCAGAGAGTTTTTCAAAAAGCCGGGTTATTTTAACCTCGCCTCCGGAATCTCCATGAAAAAGTCTTTCAAGAAAACAGACCACCTCACGTTCCGAGAAACCTTCCCCCATCAGGAGCTCCTTCAATTCAGGCAACGCCTTTGGAGTTAGTGAAAAGTCCTTGAGGGGGATGCCCTGAGACAATAACTGATTTCGGAAATGTTCAAGCCAGCCCTGACCGGTGTTTGGCCTCTTCGTTGCCTCATTAGCTGCCCGTGAAAGATCGCCTCCGGCAGAGGTCAATGTATGCTCCAGCAGACCTGAGAAAGCCGAAGCGGATTCTCCTTGGTTGGCGCCTTTTGCTTTAAAGCCTCGTCCTGGTCTAACTTCAAACCCTTCTTGGATACAGGCAAGATTCATCAACTGTGAGTTCATAGTTTTCTTGGTGCTTTGTTCCGTTTTTTCTCTGCTGGCCTTGTTGTGAGCAACGAACATGCCAAAAGGAATGGGCAAAAACATTCTCTATAAATACAACATGTTGAAAAAGAGAGATGATTCTCGAGGCAGTTGAAACGTGGTTGAAGATGAAACTTTTTCCCGCACTAAGCCTATGGGGGAAAATATTTCCTGTTTTTCGGATGAAGTGACAACGCAGATGCTCGGCAACACACCGGCAAAAAGGGTTGCGGACAAAGACGGCAATGAGAGCGCCGCGTATTGTTAGAAACGAAGTTGAGCAAGCCGTTCGCTGATCTTTGCACCCTTTTCCGTGGACATGTACGGAAGGATCTGCCCGACAGTCTCTCCTTTCATCTTTGAAAAAAGGGCTATAATAACTTCCATGTCAAGGTTTTCTATGAGGACGGCGGCCTTTTTCGGCGGCATTACCGTATATATCTTAATAAGATGTTTGATTCTCTTATCATGAATAGTCTTCTGTTTGTCAAGTTTGCTCTGGATGGCATTCTGTATTTCAGTTAGCCTGGCAAGCCTTCCATTGATCTCCTGCTTCATTGCTGTTAGTCGTTTGCGTTCTTCTTCGAGCAGCCGCCTTTCCTCCTCTATTTGCGCCCGCTTGAGTTCAAGAACATCCATGGTCGCATCCGCATCTTGAGTGTCGCCGGACGCCACTTGCACCGTGTCCGAAACTGAACCCGGCGGCTCGCTTTCTTCTGCTTTTTCTTGGGCATCTGTAGCCAAAGCAGGCTTGGTCTCCAAAATCGGCACAGACAACAGCGGTCTTTTCGTACAAACAAATATGCTGATGAGTCCCAGCTTAACAATAAGAAAACACAGCAGTGTTACCTGCACATGAGATCTTATGGGTGCGCGTCTTCCACCCATGCCGTTTCCTTTCAAAACCTATCCGAACCTTTGCCTCAAGGTGATGATTTCATCTGCTTCTTTTTGTTCGGCCCGCCCAAGCATTTGTAAATACCTTGTGTATTCGGTTTGCTTGATCCACTCCAAGGTTTTCTTTCTGACAGTTTCTGCTTCAGCAGCCTTCTGCGTTTCCCTTATCGTTTTGCCAATCTCGACCAACAGCTCCTGTTCGGATTCCATTTGCCTGTGCAGGCCGCCCAAGTAGGCGGCATAAAGCCGAAAATACTCCATCCCAATCCCTTCTGTCTGCTGCTTGTCCAGGTCCATTGACACATCTTTTCTGGTCTGCTCTATCTGTTGAATCTTCCTCTTTGTTTGAACAAGAGACTCCTTTGCCCTGGCAACTTCCATGAGGGCAAGCCGCTCTCGGTACTGTCTATAGCGAACGAGGGGATCAAGCCTAAATTCAAACCTTTTCATGATCCTCCTCTTGTAACAGCTCTCTTAACTTATCGATCCCGGCTTCAAATGCGACCTTCTCGGCGATATCCTGCCTTAAAAAGGTGTTGATACCGTCAATCATCTTTTTGGCGTGGTCTATCTTTGGATCACTACCATCCACGTAGGCCCCGATGGATATCAAGTCCTCAGCATCACGATACGTGGCCATAATATCTGTAACCTTTTGAGACAGCTTCATATGTTCCGGTTCAACAACCTCTCGCATGACCCTGCTGACACTGGCAAGCACATCTATGGCCGGATAATGGCCTCGATTGGCCAGATCTCTTGAAAGCACAATGTGGCCGTCTACAGTCGATCGTACTGCATCACCAACAGGATCATTCATATCATCCCCCTCCACCAAGACCGTGTATATGCCGGTTATGCTCCCTTTGCCCTCGACGCTTCCGGCACGTTCCAGGAGCTTAGGCAACTGTGCGAAGAATGAAGGGGTATATCCTCTTACCGTGGGAGGCTCTCCTACCGCCAGGCCGACATCCCTTGAAGCCATGGCGAACCTTGTAACAGAATCCATGACAAAAAGTACGTCCATGCCATGGTCTCTGAAATATTCCGCAAACGCTGTTGCCAGGTAGGCCCCGCGCATCCTTATTAACGCAGATACATCCGAAGTCGCCGCCACAACAATCGACTTTTTGAGCCCCTCTTGGCCGAGATTTTGTTGAATAAATTCCTTGACCTCGCGTCCGCGCTCTCCGATCATGGCAACGACGCTTACGTCGGCACGGGTGTGTCGCGCCATCATCCCAATAAGCACGCTCTTGCCCACACCCGAGCCCGACATAATTGCGACTCGCTGCCCCTTGCCGATCGTTATCAGGGCTTCACCGCGGCAATGCCTACGTCGGCCATTTCTCTGATAGGACGCCGGTCCATGGGATTCACCACCTGGCCGTACAGAGGGTAGTGGACATTTGAGGCTATGGGGCCAAGCCCGTCAATAGGTTCACCAAAACCGTTCACTACTCTTCCGAGATAAGCATCCCCTACAGGAACATAAGGCCGTTCATGAACCAGGGCAATCTTGCACCCCGGGCTGATACCCCGCATTTCTCCGTAAGGCATCAAGATAATTCTGCTGTCATTAAACCCGACCACTTCAGCCGGAACCTCCTCCCCTTCCACATTCTGGATGCTGCAAGTGGCACCGACGCCCATGGAGGGGCCGCGGCCTTCTGCAATAAGGCCGGTCACTTTAGCAACCCTGCCTTCGGCCGTTAAGGGTCGGCACGACTCTACGGCATCCTCATAATAGTCCCATCGTATGTTGCCAAAATCGTTCGCCATGGTCGTTAGTTCGTTATTCGGAAACGAAGTGGATGTTCTTGAGCCGTCAGGTGCGACCTTGCACTATATTACTGTCTCGGTCATTGGTCATTGGTCATTAGTCATTGGTCCATGGTTATTCTTCACCAGTCATTTACAACCCAGCAATGACTAATGACCAGTGACTATTGACCGCTATGACGATCCACTGGTTCCACATTCTTTTCCTCAAATGCCTGCTCAATTGCCTTGGCTATTTTGTCCAACTGGCTTTCCAGGCGGGCATCTACATGGCCAAAAACCGTTTCCATAAAACACCCGCCCGGGCTGATGGAAGGATCGGATTCAATGATTATCGATTTCAAGTCCTTTATCCGGTCAAAGAACTCCGGCCTTATCTCTTTCAGATACTCGACGTCTTCGGGGTTGATCATGACCGTCACCTCAGAGCGGTCTGCAGCAAGGTTGAAAGCATCGAGAATGGTTTCGCGCACAATCGTATTGTCGGTCTTGACTCTTCCACGAACAACCCTTTCGGCAATACGGTAGATCAAGTGCAAAATCTCTTTTTCGTAAAGTCTTACGAACTCTTGCTTCCAGCGATCCATATCCTTGAGGGTCCCGTGGAACCGATCCAGAATCTTGTCAAACTTTTTGGCCCCCATTTCCAAACCGTCTTTTTCGCCCTGGGCATAGCCCTTTTCATAGGCTTCGCGTTCAATTGAGGATGCCCTCTTTTTCGCTGCTTCTAAAATCCGTTCGGCATTCTCTCTCTCAACCTCTTCCTCTTTCTTAACCTCTTCCTCTTTCTCTGCCTCTTTCTCTGCCTCAACCTCTTCTTCTCCGAAGAACAAATACCGAAATGTGCCGCCTTCACCGGTGAAAAAAGCACTAAAGGTACAGTCGTCCGTCTCGGTATGGGTGGCAAAGTCAAGAGTTTCAAAAGGTTCCAATTGAAAAGCTTTGTATGTCCTGCTTTCAGAACCGGTTTGTCCTGTATCCTTAGACAAAGACATCCTCTTTCCCTTTCGAAAGAATAACCTTTCCCGCAGCCTCAAGTTCTCTGGAGACCCGGATGACACCCTGCTGGGCCCTTTCCACTTCACTCAGCCTGACAGGCCCCATGACTTCCATATCTTCACGAAGCATTTCAGCCGCCCTTTCGGACAAATTACTAAAGACTTTCTCTTTCATTTCTTCCGACGCCGTCTTGAGAGCCAAACAAAGCTGTTGCGAATCTACCTGTTTCAATATCTCTCGCATACCCCGATTATCTACCTTGACGAGATCTTCGAAGACGAACATCATTTGTCTGATTTCGTCGGCCATTTCAGACCGCTCCTCTTCAATTGAAGACAGCACGTTCTGTTCCGTATCCCTGTCCACTTCGTTTAATATGTCGGCAAGGACGCTGACACCGCCGATTTTTCTGCGACTCCGGGAATCGCCCAGGCTGAAAAGTTCCCTTTGAAGTGTCTGGTCCAATTCAGTGACGACTTCCGCGGGGACCTGGCTGATTTCCGCAATACGCACTGCCACAACAGGCTGAATGTCTCTCGGCAATCCACCAAGGATCTCGGCAGCCCTCTGGGATCTCAGGTGTGAAAGTATCAAGGCTATTGTCTGGGGATGTTCCCCTTTCATAAAGCTAATAAGGGTATTGCTGTCCATCCCCTCAAGATAACTGAAGGGGATGTTCTTTCTGCTTTTTTCAATCTCCCTATAAATGGCATTCGCTTTTTCTCTGTCCAGGCCGCTGTCGATGAGGGCTTTTAGAAAAGCCTCGCCTTCGATCATTAATCGATCTGTTTCAACCTCATCTACATACTCCTTCATAACACGGCCCAAAACATCGGGGGCGATGTATTTGATTTCCGACATATGCAGGGCAAGTTTGCCGACTTCATCTTCGTCCAACTTTTCAATGACTTGGGCGGTATACTCTTCCCCCATCATCATAAGAAAAATTGCCGCCTTCTGCGGTCCGGTTATTTTCTTGGGGTCTAAGGGCTCGGCCATTAATTCTCCTCGTGCAACCATCCTCTGACCAACTGTTCCGTCCTCTCTACGTTCTCCTTTGCCAGCCTCATGGTCTTCTCACGCATGACCCTTTCCTTGGCTGCAACGCCCTTATCCTCGTCAGATATAAACACTTTTTCGAGATCCTCTCTAGCGTACAAACGTTCCGGTTTCTCAACAGGTGCACCGGCTCCTTTGATCCATTTCAAAATGGGCCGTACTATAAATAGAATGATTAGGATCACCAACAGGAAATTTATTATTGTCTTCAAGTGCTGATGCCCAAAGGCTACCAAGCCCGTACCGGGGCCTTCTGCGGCTTCGACTGAAACGGGTGAAATAGAAAAAGGGAAAGAGCTTACATAGACTTTGTCCTCGCGATCCTCGTCAAAGCCCATGGCCCTTTTGACAATCTCCTCGAACCCTTCCAATTCCTTTTCACTTCTTGGTATATATTTTTTCGTCTTGGATCCGTCTTCGACCATCACTATTTCATATGTGCCGTCCACCACTGCTGCTACGGAAAGTTGCCTGACCGCGCCCATGGCTCTTGTGACATGCCTGGTGAATCTGTTTATCTCGTAATTAACCACTTCATCTTCTTTTTGAGAGCGGGTCCTTGCGTCGGCTCGCTCAACAGGCGCCGCGCTCTGGTCGGGATTCGCAACGCCTGCCTTTGACGCATTTGCCACGCCCTTTTCAGACGACTCAAACTTGTGCTGTCTGCTCCTGATCACGCTACTGTCAGGATCATATTTTTCCTCACTGAAATCGACCTGATCAAAATCTATGTCGGCACTCACACGCACGATTGCCTTGTCTTTGCCTACGATACCTTCCAGCATACTCTGAATACGCCCTGCGATCTTTGCCTCAACCTGACGCTGATGATCGAGTTTGCTGCTGGCAAAAAGGGCTACGCGATCCGCCTGATTGGAGCCCTTGAACAACACATTGCCGGCGGTGTCAACCACCGTCACCTGCTCGGGTTCAAGCCCTTCCACAGCACTTGCCACAAGATGCACAACCCCTCCAACCTTATCGGAAGCCAGGCCGGATCTCAGTTTCAGCAGCACCGAGGCAGACGGTGACTTGCTGTCTTCAACAAACAAGGACTCCTTGGGCATCACAAGAAGGACCCGAGCATGCTCGACCTCCCGAAACTCCGTGATGGTTCGGGCGAGTTCCCCCTGAAGCGCCCTTTGATAGTTAAGCTTCTGAACAAATTCGCTGGTGCTGAACTTGGTCTTATCAAAGATTTCAAAGCCCACATGCCCACCCGCTGGCAAACCCTCATTAGCCAGGGCAAGTCGCAATTCATAGACTTTTTCAGTCGGGACCATGACCGATGAACCGCTACGTGCGAGTTCATATGAAACTCGCTGCTCCTTTAACTTGGCCGTGATATTGCCCGCATCCTCTAATGACAGATTGCTATACAAGACCTGGTACTCAACCTCATTGTCCCTGAGAAAGATCACGGCAAACATGGCCACTACAAGCGCCAGCACTCCGGCTACAATTATCTTCCTGTATGTCGGCAAGCCCTTGAAGTTGGTGACGAGCTGTTCGATAATTGCCTTAATATCTTTTATATTCATGACTTACGATCAGAACTGCATCCTCATAATTTCCCTGTAGGCATCCAGGGCTTTATTTCGAATCTGAAGTAGAAGTCGGAGTGAGATGTCGGCCTTTTGAAAGGCGATCAAGGTTTCATGGATACCCGTTTGCCCCTTCACGAGCCGCCCGGCGGATTCATCGGCAGCTATATCCATATCGTTCACACGCTTTATGGCCTGTTTGACAACATCAATAAAGCCCCTGGAGTTGCCTCGGCTTCTCTTGTCGGCCTGGTGGACGCCGGGAGCCATTTTAGGTTGAATCGTCAGATCGCTCATCGGTTTTTCCTTTCCAAATAGTCATTGGTCACTGGTCATTAGTCATTGGCTTGCCCCGCCTGCCCCGTAGGGAGGACCGGCCGTATCGGGGTGAAGTCGCTTTTTTACTTTACCGGGGTCATTGGTTCGATACAGGATGCCTGATGCCTGATACCTTGCGCTGGCATCAGGCATCAGGTATCCGGCATCAGTTATTCGTCACAAAATCCGCGATCCCTACTCCTATCTTCCAATCTCAAGGGCCTTCAGGGCCATTCCCTTAGTAGCCGAAATAGCGGTAACATTTGCCTCATAGGACCTTTTTGAAATCATCATGTCAGCCATTTCAGTGATCACGTTGACGTTCGGGTAAGAGACATAGCCCATTTGGTCTGCATCCGGATGACCGGGGCTATACACACGTCTGAAAGGTGTTCTGTCTGCCGCAATTTCCCTGACCCCGACCCCATGCAATTCTTCCTCTTCAGGTTTTAAACTCAGTCTCAGTGCGGATTCGAAGTCTTCTACAGGTTTGGCCTCCATGAGGACGACTTTCCTCCTATATGGATCCCCGCTTTGGGTCCGTGTCGTATTCACGTTGGCAAGATTGGTGGAAATAACATTCATTCTCGTCCTCTGTGTTGTCAAACCTGTGGTACTGATATGAAGTGCAGTCAAGAAATCCATACTAACGCCCTCCTTCGGTAATGGTGTATCTTACCATGGAAAACCTTCTCAAGAGCGCCTCGATGCCGGTCTGATACCTCAGATTGTTTTCTGAAAGCTTTGACATCTCCCTATCAATATCGACCCAGTCGCCACGCTCCGGATAGGTGATTTCATAGGTTTCTGCAGGCCCTCTTCTAGTTTCAAAATGGAGGTCATGAGTTCGAGTCAGGTCAACCAATCTTCCCTCCAAGGCATCCTTGAGGGCCTGGTAGAAGTCGATCTCCTTTGTCCTATAGCCAGGGGTGTCCAAATTAGAGACATTGCTGGTTATAAGTCCATGTCGAAACTTTGTGATATCAAGAGTTCGCTCAATGGCATTCATTGCTTTTCCAAATAGGGACTTGACAGGCATGATGATTCCTTTCGTGTTTATTTGTTCTATTTATTGAAAGCAATTTGCGTGCCCATGTCACAAACTATCCATTTTTTGGCGGTATTCGTTTAGTTTATTCCGTAAAGTACGCACGCTTATTCCAAGGATCTCAGCGGCATGGGTCCTGTTACCATTGGTTTGGTCAAGGGTGTTAAAGATCATCTTTCTTTCCATCTCCTTAAGGGTGCCGGCCGCAGTGGATGTCGGCTCGGCAACCGCTCCGGGTTTCTCGCCTACAAAAAAATCATCTTTGTCGATAAGTTCCCCTTTGCATAGGAGCACGGCCCGCTCCACAAGATTTTCCAACTCGCGCACGTTGCCGGGCCATTGCATGCGCATTAGCGCCCGGGACGCCTCATCTGTCAGCCCCTTGACGTGGCGGCCATCGATCCTATTGTATTTCTTAATAAAATAATCTGACAGCAAACTGATATCGTCCTTTCTTTCCCGCAAGGGCGGGAGTCTGATCGGTATGACATTCAGGCGATAGTAGAGGTCCTCACGAAACTTTTCCGCTTTTACGGCCGACTCGATATCCAGGTTCGTTGTTGCAATCACCCGAACATCGATGGACACGGGATGACGGCCACCCACCCTGTCAATCTCCGATTCTTGCAAAACACGCAGCAGCTTGGCCTGAAGATTGATATTCATTTCACTTACTTCATCCAAAAGCATAGTGCCGCCTCTGGCCAATTCAAACTTTCCAAGCTTCCTCGATACCGCCCCTGTAAAAGATCCCCTTTCATGTCCAAAGAGTTCACTCTCCAAGAGTCCATCCGGAAGCGCCGCGCAGTTGACGGCCACAAAAGGCTTATTTCGCCTGGAGCTTTCACTATGAACGAAACGGGCAAAGAGCTCTTTTCCTGTTCCACTCTCCCCCTGGATAAACACAGGCGCCTTGCTGTCGGCCACGGTCCTTGCCAGGTCCAACAGGCGAAGCATTTGATGGTTCTTGCTGATAATAGAAGGTTCCAACGGTCTTGAATCGCCCGCGCCGGATGAAGATAGACCTTGCCCGATCGCCTTTGCCACCACAGATTCCAAGACCTTCAGAGAAAACGGTTTTGCAACAAAGTCTGAGGCGCCCAATTTCATGGCCTCAACAGCAGATTCAACCGTCCCGTAGCCTGAGACGAGGATGACGGGAAGGGCCTTTTTTTGTTCCTTGATCTTTGTTAATAGCCCAATGCCGTCCAGGTTCGGCATTTTCATGTCGGTAATGACAACATCGTAGTCATCACCCGTGAATCTCTCCAAAGCGCTAGCGCCGTCGTTGACGGCCGTCACATTATAGCCCAAGCCTTTCAATGCATCACAGAAGGCCATCCTTTCTTCACCTTTGTCTTCAACCAGTAGTACGTTACCCTTACTACGCATATAAATTGCCTGTTTGCGATCTTGTGGGATCTATGATTCTTTCAAATCATAACCAAACTTCTCAACACCTTCCTTGATGTTGTTCTCCTTGATTTGCACATCGGCCACATTGCTCCAAAACGGATCCCCTGATGTTACAATGTGGTCCAGCATATCCTTTGCCTTGCCAGTAGCTTCGAGCCGTTGCCAACATTGTGCAAGCCTGAATTCCAGGTTGTGCCTGCGAGAGCCCTGTGGGTCCAACTTCAATGCCTTTTCAAAAGTAGATACGGCCTTTTCATTCTGTCCGAGTTTAATATAGGTCTCCCCCAGTTCCCAATAGGCAACGTACAGATGGTCTGAGGAGGAAGCATCTTTGAGCTGATCAAACAAGGTTATAGCATCCCTGAGAGATCTTTCGGCCTTCTCATGCTCACCCTGCGCATTTAAGGCTTCCGCCGTTGCCATGAGGATCTTCGCCTGATAGTGTCTGTCGATTTTTTGCTGGAGAGCCATACCCAGAAACTTGAGGGCCGTTTCATATTCATTTCGTTCCAGGAAAATGTTGCCCATCCAGTAATGGACTTTTGGGATCTCCCTATGTCCAGGATATCTTTCAATAAAAGTTTTTAGTGCTTGCTCGGCTTCATCAAATCTTTTTATCTTGTAAAAACATTCCCCAAGACCAAGCAGGAGCCTGGCAGGTCGGTCCTGGTCGGCGTAGAATTCTCCGGCTTTCTCAAACATCGGGATAGCATGGCTGTATAGCCGAAGCCCGCTATAAGCCTCACCAACTATTAAGGGAAGATTCGGCATATCTTCTGCGGACAGGACAGATTTCATACTATCGTAGAAACTTATAATATTGTTAATTCTACCTGCTTGCTTTTCTTGCTCGAAAAATGGTTCCAGCACTGCTCGAAGGGCTCTCTTGATTTCCTCCTTTAGTGTCGTGTTGGGATACTTTGCCAGCATCTCTCGCAGGGTGATGATGCTCTGTTCGTAGTCTTTGTTTTTCTGATGAAGGAGTGCAAGCTTCAGCATGGCAAGCTGGGATAAGATATTGTCGCGGCCCTTCTCTATGACTTGCTGATAAATTTCACGAGCCGGTCTGATGTCGGCCTTTCCCTCGACAGGTATTGACGGCTGGGTTCCACTTCCGATTTTTTGTCTATGATCAGCAAGACGAAGCAAGCTGACCAGTCCGCCGTCACTGTCAGGATATCTCCTTGTCACCAAGTCATACAGCTTGGCTGCCTTGTTTTCCGCCCCTTCTTCCCGATAGGTCTCGGCAATTTTTGTCAAGACCAGGTGGTTCGATTCCATCTCAGGATGATAATTCAATGCCTTAGACAACGCATGCCTTGCCTTGCGCAGTTGCCCCAGTTCATAATAATCATAGCCCGCGTATAATAAGATATCAGGATATTTGAAAACACTATCCGGTTCCTTGTTTATCATCTCCTCAAGGATTCCCAGAGAGCGTTTGAACGATTTTATGTCAAAAAGAGCCTTGGCTTTCTCGATCTTTGCCCGTACGGCAAATCGTGTTTTCGGGTAGCGTTTCTCAATCTCATCAAAGTCTCGGATCGCCTCCTGCGGTTTCTTGGTTGAGGCCAGGATAATGCCTCGTTGAAACAGGGCCTCAGGAGCCGCCGGATGGGCCTTATGCTTCTCCGAAACAAGTGCATAGCAGGCTAGTGCTTCATAGTAATCATCTGCGGCAAAGTAACAGTTTCCGATGGATACTATGGCATCGGGCACATAATCAGAATCCGGAAACTTGCCCATGGCTGCCTGATAATGTTCGACTATGTCGGCCAAATGCTCGGGTATCTCTTTTTCAAACTTACGATGAAAACTCTTGGCCAAAAGGAAATAAGCTCGTTCCAAATATGGGCTTTCCGGATGTGACTGAATGATTTTTCTCAAGATTTGAACACCTTTTTCCCATTGGCCCATTCTATATTGATTTACGGCCCCAAGGAAAAGTCCTGCATCAAGTGTGAGGGCCTTCGATTCCACCTTCAGCAGGTCATCTTTTGCACCTTGACCCTTCAAACCGGCTCCCTCGTGCTCGTGTGCATTTTTTTTCGAACTCCTCGCCTTGCGGCTTATTTCAATGCACAGCATACCGCTTTTGTCGTTTATGTCGTAGCCGATCTCAGTACATGGCTTGCGCAGACTTACAAGCATGCAGGCAACATCGGACGGTTTCTGCTCAAGTTCTATCCGCTGTATCAATTCATCACCGATTATGGTCTCGTTGGTGTAAACACCTCGGGAAACCTCGGTATCCTTGAATGCAATCAGCATCTCCTTGTCTTCAAGCGGGATAACTTTATAAATTGGATGATCGCTCAGCCGGATGATAATCGTAGAAGCGCCCTCGCCAGATTTTGTGACCACCTGACGAATGACGGTATGATCCCGGGCCGCGGCCGT
>JABXJW010000427.1 GCA_013375395.1 Desulfobacterales bacterium
TGTTGAAGCAGCCTTGGCTTGGGCGCACTTCGAAGTTGGAAACATACCGCGAAATGACGCTGAAAAAATCGCGGCTATGGCTTCTCTGAAACATGTCAAATTGGCTCGCATAAAAGCTATTGAGGCGGAAATAAAGCATGATGTTGCCGCTTTAGTTAGAGCCTTGTCCGAAGCCTGCGGACCAAGCGGTGCTTATGTTCATCTTGGCGCCACGAGCTATGACATCGTAGATACAGCTAATGCTCTGCAGTTGAAAGACGCGTTAGACATTATCGAGAAAAAGCTATCCAGTTTCAAAAGTATCCTGCAAAAAAAGTCTGTTCAATACAAGGATACAGTGATGATGGGTCGAACGCACGGTCAACACGCATTGCCAATCACTTTAGGGTTCAAGTTCGCAGTTTGGACATGCGAAATCTCTCGACACATTCACCGACTGCGCGACTGCAGAGAACGCGTTTTGGTTGGAAAGATGAGCGGTGCTGTTGGCACCCAAGCTAGTTTAGGCGAGCATGCCGTGCGCATTCAAGAACTCGTTATGAAGCGACTGGGCGTTCGTGCAGCCGAGATTTCCACGCAGATCGTGCAGAGAGACCGCTACGCCGAGTTGGTCTGCCTCCTAGCCATGATTGCTTCTTCGCTGGACAATTTCGCCACGGAAATACGAGAGTTGCAGCGGCCCGAAATTGGAGAGCTCTTTGAGTCGTTTGAAGCGGAGAAGCAGGTTGGCAGTTCCACAATGCCTCATAAGCGGAATCCCGAAACTTGTGAAAGAGTTTGCGGTTTAGCCCGAATCGTTAGAAGCTTGGTCATTCCCGCGCTTGAGAACGTTGTCTCGTGGCATGAGAGGGACCTGACCCAGTCCTGGCTGAGCGTTTTATTTTTCCAGAGTCGTGCATTCTGGTTGATTACATGCTCCTCTTGATGAGCAACGTTGTAGCTAACTTGCGGGTTGATGAGCAGCGAATGTTGCGGAATATTGATTTAACGCAGGGACGCGCCATGTCGGAAGCCGTGATGATGGCTCTTACAAGGAAAGGCGTGAACAGGCAAGAAGCTCATGAGCTGCTTCGGAAATTAACTATAAAGAGCGAGCTTGAAAAAAGACACTTCAAAGAGATTCTCCTCGAAGACAAGTTCGTGCGCGGCAAGCTGAGCGAGAAAGAAATTGATGAGGCTTTGAACCCGAAAAACTATCTGGGCACGGCAGTTAAGCAGGCGGAATCGTTCGCCAGAGATCAAGGCTGATATTCTGTTAGTGCTTTTTGTTTCCACTCTTCGCCTTTTTCGAGTTTCTCCCACGTTTCCTTCTTGACGAAACCGCCAACTTGCTCTTTGATTTTCTTAGCTAATCTCGGCCCTATTAACGGCAGGTTTGTCAAGCCGTCAAGCGGTGCGTGCTTTATGTCGCCAATTGTCTTGTATCCTGCATTGTATATTATTCGCCCGCGCACGCGACCCACTCCTTCCAACTTGACAATTGGCAGCAGTTCCTTCTTTATTCCTTTAGCTACCCTCTCTATCAGTTCCGAGGCTAAAGGCAGAATCTCCTTGTTTCCCAGAAGCCTAGCTAATTCATGCGTAGCATGGAGCAGCCATTTCGCGTTTTCAATAGTCCTGTAAAGGTCACCAGGCTGAACTCTGAACCGTTCTAGCAGCGTTTCCTCACTCATCTCCTCAATCCAACTTTTCAAAACCACAGCTGTTTTAATTTCACCTAGAAACTCTTCGTAAGCTATGTAATCGTCCCACTCGTTTGGCACTTCTGTGAAGAACTCGTCTTTGTGCTCTTCCATGAGAACCGCCATCTCATCCAACTCGCGCGCATACGGCCTCATCATCGGACCCATGTCTGGTGTATGCGCAATCAAATGCAGCAAGCTCAAATCTGTCAAGTAAGC
>JABXJW010000428.1 GCA_013375395.1 Desulfobacterales bacterium
TTACTTTTAGCGCTCTGCATACAGGCGTTGGGATACGGATTTCCCTGCCGTTGCCGTGCCGCTGTATCCTTCTGATCTGCTGCATTGTCTAAAAGCTCCGTTCTTGCTCCAAAAATCAGGGGGGGCACCGTTCGGTGGGATACCGCCCCCCCTCAATGTATTTTATCCATCTTACCAAATCCCTGCAATATCCCATAATCGTAAATTCCTTCACCCATGCCCATACATCCGCGGCAACCAAAAATGAAAAAATCGTCCTAAAATTGAAAACAGAGCTCCCTCACGTTCACCCTTAGAGGTGTTCTTGTTCGGTCGCTCTCAATTTACCGCTCAGATTATCGCTTCGGCTAAGGCTTTTTAACCTTTTCTTATGTCACCATCCTTGTTCAAGAGAGAGCGCAGAGCTGCGGACCCCAAATTGGGATCCCTGCTTCCCCGCCCTGTCGGTCGGCGTCGCATTAGTCCAGGCCTTCGCACCATTTCGGGGACACTCGACTCCCTGCTTCATGAGCCCGTTTTGAGCACGCTTGCGCGGGATGGTTAGGGTCAGTTCCCACCACTTCGTACCAAGTGTTGGCCGTTTACTATGCCGGGCCTCTGCAGGAGCCTGCCCGCAGGCTATACGCGGCTACCAACGCATGTTCCGATAGTGTGTACACCACCCCCACACACAGCGAAGCTCTGCTTAACAAACTCTCTCATTGCCCCTTTGCTCTAGTTACAAATCCCAGCAGCCATCCGTGGCCACTGCCAATATTTCATGCCATAATACGATTTTTTTACCTCATTATTGGACTGTGCGTGTACTACATGAATGTCATGTATCGCACTAAAAGCGATGTTTTTATATGCCAGTTCGCTCATCCTTGAGCCCTTGAATACAGAAAAATTCAGACTTTTCTGATTTTCCCTGTTGACTTGAGACCAGGAATGACGATTATGGCTTGCAGTACCATTTGGCCCCAGCCAAAAGATCACTGGGTTCCTGCCAAGTGGTTCTCGGCAAGCCGTCCCGGTCTCCCATGCCCAGGGACGGTTTTTTCATAATCCTGTATACATCCTTCATTGTGGAGTCGTCAAGTATAAAATCCTTTGAGATAATATTCTCAGAATCTCGAGAAAGGCTTTACTTTTCCGGCAGGATGGCCGATGATATGAACAGAACGCTCTGTCAATCGTCTGGCCTCGGTTATATCCTGCCGGGGCCTTCTCTTTATGCTCTACTGAATAATATCGTCACACAGCCCCTCGTTGCTTGAGCCAACCTTATTCTACGCCATTGACAAACACCTGGTCTTCTGCTATGATACACACACGGCCGCCTTTTGACCTCCGGTTCAGTATCTGCTTTCCTACAAGGACGTTTCCGGATCATCCTGGGCGTCACCTTCCTAAGACGGCCTTAATGTCGGTGCGAGCAGGAACCGGCGTTTATAGACTTGTATCTGTAGCGTTGACCTGTTTGCACCGTTTTTATTGACTAGTCTGACTTCCTTAGCTCCATATCGCTTTGAATGCTACCTGGTAGCAGCCCGGGGCATCCGTAAACGGCTCTTTTGCCCCTTCTCTGGCAGCTTTTCTCTCCATGTACAGGCCGTCCTCGATGGTTTTGAGATATACCGTCCACGTTGAATCGAACCTGTCCCATCGCACCTTTATATCCCCGTGTGCTACCGTGACACTCACCGGCTCCGGGTCCTGAATTATCCAGATGTCCTCCCAGTAATCATCGCCTTTGGTCTTTTGCATGGTCTGTTCACCCGACCAGCTTGGTCCGGGACATATCGAATATAACGGTATGCCTGCAGCATCCCTCTTGAAGATCGCCGCCCTCAGCAGTCCCTCGGGACCACCGACCCACAGCAGGGTTTCTTCGTAAAATCCGTGTACGTAATG
>JABXJW010000429.1 GCA_013375395.1 Desulfobacterales bacterium
TATTGAAGCTCCTGCTGAAATTATTGCCAGGGATCAGGAAGTACCTCAAATCCAGGGATTAAAAATTGGGCCATTGTAGGCCTGAGCCGTAGTTTAGCATGGGCACTTCTATTGGAAAAAATATCATGCCAATGAGAGTCAATCAATACCCTTACTTTTTTGTGATGAACGGTTTTTTATTTGTGCTTTCTTCGATAACTTTCTCCTGCAAAGATAAGGACCTCTGAGTTGTGAACTAGCCGGTCAGCGATGGCTGTGGCCACAGTAGTGGAATCGAACACATTTCCCCACTCAGCGAAAGGGAGGTTTGTAGTCAGCAGAGTTGACTTTACCTGATGCCTTTGGCTGATGACCTGGAAGAAGAGGTGTGATCCCTGCTGGCCCAGTGAAAGGTAGCCGAGCTCATCACAAACTAAGAGATCCGGGGATTGATAATAGTGGAGTTTTTTAAGGAGCGAGTGATCAGCGTCTGCAGCGATGAGATGGTTGATCATATCAATGGCAGTGGTAAAGAGGACCTTGATATTGGCATTACAAGCGGCATAGGCGATTGATTTAGCGAGGAAGGTCTTACCGGTACCCGGGTTACCGATCAAGATCACGTCTTTATGCTCTTTGACAAAGTCCAGGTTAAGGAGATTGAGGACTTGAGTTTTCTGATCCTTTCTTGATTTATGATGATTGAAGTCAAACTGATCGATGGTGATTTTTTCGTTGAGCTTGGATTGCTGGAATCTAAGCTTAATGGCATTTTGCCAGCGATGCTCTGTCTCCAGATCAGCAAGCTGGTTGAAGACAAATAGGATGTCTCGGTTTTTATCACTGGCTTCGTTAAGGATGGCTTCAAGGTGCTGTGCCATGGTCTTAAGCCGAAGATGGATAAGTTTTTCTTTGAGACGCTCTAAATCAATCATTGTTTTTTCTCCTTTTGATGACGAAGGCATCGTATTGGGCTAAACAAGGCGCTTCGAGGCGGATATGATTGAGGGTTTCCTGTTTGACTTTGACGGGGGGATGATTTTTCTTGGGGGTCATCTCCTGGTAGAGGATGTTCTCTATATAATGGGCGCCGTAGGCGTTATGTAAAGCAGCCTTTTTGATAGCTTCAATCAGCGCAAAAGAGCCATACTCATCTTTGAGGGCGAGGAGTTTTTTAAGGCTCTTTTTGATGGGTTGATTTGAAGCGGTAAGGTGTTCGAGATAGGTTTTAGCAGTCTCCCCCAAACTGATGAAGGCCGCTACCTGCTGTGAACGCCAGAGTTTTCGTTGATGTTTTCTGGCAGCTTCCCGATGCGCTGGTAACTCAACGCGCTTTTTTCTCTCCCATGATCGGGTATGGGTGGCGATAGGCTTATCTTTGAAGTAGATGGTAAGGGTGTGGTGATCCGCCTTGGCGACCACTTCTTTATCGATGGCCCAGGGAGGCACGGTATAGAAGTTACCATCGAAGCGAATGGAGAAATCCGGATAAACCTTACATATGGTCGTATCGCGGCAATCGGGGAGAAAGTCAGGCAGAGGCCGCATGGCCTCTACCTTAAAGCGATCAATGGGTTTCTGTCCTGTGGTACTATGTACCCTGACATTGGCTACATGGTCTCTCCAGTGATTGGCCTGAACCTGAAGCTCGTTTAGATCCTTAAAGGATCTCAGAGGCCAGAAGTTGTACCTGATGTAGTGGATGGCGCCCTTTTCCACTTTCCCCTTCTCATGGGGTCTGGCCACATTACAGGCTATGGGGACGATTTTGAAGGGCAAAAGGAAGTGTAGGAATGCATCGTTGAATCGGATCAAAGGGCCGTCACGTTCTACAACTGCGGTGATCATGTTATCATGAACCAGTTCTTTTGGAGTGCCGTTGAAGTAGCGAAAGGCATTAAGGAGGCAACGGTGCA
>JABXJW010000091.1 GCA_013375395.1 Desulfobacterales bacterium
CTGGGCGCATCGCGTCACAAAAAGGCAATATCATCAATATGCTATGGGGTAAACTAATTTACAAATGGACGTCCCCAAGATTCCGGCATGTTGCCTTCCCCATCGTCCAACAAGGTCGGCACTCCAGAACGGTGATTTCGGAGCTCAATGCTGCGCCTATGCACACCCCTGCTAACGCTTCCCCACGCCATCACTGGTCGTCGAGGCATAGCTCGGGGCCGGAGCGGATCGCTACCCCTTACTCCGCAGAGGACTTGGCTCTAAAGCCTCACCTCCTACTTCATGCCGGTTTTAACCGGCGCTTTCTGGACGTCCCCATATTTGAACAAATGGACGTCCCCATATTTGAATTCACCTTATGTCCCAACATGGAAAATACTGTTTTTTTCCTCAAAAAATACAGCCTTAACCCTATTGCTATCAACCCTCATCGATTATTATCTAGATGCATCATGCCTCAGAAATCCCATCAGCAATAAAACATGCGGTAAGGTTGATGACGTTTCTTCATCCAAAAAAAGGAGGAACTGAAAATGGCGAAAGTGAAAATGCCTCATGCGGGACATGAGCATCATCTGTGCTATTTGCAAAACGTTGGTTACCTGGAAACCAATCCCAAAGACTACAAAGACTTAGTCAAAAACACAAAGTTCTTTTGCAAAGCTTGTGGCCGGGCTGCAGCAGAGGATAAGAGTCTTTGTGAGCCTGAAAAATTATAGAAAGGTGCCAGGTTACTTGCCAGGCAGGAGAACATCCGGGCCAACACCTTTCAGGATCCTAAACTGAAAGCCTAAAGAGTGTTTCCATTATCCCCGGACCCCCAAAGGAGGATTCAACAAGGCAAGCTGCAGGGCTATTCGACCGTAAGGAAGTTAACCATTTTTATATTCGCTCGCTAACCTCGCCGCCCGCCACACACTGCCGTCATGCAGAATCTACGGGGAATGCGCTCGCTATTGCGGTTCAGTTTGAGGTTCCATGGATCCGCTACAACGCTCAATTGCTCCATCCTCCACTTTCCTGCCATCATGAACCGGCTCTAAAAGGATTACTTAGTCCTTCGGTTCATAAGTTCGATTACGAACCTATTTACTCAGGACTTAGTGCTGAGTGAGCAATCGCTTTGAACTGATTCGATAAAATGGGCCATCGTATTTGCGAATCGAAGCACTTGGAAACTGGAAAACTAAAGGGCGTTCCCCAAGTTCTCGCACTATGTTTTTTTTTCTGTGTTTTTTCTGAAATGTCAAATGTTGAGACCCGACCCCATTATTTTTGCTGTGCAGCCTGCATGAAATGAGGTGATACACACGAAACACAACATGGGCAAAACTGACAGGATTATCAGAGCGTTTGTAGGAATTATCGTGATCGCCATTGGCGTCTATTTCAAAAGTTGGTGGGGAGCTATTGGCCTACTGCCAATCTTTACGGCCGCTGTAGGTTGGTGCGGGCTCTATAAGCTTCTTGGAATATCTACCTGTAAGGCAAAGGGTTGAGAGTGTCCATCCCAAACAAAGAGGAATTCAGTTTTCCTGTACCAGGAAAGGAGGTTCAAGATGAAAAGAATGACAATGACTGGTGGCCTTCTAATCATTACGGCTTGTTTTCTGGCAGGTTCTCATGCCTTTGCGGAAATGCCCGGGCCAGATTCGGCTTCACTGTGGAATTACATTACAAAGGTCTCTCCGTATCAGCAGTGGTCATTCTGGCCGGACCATCAGGGGGTGCAGCCGGGCCGGGCGCCGCACGGCCCCTTCCACAAGGTTTACGTGAATGAGCGCGCCTTGAATTCAGTAATGCCTCCTGTTCAGTACGGTTCCATTGAAGTAAAAGAAAACTACAACAATGCCAAGGAGCTCAAGGCCATCACCGTGATGTATAAGGTCCACGGGTACAACCCCAAAGACGGAGACTGGTTTTGGGTAAAGTACACACCCGAGGGCAAGGCCAAGCCTTTTGGCAAGCCCGCTGGCTGCATTGGTTGCCATGGAACCAGGGCGAGCAATGACTTCATACTGGTCCATGAGTTTAAGTAGACGAAGCAGGAAAAACCTTTGTGGTTTTTGCTCACACTATGGAGCCTGTTTTGCTTGTTATCCATCCGGTCATTCAATTGTTGGCCATAGTGTCGACCGTATATGTATTCTATCTGGGGGTACAACGCTTTCGCTCCCTTCATCTAAAGCAAAAGACGCTTTTCAGATGGAAGCGGCATGTGGTCCTGGGAAAGATTGCTTTGGGGGCATTGCTGGCCGGGGTGCTGGCAGGCATGACCGTGGTGTATGTCTACTGGCATGGGTTCCTCATAACGGGAACTCATGGGAAGGTGGCCCTTGTGATGCTGCCTTTCATCCTGTTTGGCTTATTTTCCGGTCTGTATATGAATCGTAAGAGAAGGCATGGAAGGCTCCTGCCCCTGGTCCACAGCCTGAACAATCTTATTCTCTTGATTCTTGCTTTGACCCAGGTGGTAAGTGGTTGGCAGCTCTACAGAGCGTTCGTTTTGGGGGACTGAACGGTTACAATCATGGATGTGGCAACCATTTTTTCAGGCAGGTCGTCATGGAAGAGAACGTCGAACAACAAGGAGGACAAGACCATGTATGACAAGAAATAATTGTGCGAAAAGATCAGATCGATCTATCCGGACATCGGCGCCCACAATACCTTCTTCGGAAAGCCGCGGCAGCCATGCGTGTATTCGCTGAGGAAGCTCTTTCAATACATCTCGCCACTCACCTATGCCTGTATCACCAGTGTAAGCCGGAGCAGAAAGGTGCTCTCGTGGACGACATACGAGATGGACTGAAGAAGCAAGGGCTGCACAGTCACGGGCGCGCAATCTGTTTCCTACTTCTGTGTCTATAGGCCAGGAGCCGGTTATAGTCCAGCCAGTGTGTAAATGAAATCACAACAATTTGAAGGGGTCTAAGATTGTAGGTGAACAGATATCGAAAGCACACATTAACCCAGCTTTAGGCTGTCGGGTGGAGCATATGGTTCAAGTATGTCGGCTGCGAGCCACCTTGCCCATCGTGGATGGGCACTGCGATTCCGCACCTTAGAGGAAGTCTGTCGTTTCCAGAGCACGATGCACCTCTCGTATGATGACAGCGGATAAGTCATAGGCCTCTAAGTTTCGCATACGCAGCCACTGCACCACTTTCTGAACGGACATCCCGCTATCCGCAATCTTGGAGGCAACAGCTACAGCCGCCGTCCTGGACAAACCCAGTCCGACGAGGGCAAGCATCGTCCGTTCCGCGACGCCGGCCTCAAACATATCTTGGAGGTCCGAGATCTCCTGCTCCAGGTCAACCATACCAATCCGATGGTACCACCAAGAAACGCAAGCCGAGTAGCAGGCAAGATATTTCGGAACCAGATATCTCGCATTCACATTAATGAGGCTGATGAGGTTCCGGATTTCGGTGGGAACCCGAACCCGCTGCCGGTTGTCTCGGAGCCAATCGAGACGCTGTCTGATAATCCGGCCGAGCGGCTGTCCACGGATCCAGGCAACTGTGACCATCGACTTAAGGTTGCGCTGGACTTGATTACCGAAATCGCTTCCGAGGAAGCGATCGCATAGCTCCAAGTTAGAACTTAGCACGGACTGCGCCATATGCATGTCAGGGCTCATGGGCATAAGAGTCTCGGCCGAACGAGGATCGAGGGTAGAGAGATACTTCAGGAAACCGGAAATCAGCAATGGATTGATGCCGCTATGGCGCTGAACGAGACTTGCCGGTGCGCTGACACGGTCAATGACTGATTGAACTGTATCTTCCAGAGCGCGTATCTGATCTTCGCTCACTCCGCGTATCCAGCTTACCGTACGCACGCCGCCACCGGCCAGCACCGAAGCTACCAGTTCCCCCAATATCTCTTCGAAGTACCGATTTTCCTTCGAATCTCTGAGGGGATCAGCGCTGTCTGCAAACGCACGGAAGTCTTTGATTTGCCGAAGAAGTTGTGACCCTGCGTTACTGACTGTCTGAGACACGCGCCTTGTGGGGGCACCACCGGGCCATTGCGATTCATTATGAACGTCAAAGCAGAAGATGTTACCTGCGAACTCCCTGCCCCATCGGCCTGCTCTTCCCGCAAGATTCCAGAAGGCGTGTAAGGACATGGGGTTGCTACGGCCCTGGCGCGGCCCCCAAATGAAAAGATTGCGACAGGGGAGGTTCACTCCCTCAAGAAGCGTTGAAGTGCAAACCAGAAAGGCGAGTTTGCCTTCATCGAATAGTCGTTCCTGTTCTCGTCTAGCGATCTCCGGCATGTCACCATAGTGAATCCCCACTCGGTACGGGAGCGTTTCGACTAACGGATATGAGGGATGCACATAGTCACGGATTAGCCGAACGAGGTCAGTGATCTCGGGGTCAGGAGTTGGTGATGCCTGGTCTAAAGCAAAGTGCTGACATAGCAACTGCGCGATATCCTCCGCCTCGGCGGCACCATTGGCGAACACGATATTGCCCACATCCCCATGTCCCAAGGAGAATGCCAACGCTGCTAGTTGTTTCTTCTTGCCCGTGGGCTTGCCGGCTATGCGAATCTCACCCACAGACCACGGTTTGTCCTCTTGAATGAGTTCCACTCTCCACCTGGCGCTTCGATGAGGAACGCGCGTGACCCAGAGTAGGTTCTGAAGAACCGTAGGCCTAGCGTCCGCGATGACAGTCTCAAGGTGATCATCACTTTCCGATCGCTGAAGTCTTGGAAGAAGCACGCTTGCATTATTAACGTGCGGAGCGGCCAGCACTACCCGGCATTGACTAGACCTGCGGAGCGTTTCATCGATCAATCTCTGGAGTACAACCCCTCGTGGCCCCTCGCCCAACTTGTGAGCCTCGTCTACCACCAATGCCTTTAGCTGAAGCGAGCCATTGGCAGCGAAGAGGCGCTCAAGGCGCTCCTGAGTCATAACTAGCACGGCCGACCGTTCCGGGTCATTCGTGAAGAGGGTGGGCATAGTGGCGATCTGCGGACGAAGATCGTTCTTAATACACGCCTCTGCAATGTCTCTGCTGACCTGGCTGATGAGAGCCCGAGATGGCACAACATAAGCGTATACCACGGAGTTTTGAACCTCGTACAATGAACGAACGAGCCAGTGGAGAAGAATGAATGACTTGCCAGCCGATGTAGGTGCAGAGAGTGCTGTGTCTTGCTCTTTTTCTAGCGCATTCCATGTGCGTTCCTGAAAACTCGTCACAGGTATGGCTGCGCCATGCAGATCATCGTAGATGAAGTGTCGAAGGCCACGTTGATGACGCCAGACTACAGCTGGTAACCGGTCCCGGTCCGGTGTATTTGATAGTTTTGGTACAATACCCCGTTCGAATGCGAGCCTTACGGTTGGTATGTTTGAGGCGCTCTCCAGAACTATGGCCGCTGCATCACGTGCTCTCTCGGAGTCAGGTGATGCCGTTAACAGCGCCGATACTGCGCCCGCCAACGCGAGTTCAATATGTTCATCGGCATCACTCTGCCCAAAAATTGATGCCCACGTAAGGATAGCCGGCCACGAGGGCTCTTCTTCATCAGCTGATACCTCTATTTTGTCCATTAGCAGGTGTCTTACAAGGCGCAGATATGCGAGATGGAAAGACTCCATTGCGATGCGCCGTTTACACAGGTGGTCAGCAAATCTCCTTGAGAGAGAAGTCATTTGCGCCCTAGCTCCTTCAGGAGGGCGTTACGAAATGCCTGGATGTTTGGGAAAGGGACAAGGAACATGTCAATGTGGAACGTATCGATTCCACATTCGGTGGCTTCCTCCGACAGGACGTTAATCAATTTGGTTGCACTTTTGACGAGTTTCGGCGGCATAGGTCTGTTTCCCATTATGGCCGGGTAATCTTTCACGTCGTGACCGGCAAGCAGCACGGCACATATCTTAGGGGCAAGGTAACGTTCGTCGACGGGATCCAGGAAACCCAACAGAGCTTCCTCTATCTGCTCGTTTCCAAGGTCTGCTTGTGTGTTGAGCAGTAGAAATCCCGGCGTGTTCCGTTTAGGAAACCTTCGTCTTTAAGTATGTCTGCGATGGATTTTACGACTTCTCTGACAGATGACGTTGGGCTTTTGCGCAGTTTTGACTCACCGAAGTGGAGACGCAGGCATGGCGGGGCACCGGTACAACTGATGTAAATGCCATCGAGTCAGTGGCAGTGCATCTGGCTAGATGTCTTCAAGGCCATCTTGGATATCGCTTGAGGGTAACCTAGTATGGATTCCGTAAGGATGAAGAGGAGAAGCTCACCGCCCTCACCGGTGTTGCCGATATCCGTGAATAGGCTCCGCGCCTCGTTGCTGAGTGCATTAATTCTCTGTGTTGAACCAGTCTTCTCCAAATACTCAATGGCCTTGGCTATCTGCTTTCGTGGGATACAGTAGTCCAAAGTCATATTGCAGAGGGTACGCACCAGTTGACCGACTTGAGGTCGGCCATTGCCATCTGCCTTGACCGCATGAAACCGGACACTTCGTATACCCTCAGAGGTCAGGCACACGGACTTGAACAGATTCCTCAGAACTGTCTTCTGATCCCTTTGCATCTCAGCCAGACGCAAAGTTGGATAGATCAATAATGCTGTCCATATTGGCACCCAAGGTTTGGCGCAGGATCTCATCGTCTGAAGTGTCTGCCCAAACGGGTCGGGTATTGATACTTGCCACCATCTCCAATCTCTAAAACGTATGGATATCATAACGAAATCAAATCTACAACCTCTATACGCATCTCTCGGGTACCAGACCAGCGACATATTAAAGGCTAAGTCTTCATATGGCATCCTGGATATGTTTAATAAAATAATAATGTTATGTTTAATTTTGAATCAACGATCTGTCAAAACTTGGAAGGTTTTGAACAGCGCTGTCCAAAGAGAGGTAAAGTAGAGAGAACGAATGTAGGGGACATCCTATAGCATTCTTGTCAAGCAAAAAATGATAGTGCTAAATATCGCGTGAAATCAATACGAAATAAATGTAGCATAAATTCGTGCATACCTCTCTCGTAGGTCTCTATGCAGACTTTTTTGTCGGCAAGTCTCTCACCTGTGAGTGAATCCTGTACCTAATCGTTACGTTTATCCGGCATACCACACAACCCGCCCCCGAGGGGACCTTCGTGCAGAACGTGCGCAATTTCTTAACCGTGTTCTTTTCTCAGGCCCGTTTTTGCAGATCTGGGCCTTGCGCTTGGCATCGCCATATTTTCCAAATCTACCGCCCCATGGACACTTCCTTGAAGATCTCGCATCAAAGCTATTTAACTTAGTCAACTACGTTAAGTTTCCCTAAGTTTCCTACGACTACCGTTCGTGAATAGTCGGTCTTTGATCAAGTGGTCGCCAGGGTCTCTGCAACGTTGTTGACATTAATCCCGTAGAAGCCAAGCTGGGTCATGTAGTCATTTTCTTTGAGATCCAGCGTGTACATCGGCTTGCTTTGCGCCGCTATTTCAGAACAGAACCGTTGCGTCTTTCCTCCGAGGGCCGCATAAGCGACCAAGACCTGGTCAGCAACGTATGCCACAAAGCGGTTGCGCTGTTCAGCCAAAGTGGCGGTCAAACGACGGTGTTTTGATTCAAATGGAGAAAGGATTAAGAGCCTGCCCTGTGTCAAAGGCTCCTTCCAGGCAGATGGTATCCGCATGTTTTCGATACTGCGAGCAGGGGAGATTACTACGGGCTGTGTGCCGCGCATCAGTAGATCGAGACAATCCTTTTCCAAAGGGGAGTGAAAACCGCCAATAACGGCGACACCGGCATCTCGAAGATTTCGAGCCAAGTCATAGACTCTGAGGATAACCTCTCCCGGACACTTGACCGAACAGAAAAAGCCGAGAAGGGGGTTATCCAGGATTTCGAGATCGCCGATGGCCCAGATATGCGGATAGAGTCCTTGAGCGTTGCGTCTTCGCAGGACTTCCGGATAGTCATAACTGTTTGTTTTTATTTTTCTTATTCGGGTATCCATGGGCATGCGGATTGCGGGAAATTTTATCCAGGATTTTATCCAGAATAATTCTGGATAAAACTCCGGATAGATCTTGAAGGCCCTGTTCATGGGAGCACATACCGGCGCCCCTTGCCCTTCCCTTCAGGCTTCAGATGGTCGCTGTCACACAGCTTCTTCAACAGATAATAGGCCCGAACTTCATCCACTTCCAACAGTTCGCGGCATTCCGTGTTATTAATCGAGCCTTCCTTGCGGACATGGGCGAGAATTTTTTGGTCGTCTGTTTGAGGGGCAACATGCTCTGGCAATTCCTTTCCAACCTTTAGCCGGTAAGAGGTCCAACGGCCTACGCCCTTTTGTTCAACTAGGCCCATTTGGACTAAGCCCCGCAGTTCTTGCCCAGCCACAATGGTTTCAACACGATTCAGCCTTCGATAGTCACTGTTTGTCATGCCGTGACGATGCCTCAGGTAGACCAACGCCAGGCGCTGGCGGTCGTTCAATGGAATCTGTGCAAACTGGTTGAGCCAAGCGACCGCCTCTGGATTCATCAACGTGTGGTTTCCGAATGTCACCTGAAATGACGAACGGCGGTCGTCAAAATTAGGAGGCTCCAAATTTGCCTCCCGTAAAGCCAGAAGCATGGCTTTGATGCCGCTGCCACGATTTTCCACAATGTGCATGTCCTCCATCATCCGCATGAGTCGGGCATTCCTCGTAGAATGTTCGTCCTCTAAGTTCTCTACAGTGACGTTGCCGAAAAGCCCGCCAGGGCTTTGGACTTCCAGCCGGTCCGCAAACATCCTCACCTGAATATGGCTGCCGCGAACATACGAGCTGTAGTCTCTATGGGCCACGGCGTTGGCCATAGCTTCGCGAAGTGCTTCCTGCGGATACTCTGGAATATCTCGACGTAATATGCCATCTATCAGCGTCGATTTGCGCATTGCGCCAAGGATGTAAGTCTGAGCCGCCTCGATCATCTTCGGGACAGCCCCTTCGAATCGACGATTGTCGACAAACCGCGCCCCTTGTGGCATTTTCTCGTCTTCAGTCGTCCCAAAATACTGCACAAAAGTGATCATTAACTGAGGGAAAAACTCCTGAGAGTATTTTCCGAACATGAGCAATCCTGCTAGGGTGGGCCGAAGCACGCCTTCGGCAGAGGCAATCACCCGCAGGCGGGTCAGCAAGTCTTCATTTGATCCTTCCAGAAAGCTTGCACCAGGCCGAGTCTTCCGAAGTCGCTCCAAGTATTCATCCAGAAGTCCACCATCCAGATCGTCAGTCGTTGCATCCGACACGATTTCTTCATCATCCATTGGCTGGCCGTGGCTGCTCAGATATCCAAATACCTCGTATCCCGTCATCTGGCGGTTCGTATTCCCCACACGAAGATATGCTCCTTTTGGGAGTCCGGCGGGTTTGAAAAAGCAAGGTTTCAGCTCCGCTGAAACTTCCTCGATTTCAACGGCAACCACCGTCTCATCGTCGATCTCGTCAACCAGAAACTTCGGCCTTAATGCTGGCTCCATGTTATCGGACGCCAAATGCGTGATTTCTTCCTGAAGCCGATGGGCATCTCCAACCCCAACAATGGAAAAGCCTGTGGATTCATCCAGGCCAAAAAGAATGACACCGCCTCCAGTGCGATTTGCAAATGCCGAAAGGGGTTCGTAGAGACGACGAGGCGTCCCTCTGCGAGCGGACTTCACCTCTACATTGTCAAGCTCGCTCTGGAGTTCACGGATGTGATCAACGAGTTGTCTCAGATCTTGGCGGGTCACAGTCAATTGTTCTCAACCCATTCGATACTTGATGTCAAAATTAATCAAGAAGTCCCTTTGGGCGCCTGTTAGATGATAGTCATCTGCAAGTATGGAATCTATCTTGTCGATAACGTCCTTCGAGGACAAGGCTCTGATCTCATCATACTCAATCCGGTGGCCTTGTTTCGTTTTGATGGTTTTCCGGTTCGAATGCTTCTGCAAGTTGACCAATAGTCGTCTGGCAATTCCAGACCATGCTCGCTCAGACCACTGCTCAGGGATGGGCATATTCTTGACCAAATGGTCATTAACATGTTCACAATCTGAAAACAGGCTATAATACCAAAAAAACAGAGATGAATTGAGCAAACAGAAAAGAAATTGAGCGGCCTTTGCAGATTCCAAAGAGATCACTCGTCCGTGAGGTGGAATCATGTTTTTCCCGTTACGCTTGAAGTAGGGGACCCCCTCGCAAGCTTTCAGCCAATACCGACAGGCTTCCTGATAATAAACTATCTGATCGGAGTTCTTCGTTACCAAGTTGTTAACCGTGGCTTTTTGTGACATGAGTTTTTCATAAATGCTTCGCTCCATGGGCAAGCCAATCTTCGCAACGCGATGACCATCGATGCGAATCGAATGAGAAGTCAAGCCAACGGTCTTCAACGCGTGGGGGCGCTCGTCGGCGTAAATCCTTCCAAGTCGGGATGTTATGAAAGTACTATTCGGACCGGCCATGCTGAGAAGTATTGCTACCGGCATTTCAACACCATCAAACATTGACTGAGGCCGACGAGGAAATGGAAGCAAATACAGAGATCCCCGACCTAAAAGCAAATCCTGAAGCGACGGCAACCGGTTCGACGAAAGAACGGTCATCTGGACAATCAGGCCGACAGGTGATACGTGCTTTGCCAGACAAACCGAGCGCTCGAAAACGAGAGCGTAAAGGTTTTTTGTGGGGAGTGTTTGAAAACCCATTGGTTCGACACGGTATTCAACCTTCGAAGACGAATACACAACGTATGGCGGATTACCGATTGCTACGTCAAATCCCCCTTTCTTCATGATTCCGAAAAACTCGACGAACCAGTGAAACGGATGATGGCTTTTTATCCACTTGTTGAATTCGCGAGGCTTTTTCGGATCAATCCCATACTCTCGGGCTAGGTACTGATTCAGTTCTTCCGTAAGTTTCTTGAGGCGATCACTGAGTTGTCGCTTCTGAGATGAAAACGCCTTGGCGTCCATGCTATACTCAGTTTGCATCTTTTGAAAACTGTTGTATGCCCGCTCAACGATTTCTGCGTCCTCTTCAATACGATCAATCGCCTCTTTGGTCTTCCCGAAGACCAGTTTGCCCTGATGTTGCTTGCCTGAAGCAGACCATTGTGCTGCCTGTCGAATTTCCTCGCGTTTGACGAAGCCGACCAGGGTATTACCCGGTCGGATATTGAAGTCGATATCAGGCAGAGGCTCTAGGTCTTTTAACCTTTCCACCTGGGCGACAAGCTTAAGAAAAAGCCTCAGCTTGCAGATCTCGACCGCTTCGGGCATGATATCCACACCATACAGGTTATGCGCGATGATGGATTTGAGTATGAAATACGCTCGATTTGGGTGACGTTCGATTTCGGCCAGTGTGCGGCGGAAATCAGAAAACTTCTCAGGTCGGTGACGGACTCCTGACCGGTCCAGATCGTCCACGAAGGCGTGCATTCGTTCGAGGCAAGCCTCATACAACGGCTCCAGGATGTTCAGGGCTGCGAAGAGGAATGCCCAGGAACCACATGTCGGATCAAGGACCGTAACGGACGAGATGGCCTTGTAAAAGGCCCGCAAAAGCTCCGGCCCTTCACAGCCTGATATCACATCCTCTGCGAACTGGCAGATGTCCAGATTGTAGGTGATCAAATCGTTAATATCGCGAACTTCGCCGTCCAGCAGCTTGTCTCTCACCTCAAGGCAACGTTGTCTGCGGGCAACGTATTCACGCCATGTTTCCGTGGGAAGAGCGAATTCCGGATCGGCAGCTTGATTCCAGCCGTGCCGCTGGCTAATGTCTTCAATACCAGCGGCAACTTCCGGAGGTAGTGGAATAACTTCGCCGTGTTCGTCGATAACCCCTTTGCGCACTGCCGGATAGATGTACCGGTCGGGGTCTTCTTGTAGCAGCTTCCAAAGCGCTGAACCAGGTTCAAAAGCAATAGCGCATTTCTTCTTTGCCGTGTCGAACAGATGGGGAATGATGGTGTTCTTGGAAATGTACTCTGTAATGTCCTCTTTGGTGTAATAAGCCCCCATCTGTTTCTGGTTGATGTACTTTTCAAAGATATACCCGAGCACATCAGGGTTGATTTCTCTGTCGTTACGAAGCGGTCTATTGTCGAGGTGCCATTCATATTGATCGAAGAAGGCAAAGAGCTTTTCGAAGGCTTTGTCGGGAATATCAATTTCGGGGTATTTCTCTTCGAGCTCGTGCAGTTCAAAAAGGCCGCCGTTTAGATAGGGTACCTGGCCAAGTAGTTCCTCCAGATCGGGGGCGCGGTAGGTGGGTTGTTGGCCGAAACCTTCGTGGAATAGTCTCAATAGGAAATAGCGGTAGAATGTTAGGAATTTGTCCTTGCCTTTCCGTTCTTGGACCACTTTGAGGCGGTTTCTGAGGTAATCGACATCGCCGTCTAGAAATCCTTTTCGCTGAATGAAATAGATGAACATCAGACGGTTCAACATGAGAGAGGCATACCATTCGCGATCCCCCTGCTCTGTGATCCCTTTGACGAAGTTGAGAAAGGCCGTATGCTGTTTCTTGAACAGGTCATAGAACCGCTTGGTGACCCGGTCGCGGTCAAATGCGTCACGAAGACCAAATGCCACGCCCGTTAACGTTAATCCCTCTTCCTGGCTCAGAGGAAAAGAGATTGACTCCAGCTTCTGTATGAGAGAACCCCCTGATTGGTGGCCAGGATGATAATGGTGTTCGCGGTATCGCGCCGGTTGGCCGGGCTGGCGTGACACCCATTGCCATATCTGCATGCCTCTCTCGGCGTCAGCGAAAATAATGAGATGTTCGTAGGCCGACTTCGTCACCTGTTTTTCTATCTTACGGCGGGTGGCGTAGTCAGGGATCTTGCCGTCAGCATAGGGCTGGCACTCAAAAATCTGTACACCGCGCTTTTCTGCAAAGGCAGTTAGCGAGTGGGCTTGCCCGTCTACCTGAACAGAGAGTCGGACGGAGTGGCGGTCCCAACCCAGTTCCTCAATGAACAGCTTTTCTAATGCGAATGTCTGAAGGTACTGACGGATGCGTGGAACACTCAGCGTCATGCTTGAATCTCCCTGGAAAGGTCAATGAGTCCCATTGAACAGATGAT
>JABXJW010000430.1 GCA_013375395.1 Desulfobacterales bacterium
TCCCCGCGATTCCCCCGTATTGCTGAAAAAGCAAAATAAAAAGGCAATATCATCAATATGCTATGGGCTAAACTAATTTACAAATGGACGTCCCCGCGATTCCCCATGGGTGTCATAAACCACCGATTCCTCGTATTGCTGAAAAAGCAAAATACAACGGCACAAATACGATATTCTTTTCCGGCAGTTCTGCATAAGGACGCGTGGAAAGTACAATACCCTTTGGAGAATTTTGATACGTTTCCAAGAAGAGATGCAAGCTTTTCAGCCTGCCGGAAGCTCCGCTTTTCACTTCTACGGGATGTATCCTGCCGTCAATAACCGCCACGTAATCCACTTCTGCTGAACTGCTCTTTGCCCGTCTCGACCAGTAGTAAAGATCATCCTTCTGAGACAATGTCATCTCCTGGCCGACAAACTGCTCTGCCATGGCGCCGCGGTAGATGTTGAGCAAGTCTGCCTTGGCGTATTCAACATCTATTGGCATGCCCGTAAGATGCCTCATTAGACCAATGTCAACCATCAATGACTTAAAGATGTTTGCAGCGGCAGTGGCTCCAAGGGGCAGTCCGGACGGATCAACCGACGGCACTTTCCTTATAACGTTTGCCAGGCACAGCAAGTTAAATGCTTTTTTCAGGGTTGGGTTTGAATAACCATCGGCAAGCCTGGAATACTTTATCTGTTGTCCAACGCTCCGCGCTACTGTTGTAAGTACGGCATTGAGACAATGCTTGTTGGAATGCGGGCTGTATTTCGAAAAATCCAACCGATAAGTATCACAGATCTCAGTCTGCACCTCGAAAGATTCCCGCATTGACCCGGTTTCCACGTAGGCAGCTACACTTTCGGGCATCCCTCCCACAAAAAAATACCTGCGTAGTTCATCGCAAAGAAATTCGTGGATTGTTTGGGAAACAGTTTCCGGGGGGCCAAGAATGATATTTGCGGCCTCATCGTTGCCTGTTGCCTGAAGGTATTCTGCAAAACAGAGTGGATGAAGACGGGAAAATTGCACTCTGCCAACCGGAAAAGAAATATCTTTCATGGCAAATTCAAGGAGTGAACCGGCTGCAACCACATGCAGCTCGGGCAATTCCTCATAAAAATAGCGAAGGGCCGTAATCGCTCTGGGGCAAGCCTGGATTTCGTCGATAAAAAGCAGCGTTTTCTCCGGAACTATCTTCTGTTGCAGCACGATTTCCAGATCCGCACAGATACGTTTCGGGTGTAGATTGCCGTCGAAAACGCGATGCCAGTCCGGATTGCGTTCCAGATTCACAACCACAACAGCATCAAAGCAATCTTGTCCGAACTGGTTTATCGAATAGGTCTTTCCGACCTGCCTCGCCCCCCGGACGATGAGGGGTTTTCGGCGCTTGGCTTCCTTCCATTTCCTAAGTTCCTGATCTATAAATCGCTTCATAATTATATATCAACTGATATTTGTTTGCATTATTTTAAAACACAAGGGTAAATTAAACCGAATCGCTTAAAAAAGCAAGGGTTTTTTATCAGGGCCAACGTATCAAACCGCCCCCAACAAGATCCGGCCGTCTGCCCTCTGAAATACCAATCAACTATCCACCGCTTTTCTATCCCCCTAACAATGACGTGATGCAGCGTCCCGGGTGCATCAAGCCTCGCCTGTCTTGGCATCGCCATCCCCTTTAATCAGTTCCCGCCCCCCATTATCATAACTAGTGTCCATCCATAAATGGCCCTTTTCCGCAATCTCGGCGTCAATCTGCGGGATCGCTTGTGCGACGTACCAATGTACGCCTCCGCGCAATCCCTTGATTTGACTCGGGGCATCCATGCCCCTCGCCCTTGCGGGCAGCCTGATGGCTGTCCAATTC